>JALOOI010000012.1 GCA_025454495.1 Anaerolineae bacterium
AACCCGCCCCCGGCGGCCATCTGCTTCGGGCATGGCGGCGAACTGACCGGCCGCGGCGTGGCCCATTTTCGTCAGCGGTGGCGGGCTGTGGATTAAGCCTCTGCAAAGAACAATTAAGATTCGTGAATTTGACCGCGGCGGCCTCATTTTTCCTCTGTACTTCGAGGACTTTATTGTGCTATATTACAATAAAGACCCGGAGTGATACGATGCCGATACAGATGTCCTGGGATGATGCCGATCATACCATTTTGCTGGAACAGTTCGCGCCGTTGTGGACGATTGAGGAATACTTACAGGTGGTGGATGAGGCGGCGGCGCGGCTGGCGCAGACCGGGCATTACGTGCATATCGTGCTGGATATGACGCACAGCCGGGTTGCGCCGGCGAATTTGCTGGCCGGGGCCCGCTACGCCGAAAAACGCCTGCCGCCGAATCAGGGTCTGGTGATTTTTGTGCAGCCGGGGGCCATTGTGCAGGCTTTTATTGATGTGGCGCGGCGGGCCGGCTTCCAGACCACGCATTATCTGTATACGGCCCGCAGCCTGGACGAAGCGCGGGCCCTCATCCGCGAAAAGGCCCGCCTGCTGCCCGCCCTGCACCATCAAGGCTCCGGCAGCGCCTGCTGATACAGCCAGCCGGTGAAGAAATCCTGCAACGACTGCCCGCTGACGGCTTCGGCCACGGTGACAAAATCGGCAATTTGGGCGTTACCATACTGGTAGCGCTGGTAATAAATTTTGAGGATGTTGAAGAACGTCTCATCGCCCACTTTTTGCCGCAGCGCGTGCAGCGTCCACGCCCCGCGATAATACACCACCGGGTGAAACATGCGGGCGGCCGACGGATCGCCGGCGGGAGGGGCGGTGAGGATGAAGGCCGGATTGGAGATGAGCCGGTACCAGTCCTGCATCAGCGTCATAAACCGCGCCCGGCCGTAGCGGTGTTCCACCCACAATGCCGAGGCGTAAGTGGCGAAGCCTTCATTCAGCCAGATGTCGCGCCAGGTATGTACTGATACGCTGTTGCCGAACCACTGATGCGCCAGCTCATGCGCGATGACGATCTGCGCCTGGAGCGAGTCGTTGAGGACGTTGGTGCCAAACAGCGACAGCGTTTGTGTTTCCAGTGCAAACGGCAGCGATTTATCCGCCACCACGGCCCCGTACACTTCAAACGGATAATCGCCAAAGATGCCGGTAAAAAAGCCGAGCATGGCATCCGTTTCCGCGAAGACGGCTTCGGCCTGTGCCTGCTTATCTGCCGGGAAATAATTACGGATCAGCACCACCTCGCCTTCCTGCTCCTGGCGGCTGAACTGCGCGATGTTGACCGTCACCAGATAACTGGCGGTGGGGTCGCGGGTTTCCCAGTAGAACGTGCGGCGGCCTGCGCCGTCGTCCTCCACCCGCTGAAGCTGCCCGTTGGTGGCCACAATATAGGGCGCATCCACGCTGATGGCAAAGCTGTAGGTGGCTTTGTCCTGCGGGTGATCGTTGGTGGGGTACCACAGCGACGCGCCATCTGGCTGGCTGGCGACGTACACCCCGCCGGGATAATGCTGCCAGCCGCCGGAGAAGGGCTGGCTGCTGAGGCCGTCATACTGCCCCGGCGTGCCCTGGTAGCGCACCAGCACTTCAAACGGGCTGTCTTTAGCCAGCAGCACCGCGGGCGTGATGATGAATTCGCGGCCGGCGCGGCTGTAGGTAGCCGGCACGCCGTTCACCGTCAACTGCTCGATGCTGAAGCCCAGAAAATCCAGGTTGAACTGGCTTAAATCCTGGGTGGCGATGGCCTGCATGGTCACGGTGCCGGCCAGGTGGCGCTCGTTCAAATCCACCGTTAGCCCAATGCGGAAGTGCTGTGCGTCGTAGCCGCCGTTGCCCAGTTCCGGGAAATACGGGTCGCCCACGCCCGGCGCACCGCGGGTACCTTCCGTCAGCGGGGCGCTGGCGCTGATCCAGGCCGCGCTCAGCAGGGCGATGTTCAACAGCAGCACCAGCGTGATATATTTCCGCATGGGTATCTCCGCTACAATGAAGTGGTATTTTCACAGTGTAGCAGAAAATGCAGAATTTGGGGTGCTGATGCGTGTGCAAAGATACCCGGCCCGCCGCCGGCCGGCGTGGCCGTTCATCGCCTGTGGCTGCGGGGCCGTGCTGGTGGCCAGCGCGGTGTGTGTGGTGGCGCTGGGGCTGCTGGGGCTGCGTTTTGCGCCGGAGCTGGCGCTGCGGGTGGCCGGGTTCCAGCCGGCCGGGCAAACCGACAGCGTGTTTGCCGTGCCGGAGGTGGCGCTGCCCGTGGTCAACAATCCGGCGGCGCTGCCCCCGGCGGCCATCGTGGTGGATGCCGGGCAGTTGGGCCGGCGCAGCCTGGGCGAGGTGAACAGCGGCGGCGTGTCGGTCGTGGTGGGCAGCGCGGCCGGCACAGCGCAGACGGTGGTGCAGGCGGCGGTGGATGAAACCGGCCTGCTGGATTTGTGCCGCCGCTATACCACGGTGTGCAGCCCGGCCGGCGACGCAGTACGCAATGTGACCTTTGACCTGCGCCCCGGCGGGGTGATTGTGCGCGGGGAATTTCTGGTGCCGCAGGCGGGCCTGTGGCAGCCGGCCGGCATCGTGCTGCGTTTAAATGCCGCCAGCCGCCTGGAAATCGCCGGCGTGGATGTGAATGGCGTGCTGTTCAGCACACCGCCCGGCGAACTGAGCGCCCTGGTGGAGCAGGTGACGGCCACCGCCAATGATCTGCTGCGCCAGGTGGCCGTGGAGACCGGCGGGGCCCGCTATACGCTGGAGCGCCTCGTCATCACCGATGACGCAGTGACGGCCCTGCTGCGCTAATCCGCCGTGACGACGCGCACCGCTGCCCGCAGCAGCAGCCAGGCCAGCAGCGCCGGCAGCAGCACCGGCAGCACAAAATCGGCCACGAAGATCAGCGGCAGCACCGGCGACGATACCGTGCCATCCAGCAGCTTTTCGCCGCCGCGGATGGCGGGCAGGTGGCTGAGCATGTTGAGGATGACGAAATAGAAGACGCTCAGCCCCACCGTGGTGGTCAGGGCGATGCTGCGATGCGGCACCAGCACGCTCACCAGCACCGCCAGCGCCCCGATGAACAGCGGTTCCAGCACCACGCGCAGCAGCGCCGCCAGCAGCCCGATCAGGATCACCCCCTGCGACAGCACCGGGTACGCATCCAGCATCCAGTAGCCGGCGTACAGGCTGAGCAGGATGGGCGGCATGAAGGCCAGCACGCTCTGGGCCACCAGAATCAGATCATCCATGCGCTTCCACAGCGCCACCGCGATTTTGCCCAGGAAAATTTGCTCCAGCGACATGGGCGTGGTACGCAGCAGCGACAGCGTATCATGGCGCATTTCTTCCTGCATGGCATCGGCCGCGGTGATGGCGATGCTCACCAGCACATGGGCATACAGCAGCGCCACAAAGGGCAGTAAAATCATGGAGGCGATCACCAGGGTGGCAGTGACCAGGTGGACGAAGGGCAGCACCATGCCCACGGCGAACACCACCGCCCAGGCCGCATAGCCGGTGACGAAAGGGCGGATTTCCGGCGGGATGGTGCGCCAGTTTAGCCCCAGGTGGCGGCGGACAATGGGGTTGGTGCTGCGGGCCCAGAAGGGCACCCGGCTGGCCGATTGTTCCAGTATGTTGAGGTAATCCTGCCGGTTGACTGCCATGCTGCCACCTGTGCTCCCTGCGGCGGCCGCCGCTGTGCGGCCGGTGGAGCATCATTATAATCGATCCTGCGGCTAAGATTAACGGAGAGTGATGAAGTTGCGATGAAGGCCCACGGCGTATGAGGCTCAAAATTCTGCTCAGCGGGCTGGCGCTGGCGCTGCTGCTGCTGGCCGGGCTGCTGCTGGCGGCGGCCGGGCTGCCGGAACGTGCCCGCTATACCGGCGTGTATATCGCCGGGGTGGGGCTGGCCGCGCCGGAACCGGGGTATTCCGCGCCGCTGTTCCAGCTTGACCAGGTGCAGGGCGAGCCGGTGGCGCTGCTGGCTTTACGCGGGCAGCCGGTGCTGCTCAACTTCTGGGCCACCTGGTGCGCCCCCTGCCTGGCGGAGATGCCGCTGCTGCAAACGCTGTACGACGACTATGAGAATCTGCACATTCTGGCGATTAATATGGGCGAAGCCCCGGCGGTTGTGGCACAATGGGCACAGCAGCAGCGGCTGACGTACCCCCTGCTGCTGGACCCGGCCCGCCGCCTGGAGCGCCTGTATGCGCTGCGCGGCCAGCCATCTACTTTTGTGATTGCGCCGGATGGCTTCATTAGCGCCGTGTTTTACGGCGCAGTGACCGAAGACCGGCTGCGGGCGGCCCTGCTGCCCTTTGTGAAGGAACGTGCCCGCCATGACTGAAACGCCCCGTCCGTCGCGTGGTTTACGCCTCAATCTGTGGCTGCTGAAGGTGACGCAGCGCTGGCTGCGCTATGCCCTGGTTATCATCGGCCTCTACGCCGGCCTGCCGTGGATCGCCCCCACGCTGATGCACCTGGGGCTGACGGGGCCGGCCGGGGTGCTGTATACCCTCTACAGCCCCATGTGCCATCAGTTCGCCTTTCGTTCCATCTTCCTGTATGGCGAACAGCCTTTTTACCCCCGCGCCGCGGCCTTTACGCCGTATCAGCCGTTTGAGCAGTTCGTGTATGATGACCCCGATTACCTGAGCAGTTATGCCTTTTACTATCAACTGTATGCCCGCCAGCCGCTGGTGGGGCCGGTTAGCGAAGCGGATTTAGCCGAATCGTTCACCATCTGGATGCAGTTCGCCGCCCGTGATTTTCGGGGCAGCGCGGACATGGGCTACAAGACCACGCTGTGCGCCCGCGATGTGGCCATTTACGGGATGCTGTTTGTGGGGGGCTGCCTGTACGCCCTGCCGGGGGTGCGCCGCCGGCTGCGCCCGGTGCCGCTGTGGCTGTATGTCATCGTGGGCCTGGGGCCCATCGGGCTGGATGGCTTCAGCCAGCTTCTCAGCTACCCCCCGTTTGACCTGTGGCCGGTGCGCGAAACCGCGCCCTTCTTCCGCGTGGCCACCGGGGCCCTGTTCGGCCTGATGAATGTGTGGCTGGCTTTCCCCTACATCGACATGTCCATGCAGGATACGCGCCGCCAGATTTTGCTGAAGCTGGCCCGGGCCGGGGTACCGCTGCCCCCGGCCGAGAGACCCGCCTGATACCGCCCGGCCTCAGGCGTGGCCGCTGATGGCCCGCGGGGTGTACAGCGCTTCCAGATAGACCCGGTCTGCTGCCGTGAGGGCGATCTCCACCGCGGCGGCGGCATCTTCAAGCTGGCTGAGCCGGGTCGCGCCGATGATGGGCGCGGTGACGGCCGGCTGGTGCAGCAGCCAGGCGATGGCCACCTGGGCCGGGGCGTGGCCCAGGCGCTGGGCCACCTCTTTCAGCCGATCCACGATGTCAAAATCGTTGTCGTTGTAATAATAATCATGGGCCATGGTATCGCTGCGGGCGCGGGCCGTCGCGCCGCCGCCGCCGCGTGTGCGGTTGCCCGCCAGGAAGCCCCGCGCCAGCGGCGACCAGGGCAGCAGGCCCACGCCGGTCGCCAGGCACAACGGGTTCATCTCGCGTTCTTCTTCGCGGTAGATGAGGTTGTAGTGATTTTGCATGGTGACGAACTGCGTCCAGCCGTGTTTTTCCGCCGTGTGCTGCATCTGCGCGAACTGCCACGCCCACATGCTGCTGGCCCCGATGTAGCGCACCTTGCCCGCTTTAACGACATCGTGCAGCGCTTCCAGCGTTTCTTCAATGGGCGTGTTCGGGTCGTAGCGATGAATCTGGTACAGGTCGATATAATCGGTTTGCAGGCGGCGCAGCGAAGCCTCCACCCCGGCCAGAATGTGCTTGCGTGACAGGCCGCCCTGGTTGGGCCGGCTGCCCATGGGGAAGAATACTTTGCTGGCCAGCACATACTCCTCGCGCTGCCCAAAAAATTCACGCAGGTAGCGGCCGGTCACTTCTTCGCTTACGCCCATGGAATACATATCGGCCGTATCGAAAAAATTGATGCCCAGTTCCACTGCCCGTTTCACAATGGGGTGGCCATCCGGCTCATTCAGCACCCACTCGCGCCAGTTTGAAGTGCCATAGCTCATCATGCCCAGGCAAATGCGCGACACCTGAAGCCCGGTACGGCCCATGCGTACATACTGCATCGTCGTCCCTCCACAAGAATGATTTATGAATACTGGCGCAGCAGCGTTTGCAGCAGCGCGGTTTCGGCGGCGGCATCGGTGACGGTGCCATCCAGCCAGGCGGCCCGCAGCGCTTCCAGAATGGTCTTATACGCGCGGCCGGGGGGCACCCCCAGGTTTTTTAGCGTGTCGCCGGTGGTGGCAGGGCGCAGCGTGCGGGCGCGTTCCAGCAGCGCGGCCAGCGCGGTGTGCTCGGCCGGGGTCAGCACCAGCGGGATCAGCCGCAGCGCGTCCGGGTCGCACTGTTCCAGCCGGGCGATCTGGTGCGAGGGGCGCAGGCGCTCATCGGTCAGCAGGGCGCGTTCCTGCCACAGGCGCGCGCCATCGCGGAACAGGCGCACTTTGCCCGCGCCGAACAGCAGCCTTTCGGCGATGTCCGTCACTTCGTCCAGGTGGGCCAGCCACACGAACCACAGCGCCTCTGTCGGCGGCACCCCGGGCGGCGGGCCGGCGCGGCGGCCGTCGCGCAGGGCGGCATCCAGCGGTGGCACAAAGCGCAGCGCCGGGTGAATGGCCGCCAGCACCCCGGCGGCCTCCAGTTTCAGCAGGGCGCGTTCCGGCGCGGCTTCCTGCAAAATCAACGTCAGTTCATGACGCAGGCGCTCGCCGGTGATGCGCCGCAGCAGGGGCAGCGCCGATTGAATCAGTTCGGTGGTGCGCGGCTCAATGACGAATTGCAGCCGTTCCGCAAAGCGCACTGCCCGCAGGATGCGCGTGGGGTCATCCACAAAGCTCAGGCTGTGCAGCACCCGGATGAGCCGCTGCTCAATATCCTGCATCCCGCCGAAAATATCCAGAATGCGCCCGGCCGCGCCCGCCGGACTGAGCTGGAGGGCCAGCGTATTCATGGTAAAATCGCGCCGGGCCAGATCCAGGCGCACGCTGGCGCTGTAAACGGTGGGCAGGGCGGTGGGGTGGGCATAAAATTCGTTGCGGGCGGTCACAAAATCGACATGCTCCGGCGGCTGCGGCGGCACGCCGGGCAGCGCGGCCCCGGCCAGGTGCCAGCGGGCGGTGCCGAAGGGGGGGTGCGTGTGCAGGCGGCCGCCATAACGCGCCACCAGCCGCCCGGCGAAGGCGATGGCATCGCTCTCCACCACAAAATCGAGATCGCTGCTGCCGCGCTCCAGCAGCACATCGCGCACCACGCCGCCCACCAGGTACAGCACGCGGTCTTCCTGCTGCGCCTGCGCTGCGATCAGGTCGATCAGCCCGGTGGCGGCGGCCCCCAGGTGGCGGCTGAGCGCGGCCGGCGCGATGATGGGGGGCTGTGGCGCGGTGGCCGGGTGCGTCCGTGCCCAGTGCTTCAACAGGTCGGTGCGGGTGACGATGCCCAGCAGTGCGCCCGCGTCATCCACCACCGGAATTTGCCCCCAGCCGCTGCTGACCATCAACTGTTCCAGCGCCGGCACCGAAGCCGCCGGGGTGAGGGTATGGATGCCGCCCTGCATCACTTCGCGGGCGGTGGCCCGGCCCAGACCATGCTCCAGGGCGCGGTCGGCATCGCGCAGCGTCAGCAGGCCGATCACGCGGCCGTCTTCCAGCACCGGGTAGCCCTCATGGCCGATGCGCCGCAGCAGCGGAATGAGGTCTTTGAGGCTGTCCGTGGCGTTCACCGTGCGCGGATGGCGCGACATCAAATCCACCACGCGCACGGCCGGCTGCACCTGTTCATACAGGCGAGCGCGAATGGCCGCGCGTACTTCGTCCAGGGTGGGCCCGCTGATGGCTGCGGCGGCCGCCCGCACATGCCCGCCGCCGCCGAACAGCGCCGCCACCGCCCCCACATCGACCGCATCCGCCGTGCTGCGGGCCACAAGCTGCACCAGTTCCGGCGTGGCCACCAGCACGAACAGCGCGGTCGCGTCCAGCACATCGCGCAGGTGGGCCGTAACCGCATTCACCCCGCCGATGTCGCCGGCGGCGGTGGCGGTACACAGCGTGATGGTGTAGCCCTGCACGGTAAAATTTTCGCTGCCGGCCAGCAGCGCCTCAAACAGCGCCTGCTGCGCGTCGTTCAGCGGGTGCGACAGGAAGCGGCGCACCGTATCCAGCACTGCGCCCTGTTCCAGCAGCCAGGCGGCCGCCCGCACATCGCGCGGGGTGGTGCCGCTGTAGGTGAGCATCCCGGTATCTTCGTAAATGCCCAGGGCCAGCAGCGTGGCTTCCAGCGTGGTCAGCGGCAGGCGCTGCGCTTCAAGCTGCTCCACCAGCCAGGTGGTGATGGCCCCCAGTTCATGATAATCCAGCGTTTCGTGGGCGGCCGGCGGGCGTTCCGGGCGATGATGCTCGATGATGTGGACGGGGGCCCCGGCCTGCGTGCCTTTGAGGGCATCAAACGATTGCGTATCGGTGATGGTGAGGCGGGTAATGCGCTGGCGCGGCCGCAGGTCCTGGCGGGTGATGAAAGGCAGCCCGCTGCGGTAGAGCGTTAAAAATTCGCTCACGTTGCGGTTGACGCGCTGCGGCAGCACCGGCACCGCGCCGGGGAACAGGCGGGCCGCGGCCAGCATGGAGGCGATGGCATCAAAATCGGCGTTGGTGTGGGTGAGGATGACATGCATGGGGTTAGCGCCTGCCCACCGGGAAGCCATCCGGCGTAAATTCCAGCGTCAGCGCGGCAGCGGCGCGGTAGCTCACCGGCAGCGTGTACAGGTCAATCACCTGTTCTGCGCCGGCGCGGGCCACCCAGTCCGCCCGTTCCTCCGGCGTGCCCCAGGCAATCACCAGGAGCTGCGCCCGCCCGGCGGTAAAATCGTCTTCCAGGTCGGTGCCCGCCGCCCCGCTGACGCGCAGCCCGGCCGCCTGCCACTGTGCCGGCAGTTGATCCACGCCGGGCAAAGGGCGATATTTCCACACCAGATCGACCCCATCGGGATAGCCGGCGTTGGCCAGCGCCGTGCGCAGTTGTGCCGGGTCGCCGGGGGTGAGGGGGTTGGCCTGTGCGCCGGGGATGCCCAGCGCGGCGGTGATGGCCGCCGGGTTCAGCGCGGCGATGACGGCTTCCCGCACCGGGGCGCTGTCCAGCGGTGGCAGCGCGGCATGGAGCACCAGCGCCACCTGCGGGAACACCGGCGCAGTGGGCCAGCCCTCCACCGTGCCAAAGGCCGCCACAATATCATAGCCGGCCAGGATGCCGCTGTCGGTGCGGTTATCGGCCAGTTGCTCCACCAGCCCGCCGGCCTGCAACAACGGCAGATCGCGCACGTAGCCGGCCGTATTGGCCAGCAGGCCATAGCGCAGCGGCGGCGGCAGCGTGGGCACCGGCACCGGGGTCACGGTGGGGGGCAGCGCGGCCGGCTGCGGGGTGGCGCGGGCTTCGCAGCCGGCCAGCCACAGCGCCAGCAGCAGCCACACCCACAGGCACAAGCACGGGCACGGAGGCAGGCGGCGCGTCCTCATGCCGGTTACTGCCAGGGCCCCACCAGCCCGCGCTGGAACATGCTGATGGACACCGAAGCGTTGAAGAACGCCAGGACGGCGAAGGCGATGGCCGCGCTGCGGTCATCACGCCCGCGCAGCAGGCTGAACAGCCCCGGCATAATCACCACCAGGAAGGCCATATACAGAAAATAGATGTTCGGGCGCTCAATCCGCAGGCCGCTGGCATACAGCACAATGCCCACCAGCAGCGTGATCCCGGCCAGGGCGCTGTACGTCAGCATGGCTCCCCAGTAATTGCCGGAAATGCCTTTCTGCTGCGCGGCCAGCACGCTGGCATATGCGCCCAGGAGGACGGAATAGAGAATGTGCATGTTGAAAAGGATGCTGTGCAGTTCGCTCATCGTCGTTCAATCGCCCCGTCTGCTGCTATCCCCGTGATTCTAGCACGTCTGCCGGGGCGACTGAAGCAAGAAAAATCGGCCGCGGCCTTCAGGACAGAAAACCGAGGGCCTGCGCCAGCCACAGCAGCGAAACCATGTTCGCCACCAGCAGCGCCGGCTTCTGGATGGCCCCGCCCAGGTCGGCCGGGTTGCCGCGCATGTCCGTATCCCACAGGAACAGGGCGCTGCTGAAGACGGTGATGATGAGGATCGTCCCCAGCCAGCCGGGGAAGGCCCCGCTGAAGATGGCCAGCCCCATGCACACCAGCGCCCCGGCGTAGCAGGTGTAAATGAGCCACTGTGTGGCCCCTTTGCCGATCAGGACGACGGTATTTTGCAGGCCGGCTGCCTTGTCCACTTCGTAATCATCCACCTGGTTGTAGAACTGCCCGCCGGCAGAAAACAGAATCGCCGCCAGGATGACGAACCAGGCCACGCCCGGCTGATAGTCGTAAGTGAAGTAGCCGGTCATCACCAGCAGGCCGCTGAGCATGAGCGCGTGCGACACGACATCGGTGATGGGCCGGGCCTTCAGGCGCAGGGGGTGCGCGGAATACAGATAGCACAGCAGCAGCGTGAGCGCCCCGATGCCAAACGCCCACACCCCGCCCACGGCATACAGCACCAGCGCCAGCAGCGCCGTCGCCAGCGACAGCACCATGCCTTCGCGGTGGCTGAGGATGCCGCTGCTGATGACGTTGCGCTGTTTCTTGCGCGGGTTCAGCGCATCGTCGGGCGCGTCCACCACATCGTTAATCATGAAGGCGAAGGACATCGCCAGGATGTTGGCCGCCGTCACCGGCAGCAGCGTCCAATCCGGCGTGAGGTTGTTGAGGCTGGTGGCCAGCATGGCCCCCACCACCGTCAGCGGGATGGTAAACGGCACATGTTCGCGCCAGCGCGTCAGCCGCAGCACGGCTTTGGCCTGGGCGCTCAGTTCAATGCGGGTATTCACTGGATGCAGGCTGGTTGTCATGCCACCCTCCGTATAAGTGCTTAGTGATGCTAAATAATCCTGTTCAGAATAACACAAAATCGGCCGGGGTGTTACGCCGAATTGCTCTGGTCAAGCGGTTTTAACGACATTATGATAGGCCGCCATGAACACACAACGCTGCCTTTTCCTGCTTATGCTGCTGCTGGCCGGCTGTAACCTGGCGGCCCCCGCGCCGGACGCGCTGACCCCGGTGGCCACGGTGCCCAATGTGCGGATCGCCAGTGTGGACACCCCCGCGCCACAGCCAACGACGCTGCGCCTGGTGCAGGCGGTGGAGACCCCGGCCGCCACCGCCACGCCGGCCGCCACCACCGCGCCCACGTCGGCGGCCTGTGTGCCGCAGCCGGAGCGCCGCCCGCGCCATACGGTGACGGCCACGCTGGATTATGCGGCCAAAACCGCCACGGTGACGCAGCAGATTGATTACCCCAATACCTCCGGGGCGCGGCTGCTGGAACTGGTGTTGAACGTGGAGGCGCATCGCTGGGACAATGCCTTCGCGCTCCAAACGGCCCGCCTCGGCACCGAAGACGTGACGGCGACTTTGCAGGGCAACCGGATGATTGTGCCCCTGCCGCAGCCGCTGGAGCCGGATTGTGCTGCCGTGCTAACGCTGGATTTTACCGTGCGGCCGCCCCGCGTGGGGTCGGGGCTGGCGGCGTTCCGCGGCTTCTTTGGCTACGGCGAGCGCCAGATGAACCTGGCTTACTGGCTGCCGGTGGTCGCGCCTATTGTGGGCACGGAATGGCTCATCCGGGAACCGGACAGCATCGGGGAGCAGGCCGTGCTGGCCATGGCCGACTGGGATGTGACGCTGACGGTGGACAATGCCTCCGGCGACCTGAAAATTGCCGCCCCGGCGGACGAGATCGAACAGCTTGCCCCCAACCGCTGGCGCTATCAGTTTTACCAGGCGCGGGATTTTGCCATCAGCCTCAGCGAAGTGTTTCGCGTGCAGTCCGTCACCACGCCCGGCGGGGTGGTGGTGGAGATGTACAGCTTCCCGGATGCCATCCGCCCCAATGCGGTGGGGCAAACGGACAGCGCCCTGTTTGCGCTTCAGGAAGCGGCGCGGGCTTTGCAGCAGTACAGCGATCTGTTCGGCCCGTACCCGCACCGGCGCATGGTCATCGTCCAGGGCGATTTTCCCGATGGCATGGAATTCAGCGGGCTGGTCTTCGTCAGCACCAACTGGTTTTACCAGTATGAGGGCGGCGTGCGTAACTTTTTGACCGTCATCACCGTGCATGAGGTGTCGCATCAGTGGTGGTATGCCCGCGTGGGCAATGACCCGGCGCTGGCCCCCTGGCTGGATGAAGCCCTGGCCACCTACAGCGAATACATCTACTACGAAGAATACTACCCGGAGCTAAAAAACTGGTGGTGGGATTTCCGCGTGGGCTGGTATAACCCCACCGGCAGCGTCGATAGCACGGTGTATGAATTTGACAACGTGCGCGATTACATCAATGCGGTGTATTTGCGCGGCGTGCAAATGCTGCACAACATCCGCGAGGATGTGGGCACCGAAGCCTTCTTCCGGCTGCTGGCCGATTATGCGCGGGCGGGCAGCGGGCAAATCGCCACGCCGGCCCTGTTCTGGTCGCTGCTCACGCCGGAGCAGTTCGCCGCCACCCGTGATACGCGCGGGCAGTTCCTCAGCCAGCCAGAAATTTTTAGCGGCAGTCCGTAAAGCCTCAGCCGATTCCTGGCTGCGCTTAAGCCGCGCTGGCTACACTGAACATTTCCGGGATGTTGCAGCGAGGCGGGCTATGTTTGGAAATCTTCGGCAGATGCAGGCGCAGGTTACGCAGTTCACTTCCATCGGGCGAACGCTCGACCCCACCTATCCTCATCACGCGATCATCCTGCTGCTGACGCTGGCCGGCGGCATCGCCAGCGGCGGCCTGGCGCTGCTGCGCGGCGCAGATTTAGGCGCGGCGGTGGCCGCCGGCTTCTGGACGGGCGCGGCCGTCTTTATTGCCTGGGTGCTGGCCCGCGAACTGGATATTGATCGGGAGCGCTCGGCGCTGGTGGCGGCCGGGCTGGCGCTGGCCGGGGCGCTGCTGGCGGGCGGCCCCGCGCCGGCCATTTTGCCCCTGGCCACGCTCATCATCCTGTGCCGCCTGGTGAATCGGGTGGTGGGGCCGCCCTTCCGCTGGACGGACAGCCTGGCGGTGCTGGCGCTGGCCGGGCTGCTGGCGCTCACCGGCGAGACGGTGATGGTGTTCGCGGTGGCGCTGGCTTTCCTGCTGGATGCGCTGCTGCCGCCGCCGCTGCGCCGCCACGCGCTGCTGGCCCTGCTGGCCGCGGGGGCGGGTTTCGTCCTGCTGGCGGGGCAGGGGCTGGCGCTGGCCGCCCTCAGCGGGCCCGTGCTGGCCGTGGGCGGCCTGAGCCTGGTGGCCTTCGGCCTGACCATGATCGCCACCCGCCGGATTGATACCGATTGCGATGCGCCAGAATATGCGCTGGAAATGATCCGCGTGCAGATGACCATGGCCTTCGCCGCGCTGCTGGCCCTCATCCTGCTGCTCACCGGCGGCGATGTGATGGCGCTGCGGTATTTGCCGCTGTGGGCCACGCTGGCGGGCATTCCGGCCTATCGCCTGCTGGAATACCTGCGCGGCGCACTGGCCCGCGCGGCCTGAACCCGGAGGAGGTGCAACATGCTGCCCGTTAGCGAACAGATCACGTTTTTGTATACCACCGACCTGGCCCGCAGCGCCCCGTTTTATGAGCAGGCGCTGGGCCTGCCGCTGGCGCTGGATCAGGGTGGGTGCCGCCTTTACCGCGTCATTGGCGGCCGCGCTTACCTGGGCCTGTGCCAGCGGGCAACCCCGCGCACGCCGGACGGTGTGATCTTTACTTTCGTCACGCCGGACGTGGATGCCTGGTATGCGCGGCTGGTGGCGCACGGGGTGACGTGCGAACATGCGCCGCGCGTCAACGACACCTATGGCATTTATCATTTTTTCGTGCGCGACCCCAATGGCTACCTGCTGGAAGTGCAGCGCTTCCTGGCCGACCCCTGGGACAGCGCGGCCGAACCGGGCCCCGGCCCGGCCGTTTAGCCGGTGGTTTTCATGCCGGCGGCGATGCCGTTGATGGTGGCCAGCACCAGTTCCAGCGTGCGCTGATACTCGGGCGTGTCCGGCTCCATCCGGCGCAGTTCGCGCAGCAGTTCCACCTGCAAAAAATTCAGCGGGTCTACATACGGGTTACGGCGATCAATCGAATTTTTCATCGCTGGCGCGTGTTCCAGCAGGCGGGATTGCCCGGTAATCTGGCAGATCATGCTGGTGGTCAGCGCGTGTTCATCGCGGATGCGGGCATACATGGCTTCGCCCAGCTCCACGTTGTGCACCAGTTCGGCATACAGCGCCAGGATGCCCATATCGGCTTTGGCCACGTCAAGCTGGGTGTTTTCGATCAACGCGCGGAAGAACAGCCACTCCTGATACATCTGCTGGAGCAGGGCCAGCCCGGCGCTGCCTTCGCCGGCTTCCTGGCAAAAACGCGCACAGGCGGTGCCCACGCCGAACCACGACGGGATGATGGCCCGGCACTGCATCCACGAAAAGACCCACGGGATCGCCCGCATGGCGGCGAAACCGCCTTTGCCGCCGCGCTTGGCCGGCCGCGAACTGATGCGCAGTTGCGAGAGTTCATTGATGGGCGTGGACTGCTGCCAGTAGTCGATGAAGCCTTCGGTTTCATACACAAAACCGCGATAGGCCCGCTGCCCCAGTTCGGACAGGCGATTCATCGTCTGTGCCCATTCCGGGCGCACCTGGTCGCTGGCGGCGTTGCCCAGGGCCAGCATCACCGCGTTCAACACCTGGTGAAAATGGCGGCGGGCGATTTCGCCATTGCTGTAACGGTAGGCGATCACTTCGCCCTGTTCGGTGATTTTGATGCCCCCGCGCAGCGACTGCGGCGGCTGCGACAGGATGGCGCGGTTGGTGGGGCCGCCGCCGCGCCCGATGCTGCCGCCGCGCCCGTGAAACAGTTCGATTGAGACCCCGTGCGCCGCGCACACATCGCTCAGGCGCTGCTGCGCGTTGTATAAATTCCAGTTGGAGGTGATGTAGCCGCCGTCCTTGCTGCTGTCCGAATAGCCGATCATGATCTGCTGGCGCATTTTACGCTGCGCCAGGTGCGCCAGATACGCCGGCGCACGGAACAGCGTGGCCATAATCTCCGGCGCACGCTGAAGATCGTCAATCGTTTCGAACAGCGGCACCAGGTCCAGGTCATCCTGCACGCCCACTTCTTTGGCCAGCAGCAGCATTCCCAGGACATCGGTGGGGTTCTGGCTCATGCTGGTGATGAAGGTGTCGATCACGCCGGTGCTGAAGCGCCGGTGCGCTTCGGCAATCATGCGCCAGGTGCGGATGATGGTCTGCGTGGCCGGGGTGAAGCGGCTAATATCCGCCGGGAACAGCGGGCGCGGGTTTTCCAGTTCGCGCAGCAGCAGCGCCTGTTTGTCGGCTTCGGGCAGGGCCAGGTAGGTGGTGCCGGGGGTCATGTGGTAGGCGGTGAACAGTTCCTCCAGCGCGGCCGCGTGCAGGCGGGCATCCTCGCGGATGTCCAGCGGGGCCAGCGTTAGCCCGAACAGGCGCACCTTGCGAATGAGGCGGCGCAGCTTGCCTTCCGCCACGCGCTGCCCCTGATGCCGGCGCAGGCTGTCCTGGAGCGCCCGCAGTTCTTCCAGCAGCGGCAGCCGGTTGATGTAATCATTGTGGCGCAGCTTATGCTCGATGATGGCCAGTTTTTCGCGGTAGCGCTCACCGGGGAAATCCGGCGGGGGGGTATCGCTGCGCGGCTGAATGACGGCATCCAGCGCCCGCAGGTTGTCATCATCGCCGGTGGCTTCCGTCAGGTGTTCCATCAGAAACTGAATATCGCGCAGATACACCTGGAGCGCCGCCTGGCGCATGGTGTTCAGCGTTTCCAGGGTGATCTCCGGGGTAACGTTGGGGTTGCCGTCGCGGTCGCCGCCGATCCACGAGCCGAAGCGCAGCAGGCGATGCAAATCCTGCCAGTCCCGCTCCGGGAAGTGTTTTTCCAGGCTGGTGTAAATATCCTGGTAAATATCCACCACCCCATCCATAATCACCTGGGTGATGAAGTACAGCCCAAAATCGACCTCATCCTGCACCTGCTTCTGGCGCAGATGCACCGGGCGCGTTTGCCACAATTCCTCAATTTCTTCGGCCAGGGCGGCTTCCATGGCGGCTTTTTCGCGCGGCAGCAGTTTCTGGCGCTCATGCTGTTCCATCATGCCGGCGATGTGGCGCAGCTTAATCAGGATTTCTTTGCGCTTGGCTTCGGACGGGTGCGCGGTGAGGACGAACCGCAGGCGCAGTTGTTCCAGCAGCGCCCACATATCATCCGCACTGAGGCCTTTTTCGCGCAGCAGCCGGATGGCCTCATCAATGGTTTCGCTCAGGTCGCCTTTTTGCTCACGCTCGCGCAATACGCGAATGCGCTGCGCGTCTTCCGCAATATTGGTTAATTGAAAATAATTACTGAACGCTTTAATAAGAATTTGACGCGATTCGTGATCGGTGGCTTTGAGGATACTGATGAGCCGGGCGGCGGCTTCCGGGTCCTGGCTGCGGCGGGCCCGCGCCAGGTGGCGCACCTCCTCCACCAGGGCAAAAGCGGCTGCGCCGTGCTGCTCTTTGATGATCGTGCCCAGCAGGCCGCCCAGTAAACGAATATCGCTGCTAAACGGGCTGCTGCCCATGACTCCTGTATCCATGTGTTTTCATGACCTGTGGGTGTAGGTATATAGTTGGCCGCCATTGTTCATTGTAACGCGGCCGGCCGCGGCCGGCGACAAATCCGGCGGCGGCGGGGGCCGCGCTCAGATGAAGCTATCGGCCAGCGCGGCCAGCCCGCCGGGGAGATGGGCTTCGATGGCGTGGTAAATTTCGCTGCTGAAGCCGGCCGCGCTGCGATCGTCGGCGTACAGGTGGCCGGCCAGCACCTGGGGCAGCGGAATCCAGCGATCATGCTCATGCAGCACCAGCGGCCGGCGCAGCCCCACCAGGTGATAGATGTGAAAATGATATTCGGTGAGTGCGCCAAACGTGGGCGAGAGCAGGGCGGGCGGCGTGTAATCGGCCATAATCAGGCGCAGGTCATAATCCTGCCCGTACACCAGCGGCTGGCCCGGCAGTTCTTCTTCAATCTCGCGGATCATCGTCCGCAGCAGGTCAGCGCCATCGCGCGGGCTCCAGCGGCCGCCGATAAGCTGGTAGCGCCGGGCGCTGGCATCGTACTGAAAATACAATTCCGGTTCGCCGGTGGCCGGGCTGCGCCGCTTGATGATGACCTGGGCCACCTGTTCGCGCCGGGAGGGGGCCGGGCTGCTCTGGAGCTTTTGCCGCTGGCGTTCCAGGGCGTACAAAAAGGATGCGCCATTGTGCAGCAGGTTATTCTCCACGCCGCGCGTCTTCCAGTCGTCGATCAAGCGCAGGTCGGCGGCGATATATTCCGCCAGGCTGGCCAGGGCATATTTGGCCGTCTGCGAGCGGGCGCGAATAAGCTGGCTGGCGGGGTCAAAATCCACCATGCCCAGGGTGTGCAGCAGCAGGGCGCTGCCATGCAGCAGGGCCAGCGTGGGCACATCGTCGGTGCCGGCAAGGGCGGCCAGCGTTTGTGCATCCTGGTTGGACTGGGGTAGATGCCGCAGCAAATGCAGCAGGTGTGCCTGGCTCATCGGTTAATCCACCACGTAGGCCCGCCAGCCAAAGCGGTAAATATCGCGCAGCAGGTCGCGCAAATGCAGCGGGTCTTCAAATTCCAGCCGGATAAGCGGCACGGTAAAAAATTCAATGTAGGGCATGATGGGATTGACGAAACTGCAACGGGCGATGCAGCGCCGGTATTGATCGGCGATGGCGCTGCCGGGCATAAAGAAAGCATGGTTCTCCTGGCACTCACGAAAATCAATCCAGCGCACAATTTCGGCAATATCATTGTAGAGGATGCCGCCCTGAGTAATGGTGAGAATCCCGTGTATGCGGGCCACGTGCTGCGCTCCTGCACCCACTCACGCCCTGTTGTTTCAAGTATATGCGCCTGCGCCATTTTCGCCACCACTGCGCCTCAATCCGTGCCGGGCAGGGCTTCGGTGCTGCGCACGCAGATGGTGGTATACCAGCCCATGCGGCTGAGCGGCTGGATTAAATCCAGGTTGCGCCGGGCGGCATTTTTAAAGGCGAAAATGACCGGCGGGGTGCTGAAGAAGCGCACATACACCGTCGCCGATTGTTCGGTATTGCGGCAGCCCACATAACGCCGATCCAGCCGGGAGGGGCTGCTGAGGGTGGCCAGATGCTGATCGCGGCAGGCGCGAAAGTCAATCCACTGGGTGATGCCGGCGGCATCGCGGTACAGCAGCCCGCCGCGGGTGATGGTGATGATGTTTTCGCCCGGCATCACAATATCCTGCACGATGCTCCTGCCGCGCCCGTCTGTTGAACTCATAGCCTGCCTTCACGGGGTAAAACCGGTTAATCACCTGCCTGCTGCTGCCGCCTGGCTCACAGTTCCGCCAGGGGAATCACTGTGCCCGGCTGGCCGCGCTGCCCTTTGAGCACGGCGGCCTTCAACTGGCCGCAGCCGGCATCAATATCAATCCCGCGCCGCACGCGCACCGTGGCGCTGACCCCGTAGGTGCCCAGGATGTGCATAAAGCGGTTGAGCGCCGTCAGATCGGACGGCTGGCCGGCATAGCCGCCGGTGGGGTTCAGCGGAATGATGTTCACGTGGCACAGCAGCCCGGCCAGCAAATTCCCCAGTTGATGCGCTTCCTGGGGGGTGTCGTTTTGCCCGGCGATGGCGGCCCACTCAAAGCTGATGCGCCGCCCGGTCTGGTCGGCATAGTAGCGGCAGGCGGCCAGCAGTTCGTCCAGGTTCCAGCGCTTATTGACCGGCAGCAGGGCGCTGCGCTCGGCATCGGTGGCTTTGTGCAGGCTCACGGCCAGCGTCACCTGCAAGCCTTCATCGGCAAAGCGGCGGATTTGCGGCACCAGCCCCACCGTGCTCACGGTGATATGCCGCGCCCCGATGCCCAGATCGTGCATCAGGCGTTTGATGGCCGCCACCGTCGCGTCGTAATTGTGGAACGGCTCGCCCATGCCCATCAGCACCACGTTGCTCAGGCGCTCGCCTTCGGCTTCCAGCAGGCTGGCGAAGTGCAGCGCCTGCTCAAAGATTTCGCTGGCGCTGAGGTGGCGGGCGAAGCCCATTTGCCCGGTGGCGCAAAAGACGCAGCCCATGGCACAGCCCGCCTGGGACGAAATGCAGGCGGTGCGGCGGTGATCGTCATAGGGCATCAGCACGGCTTCGATCAACTGGTCATCTTCCAGCCGGTACAGGCGCTTAAGGGTGCCATCGTGGCTGCGCTGTTCGGTGGCCAGGCGCAGCACCCCGCAGGTGAAATGCCCGGCCAGGCGCTGGCGCAGGGCGGCGGGCAGGCTGGTCATGGCGGCGAAATCGGTCACGCGGCGCTCATACAGCCACTGCCAGATTTGTTTGGCCCGGAAGCCGGCTTCGCCCCAGGCGGCCAGCGTGTCCTGTAATTCAGCGAGGGTGATGTCATAGATATTTTTCATGCGGCTGTTGTCTTTCGGCTCCGGGAATCAGGGTGAGCGCCGCCGGAACAGCACCAGCAGCAGCGCCAGCACCAGCCCCACCATGCCGATCACCAGCCACTGCGGGGTGGTGACGGGCACCCCCGGCAGCGGATAACTGACGGGCGGTACGGGGGTGGCCGGGATGGCGGTGGGGCGCAGGGAGAACCCCTGCGGCGGCAGCGGTGTGAGGGTGGCGGTGGGCGGAATGCGGGTGCGCGTGGGGCGCGGCGTGGCGGTGACAGCGGCTGTCGCGGTGAGCGTGGCCGTGGGCGGCAGCGGTGTCCGGGTGATGGTGGGCGTAAAGGTGGCGGTGGGGGTGGCCGTGGTGGGCTGGTAGATGGAATAGCTGTAGGCGGCTTCGGCCCGGCCCGTGTACAACCACGTTTGCCAGTCCGGGATGAGCGTCTCCAGCGAGCCGGCGGCGGCGGTATAGGCTTCGGCGAAGCTGCCGGCGGCGGCCCGCCGCGCCAGGTTGAACACGGCCGGCACCCCCAGGCGATCCAGCAGGTACAGCATCAGGCTGTAGCTCTGGGCGGCCCAGCGGGCCTCATTCTCCGCCGTCGGCGGGGCGCTCAGCTCGGCCAGCGTCAGCGGGCGGGCATTTTGCAGCGCCTGGCGGGTGCTGAACAGCGTGCCGGGGAGGGTGGCGGGCTGGTAGAGCGCGGCCAGCCCGCGCTGGAACCACGCCGGGACATCGCTGTCGGCCCACAGCGGCGCATAAAATGCGTCAATCAGCAGTGTGCTGAGCGTGCCGGGCAGCGCGGCGGCCGTCGCCGGTTGCAGCACGGTGTAGCCGGCGCGTTCATAGGCGGCGCGGGCCACGGCCACGGCGCAGGGAACTTCGTTGAAGGTGCCTTCGCGGTCCAGGAAGCGGATGATCGGCTCACCGTCGGCGTTGAGGTCGCAGGCGGGCGGCAGCCCGGCCGGGTAAATGAGCCAGCGGAACATCGGCGACCGATCGGTATCGCTTTGCAGGCGCTCATACAGCGTTTGCAACCGGACGGGCAGCCCCCGGGCCTGGTCGGCGCTCAAAAAGCCGGCCGGCAGCGTCACGCTCACGCGGTCGGTGGCCAGCGTTTGCCAGGTGGTGCGGGTATCGCTGTACTGCACCTCCGCGCCATATTCTTCCACCGCGCCGCTCTGCGTTCGCACGCGCCACAGATAGCGAATGGTGCCGAACAGCGGCGGCACGCTGGCCGGCGGGATCGTCCAGGTGTAGGTGGCGACGGTGTATTCACCGGCGAATTCATAGGGTTCTACGGCTGCGGCTGCGCCCGCGGCGGCGGGGCCAAAATCAATGATGATTTCCGCGCTGTCCTGCGGCTGGATGACAAGCTGCGTCCGGTCGATCTGCGCGGTCGGCACATCAATCGTCATGCGCGAATAGAGGCGCTGCGGGAACGTAAAATCCTGCTCCAGCGTGATGAGGGGCGATTGCGGCAGGGCTTCCGGCGTGCTTTCCTGCGCGGCCAGCGGGTGCAGCAGCAGGGCCAACAGCGAACACAGCAATAAACGGCGCATGGCGTATCACGATCCTGGTAACAGGCCGACCAGCAGAAAGGGCAGGGCATTATACACCACGTGCGCCACGATGGCGGTGGTGGTGTTGTGATTGCGCCGCAGCCACGCCAGGCCCAGCGCCACGCCGGCCAGGATGAGCATGGACGGGGTGAACAGGTATTGCAGATGCAGCAGCACGAACAGCAGCGTCGTCAGGCCGATGCCGAAGACCGGCTGAAGCGCCCCCCGGTACAAAATTTCCTCGCTGATGCCGTAGGCCAGCGCCACCAGCAGCCCGGTGAGCAGCGATCCCCCGAAGGCGGTGAAGAGGGCATCGGCGGCGGCGTTTTGCTGCACCCGCACCTCCGGCGGGGTGAGGCTGCTGATGAGCAGCGACAGCGGCACGGTCATGAGGAACAGCCCGGCCCCGGCGGCGGCCCCGGTCAGCCAGTCGTAGCGGGTGGGCGCATCCAGCCCCAGGCGTTGCAGCGTGGCGGGCACATCGCGCCGCAGGAACAGCCCCACGCCCAGCAGCGCCACCAGGCTGCTGGTGGTGAAATCCACCAGCACGCCCATCAGCGAGGGCGGCGCGGCTTCCAGCGCCCGGGCCAGCCCGGCCAGCCCGCCGCTGACGACGAACAGCGTGCCATAATAGACGATGGCCAGCAGCGCCAGCAGCAGCGCGGCGGTGTGCATCCACGAGTCCGGGTTGTACAGCGGGCGCACGGCCGGGCCCGAATGCCGCGTGAGCACCTGGGCCAGCGCCTGCCGCGCGGCGGGCATATGAACCAGCAGCCCGGCCGCCAGCGTCGCCAGGGCGGCCACCGTCACGCACAGCAGCCCGGCCGCCGGCGGGATGGCCCGCGCCGGGTCGGTGGGGGCGAGGACGGTATGGCCCAGCATCAGCGTCAGCAGCACCATCAGGCTCAGCAGGCCATTCATCAGCGCCAGGATGACCGGCAGCCACCGCTGCGTCACCAGGTGCACATTGGTCAGGTACAGCAGGATGCCGATGTACAGCACCCCGAACAGAGTTTCCACGGGCATCACCCCATCATGTTGGCCACGGCTTATTGTAATCGCAGAATGGCCGGCGCTCAACCGCTGTCCTGCCCGGCACCGGCCCGCCGGGGTGGTGGCGCGGCGGTCTGCCAACTAAGCCTTGTCGCCACGCTCATCCCGGCTTATAATATTAAAAGATGGCGATGTGGTCGAGTGGCCAGGCACCGGTCTGCAAAACCGTTTACGCCGGTTCGATTCCGGCCGTCGCCTTTGCAAAACGCCCTCTCCGGGGCGTTTTTGCTTTGCGGCCACCTGCGCCACCCGGTGGCAATGAGGCCGCAAAAACGGTAGTATCTGCCGCAATGCAACGGGCTGCCTGCGCCCATATCCAGGAGGTGTTGTCGTGGCATTCATCGTGCCATGCGTCATCATAGCCTGAAGCCGGGCACGGCCTCGCTCCCGTGTCCTTCTGGTTTATGATTCCGGCAACACGGCTGTTCTCTCACATCATTCAACCTCACCTGTACTGGAGCAACCATGGGCTTCAAACCTGTTGACCCGCGTGTTGATATTCAAAAAGTGGAGCAAGACCAGCTCGACTTCTGGCGCAGCCAGCACATTTTTGCCAAAACCACCCGCGACCGTGAGTCTGCGCCGCGCTTCGTCTTCTATGAGGGGCCGCCCACCGCCAACGGCCAGCCCGGCAGCCACCATGTGCTGGCGCGGGCGTTTAAGGACATGTTCCCGCGCTACCGCGTGATGCAGGGCTACAACGTGGAACGGCGCGGCGGCTGGGATACGCACGGGCTGCCGGTGGAAATCGCCGTCGAAAAAGAACTGGGCTTCAGCGGCAAGAAGGATATTGAGGCCTACGGCATCGCCCCGTTCAACAAAAAATGCCGCGATAACGTCTTCCGCAACATCAAAGACTGGGAAACGCTCACCGAGCGCATCGCCTTCTGGGTGAACCTGGACCAGGCCTATGTCACGTTCACCAATGATTACATCGAAAGCATCTGGTGGATTTTGAAGCAGTTCTGGGACAAAGGGTTGATCTATCAGGGCTATAAGATCGTGCCGTACTGCACGCGCTGCGGTACGCCCCTCAGCAGCCATGAAGTGGCCCTGGGCTATGATGAGGTGAAAGACCCCAGTGTGTTTGTGCGCTTCCCGGTGAAAGACCACAGCGGGGTGTATTTCCTGGTGTGGACGACGACTCCGTGGACGCTGCCGGGTAATGCCGCGCTGGCCGTGGGCGCAGAGGTGGATTATGTGCAGGTGGAAGGGCCGCTGCCCAATGGCGAAGGCACCGAACAGCTTATCCTGGCGGAAAGCCTGCTGGCGGCCGCGCTCACCCACCCGGAACAGTACACGGTGGTGAAACGCCTGAAGGGGAAAGACCTGGCCGGAATGCGCTATCACCCGCTGTATACCTTCATCCCCACCGAAAAAGACCATGCCTATGTGGTGACGGGCGATTTCGTCAGCACGGCGGATGGCACTGGCATCGTGCATATCGCCCCGGCCTTCGGCGCGGATGATATGGAAGTGGGGCGCAAACACAACCTGCCCACCTTCATCACCGTGCATCCTGATGGCCGCTTCATCGAAGCGGTGGACAGCTTTAAGGGGCAGTGGTTCAAAGAGGCGGATCCTGAAATCATCCGTGACCTGAAAACGCGCGGGCTGATGTATCGCTCGGAAAAATACGAGCATAATTATCCCTTCTGCTGGCGCGATGGCACGCCGCTGATGTACTTCGCCCGTTCCACCTGGTACATCCGCAGCAATGATTATCGCCAGAAGATGATCGACCTCAACCAGACGATCAAATGGGTGCCGGAGCATATCCGCGATGGCCGTTTTGGCAACTGGCTGGAAGACCTGAAGGACTGGGCCCTGGGGCGTGAGCGCTACTGGGGTACGCCGCTGCCGGTGTGGATCGACGATGTGACCGGCGAAGGGCTGTGCGTGGGCAGCGTGGAGGAACTGAGCCGCCTGGCCGGGCGCGACCTGACCGGGCTGGATTTGCATCGCCCCTACGTGGACGACATCACGTTCCCCAACCCGTCCGGCCAGGGCGGCACCATGCGCCGCGTGCCCGAAGTGATTGATGTGTGGTTTGACAGCGGGGCCATGCCGCTGGCCCAGTGGGGCTACCCGCACCATAATCAGGATAAATTCGCGCAGCAGTACCCGGCAGATTATATCTGTGAAGCGGTAGACCAGACACGCGGCTGGTTCTACAGCCTGCACGCCATTTCGTCCATGCTCAATGAGCAGGTGGCCTATAAAAATGTCATCTGCCTGGGGCACATTCTGGACGAAAAAGGCGAGAAGATGTCCAAGAGCAAGGGGAACATCGTCAACCCGTGGAGCGTGCTGAACGAACACGGGGCGGATGCCTTCCGCTGGTACCTGTACACCTCCAACCCGCCGGGCGAACCGCGCCGCTTTTCGGTGAACCTGGTGGGCGAGGTGGTCAAAAAGTTCTGGCTGACGCTGTGGAACACCTACAGCTTTTTCGTCACCTATGCCAGCATCGACGGCTGGACACCGGACAAACCGGCCCCCGCCGTGCCGGAGCGTGATCTGCTGGATCGGTGGGTGCTGGCGGAACTGCACCGGCTGACGGAAAAAGTGACGGCCGCTTTTGAGGATTACGATGCCACCGGGGCCACGCGCCCGGTGGAGGCCTTCGTGGAACTGCTGAGCAACTGGTATGTGCGCCGGTCGCGCCGCCGCTTCTGGAAGACGGAGAACGATGGCGACAAACTGGGGGCCTATGCCACGCTGTATGAATGCCTGGTGACGGTGGCCCACCTCATCGCCCCCACCATGCCGTTCCTCAGCGAGGCGCTGTATCGGAACCTGGTGGCGGGGGTGGATGCCACCCGGCCGGAGAGCGTGCATCTGTCGTCGTGGGTGAAGGCCAACCCGGCGTTGATCGACCCGGCGCTGATGGAGGAAATGGCCCTGGTGCAGTCGCTGGTCAGCGTGGGGCTGGCGGCGCGGAACGCCGTCGATCTGCCGGTGCGCCAGCCGCTGGCGACGGCCACCTTTGGCCTGCGCGACGCAGCCGAACAGCACATCGTCGCCCGCTATGCCGATATTATCCGCGATGAACTGAACGTGAAAGCCGTGAACGTGCTGGAAGGCGGCAGCGCCCTGGTGCGCTATAAGCTGAGCCCCATTTTTGCGAAGGTGGGCCCGCGCTACGGCAAAATCCTCGGCCAGATCAAAGCGCAGCTCCAGGCGCTGGATGAAGCCGGCGCGGCCGCCGCGGCCCGTACCCTGCGGGCGGGCCAGCCGCTGGCGCTGACGGTGGCCGATACGGCCGTGGAACTGCTGCCGGAGGAGGTCGAGATCAAACAGGAGGCCGCCGGCGGGTATGCCGTCTTTGAAGAACGCGGTTACACGGCCGTGCTGGATGTGACGCTGACCGAAGCGCTGGTGCAGGAACGCCTGGCGCGCGAAGTCGTCCGGCGCATCCAGACGCTGCGGAAAGAGGCCGATTTTAACATCGCCGATAAAATCCGCGTGGTGTATACGGCCACGCCGCGTTTCGCCGCTGCCATCCAGACCTTTGCCGATTCCATCCAGGCCGAGACGCTGGCGGCCAGCCTCACGGCGGCCCCGGCGGGCCAGGGTTTTCATCGTGAGGAGTTCACATTCAAAGGTGATCTGAAAGACGAAATGCTGACCCTGGGTGTGCAGCGTCTCTCATAATTTTGTATACTATCACCAGTAAACAGACAGGACAGGCGTGATATAATGCGTCTGTCCTGTTTTGTTTTTGGTCACTTTTGCTGTATCTGCCGGCAAAACAGGAGCCATTCGCGGTATGTGTGCTGGTCGGTTTGGATATTTAGCACAGTCTGGGCATCGGAGCAAAGACGATGATCGAAAAAAATACAGCCACCCTGCAATCCCTGCTGCGCTTTGCGCTGCCCCTGGGGACGGCACTGGTGGTGGGCGATCCTGAAGTGACCGTGACCTGGGCGGTCAATGTTCGCGCCCAGCCGCCCGCCTTCCCGGATATTTACGGTGGCGAACTGGCGCTTATTTCGATGGATGTGCTGCGCAGCTACGACAACCGCATTACCCTGGCCGATGTCATCCACAGCCTGGCCGAGGTGGGCGTGGCGGCGGTGGCGACCGAAGGCGAAGTGCCGCCGGCGGCAGCCACGCTGGCCGGGGAGCGCAATGTGTCTGTGCTGGCGCTGCCGGAAAACAGCGGCCTGGCCACCATTGAACGGGCGGTGAACAAGCTCATCCTCAACCAGGCGGCCCAGCTTACCGAACG
Source organism: Anaerolineae bacterium (assembly GCA_025454495.1). Taxonomy (GTDB): domain Bacteria; phylum Chloroflexota; class Anaerolineae; order Aggregatilineales; family Phototrophicaceae; genus JALHOR01. The sequence goes on from JALOOI010000012.1 coordinate 26,519, forward strand.
CGCCATCGAAATTCAGCGCCAGCTCACCCGCCTGGCCGCCGAAAACCGCGACCTGAACGCGCTGCTCCAGGTCATCTCGCGGGCTACGGCCAAGCCGGTGGTCATCCATGATGATGCCGGCGTGCTGATGGCCCAGGTGTTCCCGGCCGTCAACCGGCGCGGCGTGACGGCCGGGCGCAGCTTCATCCAGAATTTGCCCTACGGCGCATTTCAGCAGTGGCTGGAGAAGGAACCCCCGGCGGCCCAGGGGGCCATCGTCGGCAGCCCCATTGGTTATACCACCGTGCTGCGGGTGGAAAAGCGCGTCGCCGGGTTTCTGTCGCTGGTGGATAATGCCGAAGCCCTGGACGATTTTGATCGCCTGGTGCTGACCTATGGCGCGGATGTGTGCGCCATCGAACTGGCCAAAAGCCGCGCCATCGCTTCGGCAGTGGAGCAGGCACGGGGCGACTGGGTGCAAATGTGGCTCAGCGGCACCCCGGCGGATGATGACCTGCTGACGACGCGGGCCCAGCAGGCCGGCTTTGACCCGGCCGAGACGTTTGTGGTGGTGGTCTTTCGCGCTATTACCGAAAATGGCCTGGCGCTGCCGCTGGAATCGCTCATGTCGCTCATCCGGGATGACATGCTGCGGCGGCAGATGAACGGCGCGGTGGGGCAGTATGTGGATGTGATTGTGGCGCTGTACCCGCTGGAAGACAATGCCGTGCGCGTGCGCGGGGTCATCGAAGAAGTGCGCGGCCAGCTTGCCACCCGCACCCCCAGCGGCCTGGTCACTTCCGGCATCAGCCGCCCCTCGGCCGGCCTGGGCGGCCTGCGCGAAGCCTACCGCGAAGCCCGCGATGCCGTGAGCATTGCCCATGAACTGGGCGATACCGGCAAAACCACCTTCTACGGCGACCTGAAGCTGTATCAACTGCTGCTGGCGCTCAAAGAGCGCAACCTGGACCATCTGCGGCGCTTTTACGGCGAAACGCTGGAGCCGCTGGTGCAGCAGGATGATAAAAAACAGAGCGATCTCGTCCGCACGCTGAACGGCTTTTTTGAAGCCAATGGCAACCTGGCCAAAGCCGCCGATGACCTGAAGGTGCATCGGAATACGCTGGTGTACCGGCTGGAGCGCATCAGCGAATTAACCGGGCTGGATTTGAACGATGCCGATAACCGGCTGATTTTGCACCTGGCGCTCAAAATTCAGCGGGTGCTGGCCACCATTCCGGGGCGTTAATGGCCCGGCGGCTCCAGCCGGTAGATGGTCGCCAGCGGGAACTGCTGCACCGGCACCGCGGCGGCCGCCTCCAGGCGCAGCCCGTTGTTAGCCAGCACGCTGGCCACGGTCTGCGGGTATTCGGTGTTGACGACGATATACAGCCGTTTCGGCACGCGATAATCCCGGTCGCGGTAGTCCGGCGGCACCCCGTAGCGCCGGAAATAATACAGCAGCGCCTCAGCCGACGGGTGTTCGGTGATGACTTTATCGCCCGGTTGCAGATGATCGCGCAGGAACAGCGTCACCGCGGCGGCATCCCGGAAGGTGCCCGCTGCGGTGGAGAGACAGGGCGCGCGCGTGCTGAGGCTGTGCAGCGCCCCGCTGCCGGCGATGAGCGTGGCCGGCAGCCCGTAAGCCACCCCGTGCCAGCCCCCCGATGATGCCCCACAGCCCCGCGGTGATGAGTCGCTGCATGGTTGATATCCGGTTAGCATAAAATAACCATGAATACAAAGATAAGCGCTGCCGCAGCCTTTACGTAGCCGCGGCCGACATTGCAAAATGTCAGTAAAAAGTTGCAAAAATCGTACCAGAAATGGGGTCAATTTGTGCTTAGAACACTTGCACTTATCTCAGATTTGTAATACGCTATGCGGCAACGCTTATTTAAGTCCGTGTAAAGCGAGATGAAAAAATGGCTGTCGAATTTTATGACCTCAAGCTGAAGCAGAAAGTGATGATCGACGAGAAAAACGTCCGCAAGGTCACTTTCCAGACGCGCAGCGGTGTTCGTTATGGTCTGCGTGCCACTACCGAGGATAACCGCAAGCTGACCAAGTTCGTGGGCAAGGCGGACTGGGACAAGCTGAACGTGCCGACCGAATAACGGTCACACCGCCGGTTATCTGCTGCTGTCAGCGGTCAAAATCAAAAGCCGTCAGTCATCCTGACGGCTTTTGTGCTGGCAGGGGGCGCTCAGTTCACCCGCAGCGGGGTGGTCAGTTTCACAAAGTGGCTCTGCGGGCGCTTGAGCAGGGTATACAGCGGTGTGGCGGCTTCGGCCTGGTTGTTCAGTTCCAGCGTCTGGATGTACAGGCTGAGCAGTTCATGCACGTCGTCCGCGCCTTTTTCGTCCAGCGGGAAGATATCCACCGCCGAACCGGGGGCAATACGCCGGCGCAGCGCCTGAAGATCCAGCCCCATATCCGGCTGAATGCGCTGGTAGATGGTGCCGCCGGTCATGCCCGCGCAAATCCAGGGGCCGGGGTCGCCCAGGACCAGGGCCCGCCCGGAGGTCATGTATTCAAAGGCATAACCCTTGAGGTTGGCGCGTGCGCCCAGGCCGCCCAGGTCATCGCGCAGGGGCTGTTTAATTTCGCCGCCGAAAATGACATCGGCCCCGCTCATGCGGATGCAGGCGCGGGTATCGGCATCGCCCTGGACGATGAACAGGCCACCCTGTGCGCCGTAGGCGAAGCTCTTGCCCACCGAGCCATCCAGCCGGGCCCCGTTGTGGTTCAGCCCTTTCAGGATGGTGACGGTGCCGCCGCGGGCGCATTTGGCCACGCCATCCTGGGCCCCGCCTTCCACCATCACATGCACGGGGCTGTCAATGAAGGCGGCCAGGCCGTTGCCGGGGATGGCGGAGTTGCTGAAGCTGAGGGTGATGCCTTCCAGGTTCTGCGCGTCTTTAATCTCGCCGCGCTTGATGGCCCCGCACAGGTGCGTCCCCAGGGCGCGATCCATCGCCATCACCTGTTCGTCATCGTAGGTTAATTCATATTCGCCGCGCTCCACATGCCCGGCCACCAGCGCGGTAATTTGCCGGCTGACGGTGTTCCGCGGCCGCGACAGGCGCAGCCCGCCCGGCTGGGCCGATTTGGGGGTCATGCGCGGCGCGGGCTTCAGCAGCGGGCTGAGGTCGATGCGGTCATGCAGCGACATCTGCTCCAGCAGATCGGCCCGGCCCACCAGTTCCTGGGCGTTGCCAAAGCCCAGTTTGCCCACATGGATTTTGATGTCCTCCGCCAGCATTTTAAAGACGCGCACGATGCCGTCCGGCGAGCCTTTTTCTTCAAACGGGCGGAAGGCCTTAAAGCCTTTGTTCTCGGCTTCTTCGCGGGTTTTAACGTGGGTGGTGATGCCCACATGGCAGGTGCCATCGTGGCAGCCGCGACAGATGGTGCAGCCCACCGCCACCATCGCCAGCGTGCCAAACCCCACGCGATTCGCGCCCAGGCACATCATCTTCACCACATCGCGGCCGCTTTTCATGCCGCCATCCACCCACAGCTCCACGCTCTGGCGCAGGCCGCTTTCGATGAGGGCGCGGTGGGCCAGCCACACGCCGATTTCCTCCGGCCCGCCCACATGCCGCAGCGAATGAGCGCGGGCCGCGCCCGTGCCGCCGGTGTAGCCGGTTATGGTGATGATGTCTGCGCCGGCTTTGGCCACCCCCACCGCGATGATGCCCACCCCCGGCACCACCGGGATTTTGACCGAGACTTTCGCCAGCGGGTTCGCCGTCTTCAATTCGTCGATCAACTGGGCCAGGTCTTCAATCGAGTACAGATCATGGTTGTTGCTGGGCGAGATGAGGTCAACCCCCGGCGTTGTCCCGCGGGAGGCCGCCACCTGCTCCGTCACTTTGAAGCCCGGCAGGTGCCCGCCTTCGCCCGGTTTGGCCCCCTGGCCAATTTTGATTTCGATATATTCGCAGGAGTTGAGGAAGCCAATATTCACCCCGAAGCGGGCAGAGGCCACCTGCTGCCCGCGATGATGCGGGTATTTGCCCATCACGTCGGACATTTCGCCGCCTTCGCCATTCATGCAAATGGTGTTCAGGCGGAAGGCTGCTTCGGCATAGGATTTGTAGGCCAGTTCCCCCTGCGAGCCATAGGACATGGCGCTGATGAGGATGGGCATATCGTAGCCATCAATGCGAATATCCACGTCCTGCGGGGCCACCGGCTTATCGCTCTCTTTGAAGCCGATGATGTGGCGCATGGAAACGGGCATATCGCGTTCCAGTTCCAGCAGGGCGGCGCTGTATTCGGCTAAATCCATTTCGCCCTGGGCCACATCCTCCACCTTTTTCCACATCTTCGGGTACAGGCGATCAGGATTGTCCAGGCGGGCGCGGGCCTCGCCGCGGAATTCGGCGGCGCGTTCTTCGGCCGTCTTTTTCAGGTCAGTCCACGTCAGGCCGCGGGCTTCGCTGCCGAAGTAATTGGGCGTATCGAACAGGGTGGCCACATTTTTGGCCAGCCCGATGGCGCTGAAGCTCTGGCCGTAGCCGCGCAGTTCATGGCAGCCCATGGTGGAAGTCACTTTTTCGATGCCGGCGTTCAGCGCCTTCACCGTGTTGTACAGCCACTCCGACACCTGCTTATCTTCCGGCAGGTTTTTGCCGCCTTTGGGCGCAATGCCGATGGCCACGGCATAGAGGGCATAGGGCAGCAGGGCATTCGCGCCGAAGCTGATGCACATGATGAGATCGTGCAGGTCGCGCAGGGCCCCGGAGCGCACCACCAGCCCGGTACGGCGGCGCAGATTGGGCTGGTATTCCGCCTCGCGCAGCACTTTATCAATGGCGGCGGTGGCCAGCAGCGGGTCGATCCAGTGGCGCTGCCCGCTGATGACTTCGGTATCATCCAGCAGCAGGCACTGAGCGCCCTTCAGCACGGCATCCACCGCGTCCTGTTGCAGGCGTTCAATGGCCGCTTCGATGGTTTCTTCCGGCGCGGCGCTGAGCGACAGATAGCCCATGCGCTCGCCAAACACCTCGATAAGCTGCTCCAGCGTCATGGTGCCGTGGCGGGTGGCGATGTCCTGCATCACTTCGGGCCGGCCCAGGTCGGTTAGCCCGCCCAGCAGCAGCGGCGTTTCCAGTTGCACGGTCAGGTCGCTGTCGCGGCGGCTGTCGGCGATGCCGGGGCGGGCCCCCACCACCATCCGCAGCAGGAACTGCGACCGTTCGCGCTCGCGGTCAATGGCCGGGTTGGTGACGACGGCCACCGTCTCTTTAAAATAATCGGCGATGTTGGTGCGCGTCTGGCTGAGGGCGGCCAGCGGGCCATCCCACCCCAGGGAGCCGATCAGCTCTTTGCCGCCCTGGGCCATCGGTTCGATCAACCCCAGGTGATAGCGTTCCCAGCCAAAGCCGGACAGCACCGCGGTGTTCATTTTGTCGCTGCGGGCCGCCCAGGGGGTGAGGTGCGCCGCCGGGCGCAG
>JALOOI010000161.1 GCA_025454495.1 Anaerolineae bacterium
CGCTCCACCTTCACCAAGAACGGCGGACGCATGGCCACCTCCGGCTCGGTCTCCTGGCAGTTCAAGCAGAAGGGGTATTTTGAGCTTAAGGGCGAGGGGCTGAACTTCGATGATGTGTTCATGGTGGCGGCCGAAGCCGGCGCGGATGATGTCGTCGATGAAGATGGCACCATCGTCGTGTACAGCCCGCGCGAAGCCTTCGCCATGGTGGAACAGGCCCTCTCCGGGGCCGGCTACCAGCTCGAAGAAGCCGGGCTGCGCTGGATCGCCGACAATGAAACGGATCTCAGCGTGGAAAAATCCATCCAGAATATGAAGATCATGCGTAAGCTGGAAGACCTGGAAGACGTACAGACGGTCGCCTCCAACCTGGCGCTGACGGATGAAATTCTGGAAGCCTTCGAGGCCGAATAAATGCTGTCCCTGGGCATTGACCCCGGCACGGCCATCGTGGGCTACGGGCTGGTGCGTGAACATGCCGATAGCTCGCTGGAGGCGGTGGCTTACGGGGTCATCCGCACCCCGTCCGACCTGCCCATGCCGCAGCGGCTCAAATTGATCTATGATGACCTGACGACGCTGGTGGCGCGGTACCGGCCGGATACTGCCGGGGTGGAAGAACTGTTCTTCGCCAAAAATGTTACCACCGCCATCACCGTGGCCCAGGGGCGCGGGGTGATCCTGCTGGCGCTGCAAACGGCCGGGGTACGCATCCGCGAGTATAAGCCCAACATGGTCAAGCAGAGCATCGCCGGGTATGGCGGCGCGGATAAAACCCAGATGCAGACGATGATTAAAATGCTGCTTCATCTGGACAGCATCCCCCGCCCCGATGATGCCGCCGATGCCCTGGCGATTGCCATCACCAATTTGCAGGTGCGGCACTTTGCCGATGACGATTGAACCTGGGAGTGTCTGTTGATCGCCAGCCTTCACGGCCTCGTGGCCGAACATACGCCGGAGCGCCTCACCATCGTCGTGGGCGGCGTGGGGCTGGAAGTCTTCGTCACCCGCGGCGCAGCGGAGATGACCCGCGCCGGCGAAACGGTGTTCCTGCCCACCCGCCTCATCGTGCGGGAAGATGCGCTGACGCTGTACGGCTTTGCCAGCGCCACCGAGCGCGATATGTTCGATACGCTGCTGAAAGTGAGCGGCGTGGGCCCGCGCCTGGCCGCCCAGATTCTCAGCTACCTCAGCACGGATAATCTGCGGAATGCCGTGGCCAGCGAGCGACCGGAACTCATCACCCGCGTACCGGGCATCGGCAAAAAGACGGCCGCCAAAATTCTGCTGGAGCTGAAAGACAAGCTCCCGGCCGGGCTGAATGCCATCCCCGTCGATGGCTTCGATGACATCAACGGCGAGGTGATGGATGCCCTGGTCGGGCTGGGCTTCAGCATCGTCGAAGCGCAGCAGGCCATCCAGGGGCTGCCGCAGCAGGCCCCGCGTGATATTCAGGAACGGATCCGGCTGGCCCTGCAGGGCCTGGGCCGCTAAGTTGCCACAGGCAGGCGCTATGACACACACCCTCATCGGCCGCCGCGTGGCGGTGCTGGACAAAGGCTTCATCGAACTGCTCGACCTGATGCCGCACCCGGCGGCGGCCGTCAGCGGTGATCTGGCCATCGTCAATGCGGCCCGGGTGAGCTTCCTGGGCGAGAGCAAAGGCGACACGCAGGACAAAAAGCTGCTCTTTTACCTGCTGCGGCATCGCCACACCAGCCCGTTTGAGATGGTCGAATTTAAATTTCGCGTGCGGGCCCCGCTGGTGACGTTCTGGCAGTGGGTGCGGCACCGCACCTGGAATCTCAATCTGCAATCCGGGCGCTATACCGAGTTTGAAGAAAATGATTTTTACGTGCCGGAGATCTGGCGCAGGCAGTCTGCCAGCAACAAGCAGGCCAGCGAAGGCGAAATCGCCACGGCGGACAGCGCAGCCCTCACCGACAGCCTGCTGAAGCATTACGATGCCAGTTACGCGCTGTATGAGCAGGCACTGGCGGCGGGCGTTTCCCGCGAGATGGCCCGGCTGTTCCTGCCCGGCTTCGCCACCTACTATACCGCCGTGCTCAAAGTGGATGCCCACAATTTGATGCACTTCCTGCACCTGCGGCTGGCCAAAGAGGCACAGCACGAAATCCGCGTATATGCGGCGGCCATTTACGAACACTTCTTCCGCCCCGCCCTGCCCTGGACGGCCGAAGCCTTTGAGCAGTACATTCTGGGCGCGGCCGAATAAGGCCGGCGCAGCGCCCCGCGCCGGCCGCGTGGCTCAGCCGCCCGGCGGCACCACCGTCACCAGTTCGCCCCCCTGGGCAAAACACATCTGGTCGCCAGCCGCATTGATGGGATACACCTCCCAGCTATAATTGCGGCGCGGCTCAAACAGTTCCGGCGGAAAATTATAGAACGTTTCCGCGATGTAAATATCATCACGGATGATGCTGCCGGCAAAATCGTACAGGGTGATGCGGTAGCGCACCGCTGCCGGTGCCGCTGACCAGGCCACCGCCGGCGTTTCCCCGGCGCGGAATTCCACCCGTCGGCTGCCATCACTGATGAGGAACGCCGTACAATCGGTGGGCACCGTGGCCGGCGGATTAAAGAACGTGGCCGTGGGTGGCGGCGTGGGCGTGTGGGTTTCGGTGGCGGTGGGTTCCGCGGTGGGCGTGAAGGTGGGCGGCAGCGTGGGACGCACGAAAGGCGTGGCCGTGGCCGCCGCCGGCACCGGGGCCGCCGGGGTCGCGGAAGGCGGCGGCAGCGTGGGCAGCGCTTCCAGCGTGGGCAATACCTGCGCCTGCGGCTGGCAGGCGGCCAGCAGCAGCACGACGACGATGAAGAACACAACAGCGGTTACTCTCTGCATCAGGCTTCGCTCCCAATCATGCTGATGCCCTGAGCCAGCAGCACCAGCAGGGTAAACATGGCAATCAGGCTCACCAGCACATACACCGGCAGCGCCGGATGCGCCGACACCCCGCCGCCGGACGGCCCCACCAGCAGCAGCCAGCCGGCCAGGTACATCAGCGCCCCGGCCCCCACCGAAACATACGAGGGCACAATGCGCGTCTCCGGCGTGAAGAAAAATTGGACATACACCGCATCCACCAGCGGGAACAGCACGGCCGTCACCGCCAGCGCGGCCAGTGCAGCCAGCAGGATACGCAGCAGGCGCGGCACCCGGTTCAGCAGCGCCCGCAGCCGGGCAGTACGATCCAGCGCGGGGGACGGCACCGCGGGCACAGCAGCACGCGCCTTTTTCATGAGGTTGCCCCGTCATCTGCCGGCAGCACCCGGTTGACCATAAAGGCCGCGGCTTTTTCAAAATAATCCCGCATTTGCCCGCGGGCCGGCTCTGGAATATCGGTTTCGTCGATGGCGGCCAGCATACAATGCAGCCAGGCATCGCGGGCGGCCGGGGTAATGGCAAAGGGCGCGTGGCGCATTCGCAGCCGGGGATGGCCACGCTCGGTGGCATACTGCGCCGGGCCACCCCAGTACTGCATCAAAAACAGCGCCTGCCAGCGTTTGCCCTCCTCCAGATCATCCGGGAACAGCGGGCGCAGCAGCGGGTGCTGTTCCACTTTTGCATAAAAGCAGTCCACCAGCCGCCAGAAGGTGGCTGCGCCGCCAATTTGCTCATACACGCTCAAGTCGCGGTCACGGTCGCGGTTGCGGTCGCCTTCTGTCATGGCTCTCCCTCAGGCCAAAAATCTGGCTTTACCGGTGCCAGGGCCACCGGTACAATCATCGTCTGTTTATTATACGACCTCTTGAGGAGCATCGTAGTGATGAAATCTTTACAGCGCAGCCTGTGCGCTTTGCTTTTGCTGGCACTCAGTATCAGCCTGGCGCTGGCCCAGGAGAGCACGGTCATCCGGGGCGCTGGCTCCGGGGTGGTGCTGCCCCTGTTGCAGCAAATTGTCGTCGCCAGCGGCACCGAAGCCGCCCTGGAGCTGGCCACCACCGGCACCGCGGCCGGGTTTACCGCCCTGTGCGATGGCACGGCCGATCTGGCCGGGGCCACCCGCATCATCAGCCCGGCCGAAGAAGCCGCCTGCGATGCCGCCGGGGTCACTTTTCAGGAAGTGCTGCTCGGTCATCACATTCTGGCCGTCATCGCCAACCCGGCCGACGACTTCCAGACCTGCCTGGCGGTGGATGTGCTGAATACGATTTTTACCCCGGCCGCCGCGGCCACCGTCAATAACTGGAATCAGGTCAGCGAGAGCAACCCGGACCTGGCGCTGAGCCTGGCCATTCCCACCGCCGACAGCCTCACCTACGCGCAGCTTGATGATCTCATTCGCGGCGATGGCCTGCGCAGCGATGCGCTCAGCGGCACCCCGGCGGATATTATCGCCGCCGTCAGCAGCACGCCCGGCACGCTCGGCGTGGTCGATCTGGCTGCGGCCCAGGCCGCCCTGGGCGCGGTGAAACTGGTCAACCTGAACACCTCGGCCGCGGGCTGCACCACGCCGGATGCTGCCGCAGCGGAAAATGGCACCTACAACGCCGCGCTGCCGCTGTACGTGTACCTGAACCCGGCCACCACCGCCGCCGTGCAGCCCGTGCTGGCCTACCTGGTCAGCGGCGCGGCCGATGTGGAAGTGGCGAATGCCGGCTTTAGCCCGGTTTCCCCCGGCGCACAGCTTAACAACAGCCGCGTGGCCAGTGGCGAGGTGGTCGGCCGCCTCTTCAGCCGCTCAGCCGTCGAATTCATCATCCCCGGCACCCTCACCGGCGAGGTGCGCGTGGCCGGGTCGGGCAGTTTGTTCGATTATTTTAAACAGGTGTCGGACGGGCTGATTGAAGGCCGCCAGGAATTGACCTTCACCTATCGCATGGATGGCGATGCCGGCGGGGTGCGCCGCCTGTGCAACGGCGAGGCGGATGTCATCATCACCACCACGCCCCTCAGCGCCGAACAAAACGCCCTGTGCACGGCCAATAATATTACGCCCATCAGCTTTACCATGGGCACCCAGGCCGCCGTGCTGGTGGGCAACGCCGCCGACGAATTTACACAGTGCCTCACCCGTGAACAGCTCATCACGGTGTGGGGGGCCGCCGCCACCGGCACCGATACCTGGTCGGCCCTGGGCACCGACTTCGCCGAAACACCGCTGACGCTGTTCGCCGCCGGCGAAGGCAGCGAATTGAATGATATTCTGCTGGATCAACCGGGGGTGCCGGTGGTGCCCATCCGCAGCGATATTGAATTCAATGCGGACGCGCTCTACCGCGCCGCCGCCACCTCCAACGTGGAAGGCGCACTGGCGCTGCTGTCCTGGGCCGAATATCAGAGCGTGCTGGCCAACAACCAGACCCGCCTGCACCTGGTGAGCGTGGACAATGGCAGCGGCTGCGTGGCCCCCTCGCTGGAAACCATCGCCGATGGCAGCTATGCGCTGACGCAAACCACCACCCTGGTCGCCAGCCAGGCGGCGCTGGCCAGCATCAACGTGCAGTCCTACCTGTGGTCGCTGTATACCGATAGCAATTATGCCAGCCTGGCTGCCCGCGGGCTGATCGGGACGGATTTCAGCCGCCTGTCTGACCTGCGCGTGAGCCTTCAGGACAGCTTCGATGCCGCTGCCCTGGCCGCCCGCCAGGCAGCCGAAGCCGCTGCCGAAGCCACGCCCGATCCGGCCGCCGAAGCCACGCCGGCAGCCACCGCCGAAGCCGGCAGCTAACCCCGGCCGGACTACCGCACAGCACCCCTGCCCCGCCAGGGGTGTTTGTGTTTTTGTGTTAGAACGTGTGTTATACTGAAACGCACATTGACCACCCGGAAAGAGAGACTTTATGCGCGGCGATCTCATCGCGCTGGATTTAGAAACCACAGGGCTGGATGTTCAGCAGGATTCCATCATCGAAATTGGCGCGGTGCGCCTGCGCGATGGTCAGGTGATCGCCGAATATACCTCGCTGGTCGATCCTGGCTTCGCCATCCCGGCGGAAACCACCCGCATCACCGGCATTGACCAGGAAGATTTACGCGGGGCCCCCACGCTGAAGATCGTCCTGCCGCAGATCAGCGAATTCATCGGCAGCAGCCCGGTCATCGCCCACAGCGCCGCGCTGGACGTGGGCTTTATGCAGCGTTTCGGCGTGCTGAAGGGCAACCCGGTCATTGATACGCTGGAACTGGCTTCGGTGCTGCTGCCGCGGGTGCCGCGTTACAACCTGTCTGCCCTGACCAAATTTTTCCAGATTGAGCTGGAAAATGCCCACCGGGCGCTGGAAGATGCCCGGGCCACCGCCCTGCTCTACTGGCAGTTGTGGCACAAAGCGCTGGCGCTGCCCTTTGCCGTGCTGGATGAAATCGTCACGCTGGCCCGCCCGTTTGACTGGGAAGCCCGCCTGGTGTTTGAGCAGGCGCTGGCGCAGCGCGAAACGGAACGCGCCACCGCCGCCCCGCTGTCGCTGGATGTCTTCGCACCCTACCAGGATGAACCTGCCGCCCCGCCCGCCGAACACACCACCCGCCTGGACGTGGATGCCGTGACCGGGCTGCTGGATGCCGGCGGGGCGCTCTCGCGCATTCTGCCCGGCTACGAACATCGCCCGCAGCAGCTTGTCGTCACCCGCGCCGTGACCGAAGCCTTCAACGAAAGCCGCCATTTGCTGGTGGAAGCCGGCACCGGCACCGGCAAATCGCTCGGCTATTTGCTGCCGGCCATGCAGTGGGCCGCGGCCACCGGGCAGCGGGTGGTCATCTCCACCAATACCACGCAGCTCCAGGAACAGCTTTTACACCAGGATGTGCCCCGCATCGCCAGCCTGCTGGCGCAGCCGGTGCGCGTGCGCCTGATGAAAGGCCGCGATCATTACCTGTGCCCGCGCCGCCTGGAGGCCGTGCGCCGCCGCCGCCCGTCCCATCTCGATGAAATGCGTACCGTGGCCAAGCTGCTGGTGTGGCTGCTGGATAGCCAGACCGGCGACCGGGGCGAGATCAATTTGCGTTTTGGCGAAAATTTCGCCTGGTCGCGCCTCAGCGCCCGCGATGAAGGCTGCACCCTGCACCGCTGCGCCGGGGCCATGCAGGGTGCGTGCCCCTTCTACAAAGCCCGCCGCCAGGCCGAGGCCGCCGAAGTCCTCATCGTCAACCATGCCCTGCTCATCGCCGATGCCACCGGCGATAACCGCGTGCTGCCAGAGTATCGCCATCTCATCGTGGATGAAGCGCACCAGCTCGAAGAAGCCATCACCGGCAGCCTCAGCACCCGCATCGATCAAACGACGCTGCTGCGCCGCCTGGCCGAACCCGGCAGCGTGACCGGCGGCATCCTGGGCGACCTGCTGGCCAGCGCCCGCCGCACCGTGCCGGAAAAACACCTGCTGCGCCTGGAGAGCTTCATCGCCGACATGGGCGAGGCGCTGCGGGCCATGCAGGCCCGGGCCCGGGCCTTCTTCGCCAGGGTGAATGACTTGCTTAAAGATGCCGGCCAGGATGAGCACCTGCATCGCCTGGATGCTAAGCTGCGCCAGCACGCCAGTTTTGTGGCCGTTCAGGGGGCATGGCGGGCCCTGGCCGAATATTTTGACACCCTGGCCGATGCCATGCAGCAGTTAATCGGGGCGCTGGAACGGCTGGAAAAACATGCCATCCCCGCCTACGATGACCACCTCAACAGCCTGACGGCCACCGCCCGCTACCTGCGCGAGATGCACGCCCATCTCAACGCTTTCATCCTCCAGCCCGATCCTAACACCATCTACTGGCTGAACGCGGCCGATAACCCGGAATACACCTCGCTGCAAAGTGCGCCGCTGCACATCGGCCCGCTGATGGAGCAGCACCTGTGGCAGAACAAGGATGCCGTCATCCTCACCAGCGCCACGCTGCAAATCGGCAGCGGCTTCCAGTACCTGCGGGAACGCCTCTATGCCGACCAGGTGCCAGCGCTGGCGGTGGATTCGCCTTTCGACTACAAAGCCTCCACCCTCATTTACATCCCGGAAGACATCCCGGAACCCAACCGCCCCGGCTACCAGAAAGCAGTAGAACGCGCCATCATTGAACTGGCGGCGGCGCTGGATGGCCGGGTGATGGCCCTGTTCACCAGCTACGGCCAGCTCCGCGAAACCGCGGCCAACATCGCGCCCCGCCTCAGCCTGGGCGGCATCACCGTCTATGACCAGGCCACCGGCGGCAACCGGGAAGCGCTGCTGGACAGCTTTAAATCCACCTCGAAAGCGGTCTTGCTCGGTACGCGCAGCTTCTGGGAAGGCGTGGACATCCCCGGCGACGGGCTGAGCGCCCTGGTCATCGTCCGGCTGCCCTTCGCCGTGCCCAATGACCCGGTTTTTGCTGCCCGTTCCGAAACCTACCGCAATCACTTTAGTGATTACGCCGTGCCGGATGCCGTCCTGCGCTTTCGCCAGGGCTTCGGCCGGCTCATCCGCACCCGCACCGATCGCGGCATCGTCACCGTGCTGGACAGCCGCATCATCAGCAAAGGCTACGGCACCACCTTTCTGGAAGCCCTGCCGGATTGCACCCTCAAATATGGCGCAGCCTCCGAACTGGCCCACGCGGCCCGGGACTGGCTGAAGTGAGAGCAGACAGGAGACCATCATGCGTACCCCGGCCGGAAAAGAATGCGCCCATTACTACCAGGATTTTCATCGCGGGCGTGACGTGCAGGAATGCCGCCTGGAAAAAGCCAACCCGCAGTCGGCCCGCTGGCAGCCGGGCGATTGCAGCAAATGCCCGGTGCCGGATATTCTGCTGGCCAATGCCGACCCCGATATGCAGCTTACCCTGACCATTCGCCCCGGCTTTATGGGCTTCTTCCGCCGGCTGGAAGTCGTCGCCACCAGCCGCAGCGATGGCAGCGTCATCAGCGATCCTTACGTGGGCAAAGGCAAAGACAGCCCGGCGCTCGATCTGTTCCGTAAAGCGCTGGAAGACACCGACCATGATTAAAGCGGTGCTGCTGGACCTGGACAATACGCTGCTGCTGAACCCGGATGCGCGTTTCGCGGCGGAATATATCCGGGCGCTGGATGCTTTTTTCCGCGAGGCGAGCGGGTTTACCGGCGCGGCGGCCACCATTCGCCAGATCATGGATACCATCACCGGCAGCACGGGGGCAGGCACGCAGACCAACCTCCAGCAGATGCTGGCCATCTTTGCGGCCCACACCGGGCAAACGCCGGCGGCGCTGGCCGCCCTCTTTGAGGCGTTTTACACCCGCGTGTACCCGTCGCTGGCCGGCTGTGTGCAGCCGGTGGCCGGCGCGAATGACCTCATTCAGCGGCTGGTGGCGGCCGGGCTGGCGGTGGTCATCGCCACCAACCCCATCTACCCGGAGACGGCCATCCGCCAGCGCATGACCTGGGCCGGACTGCCGCAGTCGGCCGACCTGTACGCGCTCATCACCACCGCCGATGTGATGCACTTCGCCAAGCCGGATGCCGCCTACTACGCCGAAATTGTGGCGCGGGTGGGCGTGGAGCCGGATGAAGCGCTGCTGATCGGCGACAGCCTGGTGAATGATATTGTGCCGGCCGGCCGCCTGGGGCTGTCCACCTACCACATCACGCCGGCGGCTCCCGCGGCCGCCGCCACCGCCGGCGGCACCCTGGCGGATTTCGCCCGGCTCATCCAGGCAGATGACTGGCGGCATCGCTTTCAGCCGCGCCCGCTGGCCCCGGAGATGATCGTGCCCCAGTATCGCGGCAACATCGGCGCATTACACGGCCTGCTGACCG
>JALOOI010000162.1 GCA_025454495.1 Anaerolineae bacterium
TGATCGTCTGGATTGCGCCGGCGACCGGCTGAAGGTGGCGCTGCGCGAAGATGTGGAGATTGATTACTGCGTCACCTGCCGCGGCGTGTGGCTGGATCGCGGTGAACTGGACAAAATTATCACCCGCGCGGCCGCTGCGCCGGCGGAAGATGACGATGCCGACATTACCGGCCGCCGGCCTGCGGCCCCGCCGCCGCCCCGCCCGGCCGCCCCGCCGCCCCCGGTGGAACTGCGCCGCGACGACAGCTATCGTTACGACGATGACGATTATCGCCGCAGCGACCCGCCCAAACGCAAAGGCTCCTTCCTGGGCGACCTGTTCGATTTTTAAGCCGCCCGCGGCCGGCCCCGGTTCACTTCACGGCCGGGGCCGTCCCGCGCGGCCGGGCCGGCTCCACCGGCAGGTAATGCAGCGCGTCCTCCAGCAGCACCGTCACCAGCACGATCACCCCGGCCATCTCCAAAAATTCTTCCGTGTGCGTCAACATCTGGTACAGCAGCCCGCCAGACCCGGCCGTTTCGTACACCGCCCCGCCGAGCGCTTCCAGCCCCAGGGCCCCGGCCAGAAAAATAGCCAGCGCCAGCAAAAACCCCGCCCGCACCCGGCCCGGCAAATGCCGCACGAAGGGCGCAAAATACAGCGCCAGCCCCGCCAGCACCACCACCCCCGGCACAATCCACGTAAAATACAGCAGCCCCTCCGCATTCAACAGCGACCGCAGCGGGCTGATGAGCTTCTCGTGAAAGCTCACCGCTTCATCGGAGGACAGCGCCACGAACAGCAGTCCCATCAGCAGCCATTGCAGCGCCGCGCTGTCCTGGCGGTACCGGCGACAAAAGCCGATCACCAGAAACAGCAGCCCCGCGCCAAACAGCAGCGAGGCGGAAAACCACGACGGTAAATTGCCTTCGCTGTCCACATAAAATATGGCCGTCAATTTTTGCACATTGGGGGAGGTGCTGCCGCCGACTGTCAGTTGCAGCGCCAGGCTGGTGGCCACCAGCCCCACCGCCAGCAGCAGCAGCAGCAGCGCCAGCCGTTTGGGAAAAGCCGTCAGGTTCATGGGGTACGGGCTTCCTGTGAAAATATTTAAGGATGTATTATGCAAGATCATTTAATGTTAAGAAAATGAGCGCGTCAAGTTAAAACTTGAAAAAATTCGCCCCGCCGCCATTCGTCCTGTGGCTGCCCCGCTGCGCCGTTTCGCTGTTATACTGAAAGGGAAATCCACATCGCCCGAAAGAACGCGCCGCATGGTCACGCTGGAACATTGTTACTACGCCCAGGCCCAAACGGAAACCACCCCCCGCCCGCTGGCCCGCTCAGCCGGGATCAGCACCGGGCAGGCCGCCGCCCTGGCCCGGCTGGCGCTGCTCTCGCCAGACCCCACGGTGCCGGAAGGTACCTGGGCCCTGCTGCGCGGCGACACCCGCGACCTGCCTTTCCTGATGGTGCAGGCGCAAATTCGGCCGGATGGCCTCACCTGGCACGTCATCGCCTTCCCGCGGGAGGTGATCGCCGGGCTGAATGGCAACCTGCCGGCCCTGCGGGCCCTGCTGCACGCGCAGCCGCCCGCCCCGGCCGCCAGCGCCACCCTGCCGCCGCTGGAACTGCCGGAGGTGCTGCCCCTCAGCACCGAAGCCCAGGTGGACAGCCTGCTGGATTTGATGACCTGCTGCCGCAACAATACCCGCCTCATCGAGCCGCTGCTCTCGGCGGTGGTGTGCAATGTGCCGCTGGTCATCCTGAATGCCCCGGCCGACCTGGCCCAGCGCCAGGCGCTGGTGCAGGGCCTGCTCACGCTGCTGCCCGCTTCCACCCGCTTCAATACCACCTTCGCCAGCCACCTGCTGCCCGCCAGCAGCGCCAGGGTGAAAATTGCCTTCATGCCCGCCGCCCCGGAGGGCGAGGTGATGACCTACGACTGGCCCACCGGCCGCCTGGGCGGGGCCACCAGCCACGATGATTACAGCCATTACATGGTCAGCCAGCTTCGGCTGGATGCGGAACTGGTGACGCGCCAGACCGAAGCCCTCACCATCACCGCCGGCTGGCGCTTTCGCAGTGGCGATACGCTGGCCGAAGCGCTGGCCTATGCCTCGCAGCGCCAGCGGCTGGATAATGCCCTGCTCACCGGCCAGCCGGTGGAAGCCGACGACGTGGCCAAAATCCTCGCCGATGACCCCACGCTGGATGATACGCTGCGCCGCGTGTATGCCGAACATCTCATTCGCTTCTCCCTGGCCATCAACGACACGCGCCACACCGACCCCGTGGCCGTCACCATCACCCGCTATCCCGATCTGGCCGCGGGCATTCATCAGGTGATGCACAGCGCCGTGGCCGAAGGCAGCGCCGCGCTCATCTTTGAAACCCTGTGCCGCTGGCTGGAAAACCCCCTCAGCCCGCAGGGGCCAGAGTGGGTGACGCTGCTGCACACGGCCGCCCTGGGCGACCTGGAAACGCTCATCGCCGCGCAGGATACCGCCGGCATCGCGGCCTGGCTGGATGCCGTCAACCGGCTGGAACCCACCATGGGGCTGGAACGCATCAGCCGCCGCGTGATCGAAGGGGTGGTGCCGCTGGCCGCCGCCGACAGCACCCTGTCGCCGCGCCTGCTGCTGTTCGTCATCACCCACCTGCCCGCCGCCGACGCGCAGCGCCTGCTGAGCCTGCCCGCCTTCGTGCGCGTGCTGCCGGGGCCCGTGCGCCGCTTTCTGGCGCTGGTCAGGGAGCCGGCAGGGGTCATGGTCGCCGGGGCGCTGACGGAGGCCATCGATGCGCTGGGCGACGGCAGCGACCGCGCCCTGCTGCTGTTCGTAGACCTCATGCAGCAGGCGGAGCGCCTGCCCCTGCTGGATACCCCGGCGCTGGAACGCCTGGCGGCCGTCGCCGCGGCTCCCATCGGCCGCGCCCATGCCGACCTGCTGGTGAACGTGGCCCGCACCGCCCAGGAAACCCTGCTGACCACCCTGCCGCCCCCCGCGCCGCGCTGTGTGCTGCAAATTTTGCTGGCCCTGGGTCGCTATGACCTGCTGGCCCGCGCCATCCTCGACCAGTCGCGGCACCTGTACGGGCTGGAACGCCAGACCGAAGCCCTGCGGACGATCCAGACCGCCTTCGCCCGCACGCCCATGGAGCCGGCGCTGGCCCCGGCCGTGCTGGAACGCCTGGAACAGCACGACATCAGCGGGCTGGCGCTGCGGGCCGTCACCGCTGGCCTGCTGGACGCGCCGGAACGCGCCCCGCTGCTGCGGCCGTCGGCAGAACAGCTTTTGCAGGAACTGGAAGAAGCGCCCCAGTGGCTGGTGTATTTGCCGCTGGAGCTGCCCCTGGCCCTGCTGCGGGCGTTTCTGGAATATGATGATGATCTGCGCCTGAAACGGGCCGTGCGCCTGGTGGCCAGCAGCGCCGCCGCCGCCGAAGATAAGGCCGGGCTGGCCGCCCTCAGCCAGATGTACAAACGGCTGCACGCCGACACCCCGCGCCGCCGCCTGGCCTTCGACCTGGTGCGGCAGTATGTGCGCCGCGCCCCGGATAAGCCCGCCCGCCGCGCCGTGACCTACTACACCAGAGACCTGGGCGAGGAGGCGGGGGCCGCGCTGGAAACCGCCTATCAGTTCAGCCGCCTCACCGGCCAGCTCGATTTTGCCGCGTGGGCGCTGCTGCTGAACCACACCGCCGAACTGCTGCAAACGCTGGCGGAACACTACCCGAAGAAGGGCGAGAAACCGGCGCTGCGCCGCCTGCAAACCGTGGGCGAAAATTTACGCCTCCGCAGCGAAGCCCGCCAGCGGGCCCCCTTCGCCGCGGCCCTGGCCGGGCTGCTGCACGCGCTGCTGCAACTGGCCCAGCAGCACACCACCCGCAGCCCGAAGGCCACCCGCCGCACCGGGGCGCTCATCAGCGGCGGGGAACTGCCCCGCTCCGGCGTGGAACTGCTGCGCTTCGCCGGCGGCCACCTGGCCCGCGGCCGCGCTTTCCCGCTGGCGCTGGCCGCCCCCGCCGCCGCCACCCCCCTGGGCGACCATTCCCCGGCCGTGCTGCAACAGCACGCCGAAGATGCCCTGTATATCCTGCAAAATTTGCTGCTGGTGCCCGCGGATGCGCCCTGGTCGCTGACCACACTCGGCGCGGAACTGGATAACCTGCTGACGACGCTGCAACTGCCCATCGAAGACGGGCGGGCGCTGGTGCGCCAGATGGCGCTGGACTGCCAGCGGCTGGCGGAACTGATTCCGCTGCTGTGTGAGGGGGTGGATGCCGCGCTGGCGGATGACAGCAGCCGCCTCAGCCAGCGGCTGGCCGCCGCGCAGCAGGAGCCGCGCACGGGGCCGGAACTGCTGCGCCTGCTGGCCGGGGTGCTGGCGGCGGGGTAAGGCGCGGCCTCAGCCGGTGCCGATCAGCTCTTCCAGCCGGGGCGTAACCTGCCAGTAATCGCGCAGGGCGGCATAATCGCGCTGCTGCTCGTCGTCGCCGTGATCCGCCACGCGCACGGCCCGCAGCAGCACATTTTTGGGCGTATGCTCGGCGGGCACAAGCTGCACCACGTCCACCCGGTAGCCGTGCAGGCGCAAAAGCTGCGCCCGGAAGGTATCGGTGAGCATGTCGCCCAGGCGCTCCTGAAACAGCCCGTAGCGCAGCAGCGGGGCCAGCGGCGCGGGCTGGGCCTGCATTTGCGCCTGCAAATGATGATGGCAGCACGGCGCACACACAATCAGCGGGCTGCGCCAGCGCACCCCCTGCGCGATGGCATCATCGGTGGCGGTATCGCAGGCGTGCAGCGCGATGACCACCGCGGGCGGCTGCGGCGGCACATAGTCCGCGATGCTGGCCGTCACAAAATCCAGCGTGGGCCAGCCCAGGGCCTGCGCGGTGGCCCGGTGCCGGTCGATGAGGTGCGCTTTGAGATCGACCCCGGTCACGTGGGCGGGGCGGCCCAGCACCTCGTTCAAATAGTAGTGGGTGGCAAAGGTGAGGTGAGCGCTGCCACAGCCAAAATCCACCACCTCCAGCAGTTCGCGGCGCGGCAGATCATCCGTCTCGGTCAGCAGGCGCAAAAATTCGTTCATCTGGCGAAATTTGGAGCGCATATCGGTTTTCACGCGGCCGTCGGGCGTGGTCATGCCGGTTGCCAGCAGGAAGGGCAGCGGCACGCCTTCGGCAATGGCTTTGCGCGGGGCGCGGTCATGCGCCAGGTCGAGGGCGGCCGTCACCGGCTGCGCCAGCGGCTGCCGGCTGAAGTGCGGCCGGTCTTTTTTGCTGTAGCTAAGCTGAAGGCGCTCCGCCTGCGTGTGCACGGTGATATGGCGAAACGGCAGCGCCAGCGCTTCATCGAGCATGGCCGCCAGGGCCGGCGGGGCATAATTTTTAATGATGTTCTGGCGCTCATCGTAGTACGAAAATTGCAGGTGCGGCCCATCCTTCAGCCGCACCGGGCGCATGGTCAGCCGCTGCCAGCGCAGGGCCGCCCCGGGCCGGCAGCCGCTGAAGGTGGCACTGACGAAATCCGGCCCCAGCAGCGCCGCCCGCAGCCGCGCCCGGGGTTCCTGTTCCGGGGGCAGGGGGGCGCTCATGGTAAAATTTGCTGCCCGAACAGGCTGGCGGCCAGATCGACCGCCATGGCGGCGGTGCTGTTGTGCCGGTCGAGGATGGGGTTCACCTCCACCAGATCCAGGGTACGCACTTTGCCGCTGTCGGCCAGAATTTCCATCAGCAGGTGGGCCTCGCGGTAGCTGAGGCCGCCAATGACGGGCGTGCCCACGCCGGGCGCGATAGACGGTTCCAGCGCGTCCAGGTCCAGGCTCACATGCAGCGCGTCCACCTCGCGGAAGCCGGCCAGCAGGCGGCGGGCAATGGTGCCGATGCCGTCTTCATCAATGGTACGCATGGTGTACACGGCAATATCCCCCTGCGCCAGCCGCGCTTTTTCCGCGCCGTCCAGGTCGCGGGTGGCGACCATGGCCAGTTGGGCCGGCTGGAGCGTGGCTCCGTCCCCGCCGATGTTCACCAGCGCCGCCGGCCCCGCGCCGAGCAGGGCGGCCACGCTCATGCCGTGAATGTTGCCGGAGGGCGAGGTGTGCGGCGTGTTGATGTCGGCATGGGCATCCACCCAGATCACCCCCACCCGCTGCCGCTGCGCCACCGCCGCCACCGTGCCAATGCTGATGCTGTGATCGCCACCGATGAAGATGGCCCGGTCGGCCGGGGGGAAGGCCTGCACGCGCTCATAGATGGTCTGGCAGACGGCCGCCACCTGCGGCAGGTGGTGGGCGCGGCCGCCGCCGGGCAGCGCTGCGCCGGGTTGGCCCAGTTCTTCCACCTGGGGCACGGCCAGGTTGCCGGCATCCTGCACGCGGTAGCCCAGTCCTTCCAGCCGGTGCTGAAGCCGGGCATAGCGCACCGCGCCGGGGCCCATATCCACCCCGCGGCGGCTCTGACCTAAATCCATTGGTATACCCAGGATATGCACATCACCGGGGACAGCAGTCACAGGCACCTCCGGCCGATGGCCTTAAGTGAACAGGTCTTTCACGTCCGGCTGGATGAGGTAGCGCAGCACCACCCCGCTGGCGAGGCCGATGAGGACGGCCGCCAGCGCCGGCAGCAGAAAATCGGCGCTGTTCACATCCAGCGACAGGGCCAGCACCGGCAGCGACACCACGGCCAGCACCAGCAGCAGCGCAGCATAGATGACGGCCGCGGCCCGGCCGGCTTCCCGGCGCTGCCACAGCCCCCGCGCACAGTAGGCCGCGCCGCCGGCCAGCACCCCGCTGAAAGCGATGGTGAGGCCGATGGTGGCCGCGCCCCCCGGCACCCCCATTTGCAGGGCCATGGGCAGCGCAGTCGCCAGCAGCACCAGCGCCCCGCCGCCGCCGACCACGATCATGAGTATAAAGTAGACCAGCACAAACAGCAGATTGTCCGGCGATGGCCGGCGGGCACTCTTTTTGCGCGTCATACAGGCTCCCTGGTGGTGATGGCCGGATCAACCCCCGGCCGCGCGCCGATATTCTACCAGCAGGCCGTCAAAACGCGCCAGGCTGTCTTCCAGGCCGCCGGGGCGGTTGCGGGCCAGCCAGTTCAGGCGCTGCCGCTCGATCAGCGGGCGCAGTTCATTTTCCAGCGCCAGCGGCGATTCGTCTTCGTCGCCGGTGGCCAGCAGCAGCCAGCGGGCCCCGTGCCGGGCCAGCGCCGCCGCCTGCTTAAATTCCGAGATGATGAGCGTGGCATCCGGCCGCTGCATGATGCTGCCATCAATGGGCTGCATGATCTCATCCACGCGGGCCAGCGCCCGGCGCAGCGCCGCCGGCGACACATCGACGCGGTAGGCCGGCTCTACCAGCGGGGCCCGCAGGCGATACTGCTCAATTTCGGCGCGGGTCATTTGCAGGGCATAGGCCAGCGCCTGCCCGTTGCTGTGCGCGGGCCCCACGATCTGGTAGACGTTGCCCAGGTCGAGCGCCAGGCGGCCCATGGTGCCGGTTTTATCGCGGAAGACGAACACATCCAGCGCGGCGGCTAAATCCAGCTCGCTGCTGGCGGACAGGCACCAGCTTACGGCCGCGCCATAGGCAAAGCCGGCATAGCTCACCGGCAGCGGCTGCCAGTGGCCATTATCGCCCCAGTCCGTGTTTAAAATGCCGGACGCGCCATATTTAAGGCCGTTTTCGGCGGCGCTGCGGATGTTGCCCAGGGCGTTATCGGTGCGGCCGATGAGGCTGTTCCAAGAGGACGTGCCGCAGCACAGGTAAAAGGGAATGCCCGCCCGCGCAAACAGGGCGCTGTGGCCGTCAAAATCGTGGTTGGCTTCGTAGCCCCACTCCATGGCGATGGCATCGCCCGGCAGTTCCGGGATGAGGTCGGGATAATGGATGATAATATCGCCCCAGAACTGCATTTGCCGGCCGTGCGCCGTCACCAGCCGGTGCAGCTTTTGCAAATACTCCAGGTACACGCGGCCGCCGCGCTGTTCCACCGCCGCCCGGCTGTGGCCCTTGCCAAATTCCCACGGTTCATCGCCGCCCACATTGAACAGCGGGCTGGTGAAATGGGGCAGCAGTTCATCGTAGAGGCCGGCCACCAGTTCCAGGCTGCGCGGATCCAGCGGGTTGAGCGTGCTGGCGCTGCGCCAGGGGCCGCCCCAGGGGGGTTCAAAGCCTGCCGGGCATTCGGCCAGATCATTGTACTGCGGGAACTTCAGCCAGCGCTCCATGTGGCCCAGGCTGTTCTGGTTGGGCACCAGGTCGATGTGGCGCTGGCGGCAGAACGCGCCCAGGCGCAGTATATCCTCGCCGGTGAAGGGCGAAGCCGCCGCCCACACCGCGCCATGCCGGGCATAGGCGAAGGTATGTTCCATATAAAGCTGAAGCTGGTTAATTTTGAGGCTGGCCAGCAGGTCGATCAGCGCCAGCAGCGTGTCCAGCGTGGGCACTTTGTCGCGGCTGCAATCCAGCATCACCCCGCGGGCGGGGAAATCCGGCGTGTCTTCGATGGCCAGGCCCGGCAGCGCAGGGCCATACTGCATCAGAAGCTGGCGCAGGGTGCAGACGGCGTAAAACAGGCCCGTGGCGCTGCCGGTGAGGGTGAGGCTGTGCGGGCTGATGAACAGGCGGTAGCCCTGGGGATGCCCCACCAGTTCGGACAGCACGAGGGTAATGTGTGGCGTGGCCGGGTCGCCGGCCGCCGCCAGCGACCAGTCCAGCCCGGCGGCGTGCAGGGCGCTTTGCAGCGTTTGCGCTTCAAACAGCACGGCCGGCGGCGCGATGATGTGGCCGCGGGGGGCCAGGGTGAGGCCGTCACCGGTGCGGGTTAACCGGCGCGGCGGCGGCAGCAGCAGGGGGGCAGGTTGCGTCATCAGGCATCATCCCAGTATCAAAGTAAATTCAGCTTACAGACGCAAGATTATACCTGAAGACGGCCCGGTGGCACATGCAGCGCACCCCGTCGCCCCCGGATGCCCTCACCCTGTATCCCTCTCCCATCGGGCGAGGGACGGGCCAAACGGGCGGCCCGGCACCCCTTCGCCCCGCGGGAGAAGGGGCCGGGGGATGAGGGCAGCCGGGTACCGCCCCCCGCCGGAACTGATCGCCGGGACGGGGCCGCGCCTGCTGCCGGGGGATCGCCTGAATTACGGGCTGTAGCTGTGCCAGGTGGCCAATGCCGGCTGGTGTGGGGTGGCTGCTTCAGCAATACCGGCGGCTCTTGCCAGGGCAGATGTTTCTACACAACAGGAAGAATATGAACAGGAAGCGGACTGCGATCCCAACTGTGTTGTGCGTGGCGGAGTTGCTGCTGTAGGTAGCTTCACCTCAGGTTATCAGTTGCGAAGAACGCCACCGCTTATTTATGGCTTCTCTGTTCAGTATCGTCCTGGAGTGTTGCTGAAGGACTTAGCGCGAGCGGGTCTTCCCAACAACCAATTGAGTTATGCTAGAGACACGGAAATAATGGCTATTGGGGCAGCTTTAGGATATGTTGTTTCTATTCCGATTACTCCTGGGCTAGGACCTTATCACGCAACTGTTACTGTAGATAATAGTAGTGGAAATAACGTGCCAGCTCCTTTACCTGCTGAGCTTGATGCGGCATTCGCAGCAGCGTTCTGGAGAAAAATGCCAAATCCTAATCCGAGTTAGTTTTGGAGAATGAAAATATGCTTCGCATACGTGTCGATTTTAATGCTATGACACCCGACCGA
>JALOOI010000373.1 GCA_025454495.1 Anaerolineae bacterium
AATTTTGGCCGAAGCGGATTCGATGCTGACAGCGACAACGGAGGTGGCTTCCAGTTCTTTCGGTGTGGGCGGGCGGGCTTCTTCGCGGCGGCCGCGGGCCAGATGATCGGTCAGGACGCGCAGCGCGTGCGCTTTTTCCGCCGGGGTTTCCACGCTGCGGCCATAACCAAACAGCACCGCTGACCGATAATTCATGGAGCTGTGGAACACCGACCGCGCCAGCACCAGTCCATCCAGCAGCGTCACCGTGATGCACAGCGGTTCCCCGGACTGCGCGATTTTAAGCAGGCGGCTGGCCGGGGCCCCGTGCAGGTACAGGGTATCGTCCGGGCCCCGTGCAGGTACAGGGTATCGTCCTCGCGGGCGTGGATGGTGGGAATCACAAACGGCCGGCCATCCTGCACAAAACCCACGTGGCACATCAGCGCTTCATCGACGATGGCATACACAGCCGCGGCATCATACTGGCCGCGCTTTGGGATGCGCCGCACGCGATTCAGCGGTGTTTGCTCAAATTCAGTCATCATTCCCCCTCAGCCGGCGCTATCCAGCACATCCCGGAAGGCGGCCCGCAGCGCCCGCAGCCCCGCCTCAAGATCAGCATCGGTAGCGACCAGCGGCACCAGCACCCGGAGCACATTACTGTACAGGCCGGCTTTCAGCAGCAGCAGGCCGTGGCCCCGGGCCGCTTCCACCAGGCGCGTCGTCAGTTGCGGGGCAGGCGCTTTCGTCTGCGGATCATCCACCAGTTCCATGGCCACCATGGCCCCCAGGCCGCGCACATCGCCAATCTGCGGGTACTGCTGCTGAAGTTCGCAGAAGCTTTCGGTGATGCGTGCGCCAAGCTGTGCGCCGCGTTCCAGCAAATTTTCCTGCTCAAAAATCTCGAAAACGGCCAGTCCGGCCGCGCAGGCCAGCGGATTGCCGGCATACGTGCCCCCCAGGCCGCCGGGCGCGGGCGCGTCCATCACCTCTGCCCGCCCGGTTACGCCGGAAAGCGGCACCCCGCCCGCCACGCTCTTGGCAAAAGCGATCATATCCGGCACCACCTGGCTGTGTTCGATGGCGTACAGCCTGGCCGTGCGCCCGAAGCCGGATTGAATTTCGTCGTCAATGAGGAGGATGCCGTGCTGCGTGGTGATCTCGCGCAGGGCCTGCATAAAGGCCACCGGCGCGGGCACAAAACCGCCCTCCCCCAGCACCGGCTCAATGATGATGGCCGCCACGCGATCCGGCGCAATCTGCGTTTCAAACACCTCATGCAGCCCTTCCAGTGCGCGTTCGGTCGTCCAGCCGCGATACACATAAGGGTAGGGCGCACGGTAAATTTCCGGGGCGAAGGGGCCAAAATTCTGGCGGTAGGGGGTGGCTTTGCCGGTGAGCGTCATACCGAGCAGGGTGCGCCCATGAAAGCTGTTATTGAAAGCGATGATGGCCGGGCGATTGGTGGCGGCGCGGGCAATTTTGATGGCGTTCTCGGTGGCTTCGGCACCGCTGGTGAACAGGATGCTTTTCTTCGGCAGGTCGCCGGGGGCCGCCGCATTCAGTTTTTCCGCCAGGCGCACGTAAGGCTCATACATCGCCACCTGAAAACAGGTATGCGTGAGCTGTGCAAGCTGCGCCTGGATGGCCGCCACCACCCGCGGATGGTTGTGCCCCACGTTCAGCACCCCGATACCGCCGACGAAATCAATATACTCGCGCCCGTCCACATCCCACAGCCGCGCCCCGGCCCCGCGTGCCGCAAAGATGGGATGGCCGTTGGCCACGCCGCGCGGCACGTGGGCCGCCCGCAGTTGTAATAATTCGGCCGTCCGTTCCGAAGTCATGCTGTATCCTCGTTCTGTGCGCTGCACGCATCACGGGCGATAGCTGTGATTGTCCCACACAATCAGCACCGACCAGTTATCGGAGGCTGAGTCTTCGATGTAATTTTCCAGCAGTTCCACCGCGCGAAAACCCTGATGCAGTTGAAAGCTGAGCGTGCTGTCGTACAATTCGCCACGCAGCACTTTATCAACATAGTCATGCACGGTCATAAAACGTTTGTAGGCGGCAAAACCGGGGATGAGGCCGCCGGCGACAATGCCGCGCCGGTTGGCCCGCACCACCAGCGACTTACGCGCCTCGTACAGCAGCCCACCGATGCCGCGCCGCCGGAAGGCCGGGTGCACGCTGATGTCCGCGCCATAATAATAGGCACCGTGTGGCTGATGATTGGTGTAGTAGCCGCCGGCGAGAATTTCCATAAACGTATGGCCGGGTTCGGCAAAATTGAAATCGGTGAAGAAGCCGCCCCCCAGCCCCACCACCTGCCCCTCGGCCAGGGCGACGAAATTACACTCCGGGCACAGCTCACACTGTTTTAAAAAGTGTTCCTCGCGCAGGCGCTCACTGTAGGCCAGCGTGGGGAAGCAATCAATCTGTAACTGTTCCAGGGCCTGTGCATACTGCGGTTGCAGCGTATCAATAATAATTTGCACCATCATCATAACTTTGCTGATTAAGACAGAGCGGCTGCCGCACAGCCCCTCACGTATCCATTAAGCTATAACCGCGCATTATAGCATCAGATTTTAAAATGCTCGTAGTCGTTTTCTGCCGGTAGCCCCCACACCGCGCGGAAATCGCCGGTGGCGGGGGTCATCACCACTGCGCCGCAGCTTTCCACATAGGACGGCGGTGCCGCCCGCACACAGATGGCCTGCGGGTCGCGGGTCAGTTCCATCAGCATTTCGGGGGTGATGCCCGGCTGTGCCAGCAGATCATGTGCCCGTTGCAGCCGCGCC
>JALOOI010000163.1 GCA_025454495.1 Anaerolineae bacterium
GCCCCCTGCGGCCCCTGCACATGGATGCTGCCACCGCAGGCCAGCACCACCGTCGGCGGGTCGGAGGCGGGGTCGCTGTGGGCCAGGTTGCCGCCCAGGGTGCCAAAATTGCGTACCTGATGATCGCCCACGTGGCCGGCGGCGGCGGCCAGCGGGGCACAGTACTGCTGCACCAGCGGGCTGCTGGCGATTTCGGCATGGGTGGCCAGCGCCCCGATGACCAGCTTCTCCCCGGCGTGGATGGTCTTCAGTTCGGCGATGTGGCGAATATCGACCAGCATGGCCGGATCGGAGAGGCGCAGGCGCATGGCCGGCAGCAGGCTGTGCCCGCCGGCGATCAGGCGGGCCTCGTCATTTTCTTGCAGGTACTGGATGGCCTCGGCCACCGAACCCGCCCGGACGTATTCAAATTTATCAGGATACATGGTCGCGCCCCCTCGTTAGTGACCGTTGCTGTGGCCGTGAATGGCTGCCCACACGCGGGCGGGTGTCAGCGGCATGGGAATATCGTCCAGGTTGAACGGACGCAGCGCGTCCATGACGGCGTTGTACACGGTGGGCGTGCTGGCGATGGTGCCCGTTTCGCCCACGCCCTTAATGCCGATGGGATGATGGGGCGACGGCGTGACAGTGTGATCCAGTTCAAAGGTGGGGAACATATCGGCGCGGGGCAGGGTGTAATCCATCATGGAGCCGGTCAAAAGCTGGCCATGATCGTCGTAGACCACGCCTTCAAACAGCGCCTGGGCCACCCCCTGCACGATGCCGCCGTGAATTTGCCCGGAGACGATCAGCGGGTTAATCTGCGGCCCGCAGTCATCCACGGCCACATAGCGCTTCAGCGTCACCTGGCCGGTTTGCGGGTCTACCTCCACGATGGCGATGTGCGTGCCGAAGGGATAGACGAAGTTGGGCGGGTCGTAAAATTGCGATTCTTCCATCCCCGGATCCATCCCCGGCGGCAGGCTCCAGGCCAGCGTGGCCATGAGGGTGATTTCCTGAATGCTCTTGAACTTATCCGGCGAGCCTTTGACGAAGAATTTGCCATCGTCATAATCAATATCTTCCACGGCAGCTTCCAGCAGGTGGGCGGCCATGGCCTTCGCTTTTTCTTTCATCTTGCGGGCGGCTTTCACCAGCGCGGCCCCGGCCACCGGGGTGGTGCGGCTGCCGTAGGTGCCCCAGCCCATGGGGGTCATATTGGTATCGCCATGCACAATTTCAATATCTTCCACCGGGAAGCCCAGTTCCTCGCTGATGAGCTGCGCGAAGGTGGTTTCTTCGCCCTGGCCATGGGGCGAAATGCCCATCAGCGCCTGCACCTTGCCGGCGGGCGACACGCGAATGATGGCGCTTTCCCACAGGCCGCCCTGGAAGCCAATGGCCCCGGCCACCTGGCTGGGCCCCAGGCCGCAGATTTCGGTATAGGTGGTCACGCCGATGCCCAGGTAACGCCCCTGCTCACGGGCGGCGGCCTGTTCCCGGCGGAAGCTGTCATAATCCACCGCGGCCAGCGCTTTTTGCAGCGCCGGCTCATAATCGCCGCTGTCGTAGATGAGGCCGGTGGCGACGGTGTGATTTTCAAATTTGGGCAGCAGGTTCTTGCGCCGGAAAGCGACCGGGTCCATGTTCAGCGCGTTGGCGGCTTTTTCCATCAGCCGTTCCACCAGGAAAGTGGCTTCCGGGCGGCCCGCCCCGCGATAGGCATCGGTGGGGGTGGTGTTGGTCAGTGCGCCGATGGATTCGCAGTACACATGGGCGATGTTGTACGCGCCGCTGTACATCAGCCCGTGCAGGATGGTGGGGATGCCGGGGCCGGCGGTGGAAATGTACGCGCCCATGCCGGCGTACACGGTGCCCTTGAGCGCCAGCACGGTGCCATCGTTCTTCAGCGCCATCTCCACATATTCCACATGGTCGCGCCCGTGAATGGTGGTGATGTAATTTTCGCTGCGCGTTTCTGACCAGCGCACCGGGCGATTGAGCTGCATGGCGGCCCAGCCGGCCAGCGCTTCATCCGGGTAAACGGGGATTTTGCTGCCGAAGCCGCCGCCCACTTCCGGCGCGATGATGCGTAATTTATGTTCTGGCACGCCGGTCATGCCGCTGAGGATGAAGCGGTGAATGTGCGGGTTCTGCGAGGTCACCCAGATGGTAAGTTCCTGGGTGCCGGCGTTCCACTGGGCGGCGCAGGCGCGGGGTTCCATGGCGGTGGGCAGCAGGCGCTGCTGCACGATGCGCTCTTTAATCACCAGGTCGGCGCTGTCAAAGGCCTGCTTCAGCCCTTCCGGGTTGGGGTTCATGATCCAGCGGAAGGCGATGTTGTGCGGCACGTCGTCGAACAACTGCGGCGCACCGTCGCGGGTGGCTTCTTCCGGGTTGACGACGGCCGGCAGTTCTTCATACTCCACGTGTATCGCCCCGGCGGCATCTTCGGCGAGGTAGCGCGTTTCCGCCAGCACAATGGCGATGCCATCGCCCACGTAGCGCACGCGGTCGGTGGCCAGCACCGGGTGCGGCGGCACTTTTAGCCCGCTGTCCGGGATCAGCCAGGCGCAGGGGGTGTTCATGGCGACATCGTGCCCGGTGAAGACGGCCACCACGCCCGGCAGGGCCGCGGCGCGGCTGGTATCCACCTTCACCAGGCGGGCATGGGCCAGTTCGCTGCGGACGACGACCATATGCAGCATTCCCGGCAGGCGAATATCATCGGAATAGGTGGCCCTGCCGGTGATGAGGCGCGGGTCTTCGCGCCGTTTGATGCCCGACCCAAAAATACGTGTTGTCATGGCTCAGTCCCCTCCCGCCATTTTTTCGGCGGCGCTTTTAACGGCCGCCACAATATTCTGGTAGCCGGTGCAGCGGCAAATGTTGCCTTCCAGGTGCTGGCGAATATCCTCTTCGGTGGGCTGCGGGTGGTGTTGCAGGTAGGCGGTGGTGGCCATAATCATGCCGGGGGTGCAAAAGCCGCATTGCAGCCCGTGCTTCTCCCAGAAGCTCTCCTGCATGGGGTGCAGGCCGCTGCCGCCCAGGCCTTCAATGGTGGTGACGCTGCTGCCATCCGCCATGACGGCCAGATAGGTGCAGGATTTGAGCGCTTTGCCATCCAGATGCACGGTACAGGAACCGCACTGGCTGGTATCGCAGCCGACCTTGGTGCCGGTCATGTTCAACTGGTCGCGCAGAAAATGGACGAGCAGCAGCCGGGGTTCGATGTCCGCTTCGTACTGTTTGCCATTGACCTTAATGGATACTTTCATGAACAAACCTCTCTATGATTTAAACGGTTTTAAGTGCCTGCAGCCGGATAACGGTACCGCGCTCCTTTCTCACCACAGCGGCCGAAAACCACTGCCGGCGCAGCCACGCGGGCGCACCAGGGCAGCGGCAACTGGATATCAGGGTCAGGGTATGGGGCCATCCGGGGCGCTGTCATCTTCCAGCACCGCCGCCGGATTCAACTGCTGCGCCAGGCCGTTAAAAAATTTACGGCTGAGGAACGAGGCGGCGGCTTTGATGACGCGCTGGCCGATGCGGGCGATTTTGCCGGAGATGGCCGCTTCGGCCACCCATGTTACCTGGGTCTGGTGGGTGTCTGGCAAAAACAGCAGCGTCATCACGGCGTGGCCGTTGATGAGGCTTTGCTGGCCTTCGCCTTTCACATCCAGCCGGTACGAGGTGGGGGCGTTGATCTCGCTCATGTGGATGAAGCCGCCATAGGTGCCGCTGATGGCCGAGAAGCCGATTTTGGCTTCGGCCCGCCAGGCGTGGGCTTCATTTTCCAGGGGAACCAGTTCTTTTACGCCGGGGATGGCGCTGGCGATTGCGTCCGGGTTCATCAGGATGTTCCAGACACTCTGTTGATCGCCATGAAATAAATAACTGCCGGTGATCTCCATAAGGTGAACCTGCGCTTTCTTCTATAAAATGGGCTGCCAGGCAGCGCCATACTATTGGGGAGGACACAACAATCTCTTATGGGACAGTATAATCAAGAATAGCGCGGCCGGCAAATATCAGCGCCGGGGGGCTGCCAGGCGCATCTGTAACATTCGCGGGGTGGTGTTCCGGGGCGGGCTGTCGTAAAGTTAGCGTATCTACCGCCGGCGCTGCCCGCCCGGTGCGCGTCAGCCGTCCGGGGCAGGGTGGGGCTGCCGGGCTGTGCCGGTCTGTGGCATAACCTGTGAGGGAAAATCCGACCATGCAATCGAACCGCCTGCTGTTGATCGAAGATGATTTTGACGTGGCCGAAATGCTGCTGCTGTATTTCCGGGCGATGAATTATGAGGTGCTGCACGCCGATACCGGCGCGGGCGGCATCCAGATTGCCAGCCAGCGATTTCCGGGGTTAATTCTGCTGGATGTGATGCTGCCGGATATGGACGGTTACGATGTGTGTCTGGAACTGCGGCGGCGGGCGCTGACGCGCTTCATCCCCATCCTGTTCCTGACGCAAAAAGATGAACGCTCCGACAAGGTGCGCGGGCTGACGCTGGGCGCGGACGATTACATCACCAAGCCGTTTGATATTGATGAGCTGCGGCTGCGCGTGGAAGGGGCCATCCGGCGGGCCACCCGCGAAAATTTGCAGGAACCGCGGACGGGGCTGCCCACCGGCGACCTGGTGACGGAGGAGATGCAGCGGCGGCGCGGCAGCGGCGGCGGCGAACTGCACCTCACCCTGCACGGCTTTGAAGCCTATGCCGAAGTCTACAGCTTTATGGCCGCCAATGAAGCGCTCTACCATGCTGGCCGCTGCATCCGCGATGTGCTGGCGGAACACGGCACCCAGGATGATTTTCTGGGCATCCTTAAAGAGACGTTCATTGTGGGCAGCTACACGCCTGACCTGGCGGCGCTGGAGCAGCGCATTCAACAGCGCTTTGCGGATATGGTGAAGACGCTGTATAACTTTGTGGATGCCGGGCGCGGCGGCCTGCTGCTGCACCCCGGCACCGCCGACGAGCGCTTTGTCCCGTTGATGCACCTGGTGCGCTCGGCGGGCGAAGCGGTATAACACCGCCTTTCAGCCAGCAGCCACAACAGCCAAAGGAACCGGCGTGAACGATTTACGACAGGGTGGCGTGGTCATCCTCGATTATGGCTCGCAGTATACGCAGCTCATCGCCCGGCGCATCCGCGAACAGGGGGTATATGCCGAAGTGCTGCCCCATGCCGCGCCGCTGGAACGGCTGCTGCGGCACCAGCCGGCCGGCTTCATTCTCTCCGGCGGGCCCAGCAGCGTGTATGAGGCGGCTGCGCCGCAGCTTAACCCGGCCCTGCTGGCGCAGGGGCGGCCCATCCTGGGCATTTGCTATGGAATGCAGGCGCTGACGCACGCCCTGGGCGGCGTGGTGGCCCCCGCCCGCGCCCGCGAATATGGCCGCGCCAGCCTCACCCACCGCCGGCGCAGCCCCCTGCTGGATGACCTGCCGGAGACGCTGACGGTGTGGATGTCGCACGGGGATCGCATTGAACAGCCGCCCCCCGGCTTTGTGCCCCTGGCTGAATCGGACAATTCGCCGCTGGCGGCCATGGGCGACCTGGCGCGGCACCTGTACGGGGTGCAGTTTCACCCGGAGGTGCAGCATACGCCGCAGGGGGTGGCGCTGCTGCGTAATTTCATCTTTCGCATTTGTGGCTGTGCCGACCACTGGCAGCCGGCGGCCTTCATTGAACAGTCGGTGGCCGCCATTCGGGCGCAGGTGGGGCCGGAGCGCGTGCTGCTGGCGCTCAGCGGCGGGGTGGATTCAGCGGTGGCCGGGGCGCTCATCCACCGGGCCATCGGCGACCGCCTGACCAGCATCTTCGTCAATACCGGGCTGCTGCGCCTGGGCGAAGCGGAGCAGGTGCTGCACGTCTTCCGCGAGCAGCAGGGCATGGATGTGCGCTATGCCGATGCCAGCGAGACCTTTTTAGAGGCGCTGCGCGGCGTGACCGAACCCGAAGCCAAGCGTAAATTGATCGGCCGGCTGTTCATTGACGTGTTTAAGGCGCAGGCGGCACAGGTGTCGGGGATGCGCTTTCTGGCCCAGGGCACCATCTACCCGGACGTGATCGAAAGCGCGGCCGCCAGCAGCGCCAGCCACACCATCAAGAGCCATCACAACGTCGGCGGGCTGCCGGCCGAGATCGGCTTTGAGCTGCTGGAACCGCTGCGCGACCTGTTCAAGGATGAGGTGCGGCGGGTGGGCGCGGCCCTGGGCCTGCCGGAGGACATCCTGTGGCGGCAGCCCTTCCCCGGCCCGGGGCTGGCCATCCGCTGCCTGGGCGAAGTGACCTTCCCCCGGCTGGAGACGCTGCGCCAGGCCGATGCCATCTTCGTGGGGGCGTTGCAGGCGGCCGGGCTGCTGCGCGGCGCAACCGCCCAGAGCTTCGCCGTGCTGCTGCCGGTAAAATCGGTGGGGGTGATGGGCGATAACCGCACCTATGAAGAAGTGGTGGTGCTGCGGGCCGTGGCCACCGATGATTTTATGACCGCCGACTGGGCCAAACTGCCCTATGACCTGCTGGATACGGTCAGCCGCCGCATTGTGAATGAGGTGCCCGGTGTGAACCGCGTGACCTATGACATCACCGGCAAGCCGCCCGGCACCATCGAATGGGAGTGAGCGCATGAGCGATGTGGCCAGCCTCATCCAGGCGCTGTACAGCGACGATATTCGCACGCGGCGCAATGCCACCTTTGACCTGGTCGGCGGCGGGGGCGCGGTGATTGAGCCGCTGCTGCCGCTGCTGAGCGCTGATGATGCCGACGTGCGCTATGCCGCCGCCCTGGTGCTGGATCAACTGAAGCACCTGGTGACGGCCCGCCTGTTCAGCGATGCAGAGGCCGCCGTGCAGCACCTGGCGCAGGCGCGGGCACGGCTGCGGCAGCGGTCGGTGGAGGATGATAAATTCGTCCTCAGCACGCTGCGCGGCCTGCTGGCCCGGCTGGATACCGAAGCCGCGCGGGACGTGCTGGCGCAGGGCTGATTTCCTGGGCATTTCTTACGCGGCCGCCGGTATCATCACCGCCCCCGGCCGCGTCTGAATGGTATCGCCAGCACACGCACACAGGGGCACCCCTCATGAATCTGCCGGACATCCTGCACACTTTTGAACAGACCGTAAGCGCCTGGGAGGGCATCACCGCTGCGCCGCATCGCTTCGGTGGCGTGGAATTTACCCTGGGCGGGGTCGAAATTGGCCACCTTCACCGCCACGGCATGGTCGATATTCCGCTGACGCGCCGCCTGCGGGTGGCCCTGCTGGCCGAACAGGCCGCCGAACCGCATCACCTGCTGCCCGAAACCGGCTGGATCAGCTACTACCTTCGCCATGAGCGCGACCTGGCCGGGGCGCTGGCGCTGATGCAGCTTTCCTATCTGCACAAACGCGCCCGCCGCCACCCGGACGCGGTGAACGCCGCCCTGGAGGCGCTGCCCTTTGGCCCGGCCGTGCGCCAGGCCTTCGCCGGGCACCGCGCCGACGCTGACGCTGACCCAACCGCGTAAATCATTAATGAAAACCGGCACAGGTTTTAATGTGTCGGCTTATAACAATCCTTTATTAATTTTGCGACGATTTGGCAGTATCCTGTAAACAGGTTAACAGGAGCTGCGGTGATGAATGCCGGTGTAGAGTATCAACTGCTGGAACATAACATTCATGATTTTGTGTGGCGGCGTAATGACCGGGCGGCGGTGGATGAATATATTGCTCATCTGGCGCGGATTTACGATACTGCGCCGGCGCAGCAAACCATCTTCTGGCTGGTGCGCGATGGTGGCACCGGCATCCCGCCGATTCGTTATTTTTTGCAGCAGGTGAGCGCCCTGGAAAAACGTTACCCGCAGCGCCCGCCCACCCGCGCCGCCGTGCTGTATGGCACCGGCATCCGGCTGACGCTGCTGAACGCGCTGATGACCATGACCAACCTCTATGGCCGCGACCACACCCGCTTTTTTACGCTGGATCAATATGATGCCGCGGTGACGTGGCTGATCGAACAGCAGCAGGTTATGAGCGTGCGCTGAGCGCGGCCGTATACTGCGCGATGACCTGCGCGGCGGTGGCATCCCACGTGTGCCGCTGCGCCCGCGCCCGGCCGGCTGCGCCCATCTGCTGCGCCAGCCCCGGCCGGGTGAGGATGTCCAGGATGGCCGCCGGCAGTTCGGTCGCCAGGTGCTGCTGGCTGACCAGCCGCCCGGTGATGCCATCCGCAATGGCATCTTCCGCGCCACAATCCCGCGTGCCGATCACCGGCAGCCCGGCGGCGCTGGCTTCCAGATGCACCAGCCCGAAGCCTTCAAATTTCCAGCCGGCATTCAGCGAGGGCATGACGAACACACTGGCCCGCTGGTACCACGCCAGCAGGTCAGCTTCCGGCAGGGTGCCGGTGAGCTGCACCACCCCGCCCAGGTTCAGCCGGTCGATGGCGGCGCGTACCTGCTGCACATAGGCCGGTTCGTGCGTTAACGAGCCGGCGATGATGCAGCGCACGCCGGGAAGCTGTTCCCGCACGACGGCCACCGCTTCCACCAGGGCCAGCGTGCCTTTGCGGGGCTTCAGGCTGCCGGTGCTGAGGATGATGGGCGCGGCTGGATCAGGCGGGCACGGCGGGGCGGCAAAACGGGCGCTGTCCACCGCATTCGGGATGACCACCGTCCGCGCCGCCGGCACCATCTGCCGCGCCACGCGCTCTGTATAGTGGCTCACGCACAGCAGCGTGGCCTGGCTGAAGGCATGGCGATACAGCCTGTTGACGGGAAAACGCCGTATTTGCGGCCAATAAGCGTAACTGCCGTGCAGCGTGAGGCACAGGGGCCGCCCGCGGCGGGCCAGCGCGGCCAGCGGGGCCAGGGGTTCCGCGGTGGCATGGAGCAGGTCGCAGGCGGCCAGGTGGCGGCGCACCGCCGGCAGGCTGATGAGCATTTTGGCCAGGCTGTAACGCTCCGCCGGCACCAGGGCCGGCAGCAGCGGCCGGGCCGGCAGCGGCCCATCCGGCGGGGTATTGCGGGCCGCCAGCAGCACCGTGGCCACGCCGGCCCGGTGCAGCGCCGTCACCAGTTCCACCGTATAGGTGCCCCACCCGTGCGCCCGCGTTAAATCCGGCGCGAGAATCCCAATCTTCATCATTGACCTGTGGCTGCTGTGGCTACACCGGGCCCATTGTAGTCGTTTTTGGCGGCCCTGGCAGTCCCGCGCCGGCTAACGCCGTGTTACAGCAGGGAGTCCGTGGGGCAGGACCGGGCGAAAATGTGCTATGCTGCTGCTAAAAGGCACACCGTCGGGAGGCGCATGATGCAATCCATCAAAACAACAGGCTACTTTGTGCTGTGGGGCGGTTCGCTGGGGGCTTTCCTGGGGGTGCTGTCCGGCACGCTGATTTTTCCCATCCTGGGCAGCGGCTATGCCCTGGCGTGGGGCGCGGGCATGGGGCTGGCGCTCGGCTTTCTCAGCGGGCTGCTGGTCGCGCTGGCGGATGCGCAACCGGGCTGGCAGATGCAGCGTGTCGCGTATCGCCGCCGGCTGTCTATCGGCATCGGCCTGCTGACGGCCATCGGCGTGGCCATCCTGCTCATCGCCACCACCGAGGGCTTTTTATGGTCAGCGGCAAGCCTGCAACCGACCCCCGAAGGGTATATGACCTCCGGCATGAGCGTTTTTCTGGTCGCGTCGCTGGTGGCGGGACTGTTCTGGGGAGCGCTGGCGGCGGCCTATACGACGGCGGTGCATGTGGATCGCGCCACGTCGGCGACGGATGACGCTGAGGGCAGCCGTATCGACTCCTGGCGGGTCATACCGCGCCTCATCAGCCTGGCGCTGAACGGCTGGACAGTGCTGGCCGGGGCGGTGGTGGGCGCAGTGTACCAGATGACGAATGTTTACAGCTTTGAAGCCATGAATGGTTATGGTTATCCTTCTTCGCTGCTGACGCATCTGCTCACCGGCAT
>JALOOI010000374.1 GCA_025454495.1 Anaerolineae bacterium
ACAGGCAAAGGACACCTCCTCATGCTGGACTGGAATCCGCAGGGCAAAAAGACCATCCTCTCCATTGACGGCGGCGGGATGCGCGGGGTGATTACGCTGGCCATGCTGGCCGAACTGGAAGCACAGACCGGCCGCCCCGCCTGGGACATGTTCGATCTGGTGGCCGGGACGAGTACCGGGGCCATCATCGCCGCCGGGCTGGCGGTCAAAATGAGCGCGGCGCAAATTCTGGCGGTGTACCGCGATGAACTGCCGCGGCTGTTCGGCACGCAGGATGTGTTTTTCTGGCTGCGCTGGCTGTTCGCCCACCGGCTGCGTCACCTGTACCCGCTGGAGCCGTTCCGCCTCGCGCTGCAAAAGCTGGTCGAAGGCAAAAAAATGCGCGATCTGACCGATCCAATCGTGCTGTTCACGGTGAAGGATGTGCGCACCAGCAGCACTTATTTCATCGTCAGCGCCGGGCGCGGGGCAGCCGCCTTTGCCGATTGGCCGGTCGCCGGCGCGGTGGCGGCCAGCGGGGCCGCGCCCATCTTCTTCCCGCCGGTGGCGGGCAACCTCATCGATGGCGGCGTGGGGGTGTATGGCAATCCCTGCCTGGCGGCGGCCATTGAGGCGATGGAATACATCGGCGCGGCGGCCGGCTTCGTGGATGGCCGCGTGATTCATCTGTCGCTGGGCACCGGCTACCCGCCCCTCACCTTTGCCGATGGCGCGGCCGGGCGCTTCTGGCTGAAGGACTGGATTGAATACATCGTCGGCGAAAACCTGGACGATTCCGGCCTGCAACAGGTGTTCACCACCCGCGCCATCTACCGGCACCGGATGGATTTTCGGCGCTATAACCCGCTGCTGACGCGCGACAACATCGAAAAAACGCTGGAACTGCCCAACACGGCCTGGATCGACCCGGCCCGCCTGGGGCTGGATTCGCGCCGGCCGACCGAAATTCACCTGATGGAGCAGATCGGGCAGGCCTATGCCCGGCGGCTGGACTGGACGGCCCCCGACGTGATGCCGTGGGACACGGTGGGCGGGCACCCCGCGCCGGACAAAGCCATGATGCAGATCGACTGGGCGCAAACGCCGTATCGCTAAATCAACCGGGCGGCGGGGCAACATCCCGGCCGAGCTGAGCGCGGGCCAGCGGCAGGGCCGCCTCATAACTGCTGCTGATCGCCAGCCGGCTGCCGGTTAATTTGGAGACCACATTCACGAAGATGCTGGCAATAGAAGGCTGCCCGATCAGCACCGCATACACCAGCCGGTCATCCAGCCGGGTGGCCCACTGCGCCAGCCGCACATCCATGACGGTAATGCGTGCGTGGCTGATGTCCCACAAAAAGGCATACTGCTTCAGCCCGTGCTCATCCGCAAAGTGCAGGCGGTTTTCGGTGAGGTCAACGAAGGTGAGCCGGTTAATGTCGCCGCGGCACTCACAAAAGATGATGCCGGGTTCGACCAGCGACAGCGTATAATCCAGATCAGGCATAGCGCGGGCCCCTTCGTGGTGACGTGCCGATGATGGGTGGATTCGGCGGGGTCTCACCGGGGAAAAGGGGGACGACCACCGGATGCTCACCGACCATGATACCGTTTCAGCAGGTGCAGCGCCAGAAGCGGGGCCGGCCGGGCGGCCGGCCCGCGGCGGAGCTTACGCTTCGAGGATTTCCACCGTCTTCATGATGTCATTCTGCTGGATGGCATCCACCACCGCCTGGTCTTTGTCGCTCTTCACTTTGCCGAAGACAGCATGTTTGCCGTCCAGCCAGTCGGTGACGATGTGGGTGATGAAGAACTGGGAGCCGTTGGTATTGCGCCCGGCGTTGGCCATGCTCAGGCTGCCGCGCTCATGTTTGATGCCCAGGGCGGCTTTTTCATCGTCCCAGCGATAGCCCGGGCCGCCGGTGCCGCTGCCCTGGGGGCAGCCACCCTGCACCATAAAATCCTTGATGACGCGATGGAACAGCAGGCCGTTGTAGAAGCCTTCGCGCGCCAGAAAGACGAAATTGTTCACCGTCAGCGGCGCACGGTCGGTGAACAGATCAATCTCGATCACCCCTTTGCTGGTGGTGATGCGGGCGCTGTAGCGCTTTTTGGGGTCGATAACCATCTCAGGATAGGCACTGTATTTTTTAGGCATAGGGCTGATCGTCTCCTTACGATGCATGTAGCCAGAAAGCCGGGCGGTTCGCCCGGCCGCGGCCCCAAGGATAGCAGACACCCCGCCCCTGCCGAAAGCCGCAGCCTGGCCTCAGCGCAGGGCGGCCTCCAGCGCCTGCACGGCGGCGCTCTCCAGCGTGTGCAGGGCCAGCACCTGGTCGCGCACATGGGCCAGCAGTGCGGTGGTATCGCCCGGACTCAGCGGGAACTGTGCGCCGGCGCTGGCTTGCAGCGCGTGCAGTTGCTGCGTCAGGTGCTGTCTTTCGGTCAGCGCGGCATCGCCCGCAGCCAGAAACAGATCATAGCGGCGCTGCATCAACCGGCGGATTTCAGCCAGCGGCGGCACTGTCGCCGG
>JALOOI010000375.1 GCA_025454495.1 Anaerolineae bacterium
CTGGCCGCAAGTACAATCCCCATCGTATGGTGCCTCCAGTGGCTGCATCGTAATTCAACAGGCACCATCATAGCCTGTTTTTCAGCACTTTTACACAATAACCGTGACGGATTCTCAGCAAAGATTTATGGTGACTTTTCACAGAGATCAGCCGGGGCCGCGGCGCTGGAACTTTATCCGCTGTTTTTACGTCATCCATTTCAAGATGGGCGCACTGGAATTATAATATTTGCACAAAATGCAGGGCAGCGACGGGACAGCGGGCATGAGCACCTCTGGCAAAAAGACCGGCCGCGACGGCGAAGCGCTGGCGGCCGCCTGGCTGGAAGACCATGAATTTACGATTGTGGCGCGGAACTGGCATTGCCCGGCCGGGGAGCTGGATATCGTGGCGTGGCAGGGTGATACGCTGGTCTTTGTGGAGGTCAAAACCTGCCACGCGGAGGATGTGGCGGCGGCCTTCGTCCACATCACGCCGGCCAAACGCCAGCGCCTGCTCGCCAGTGTGTATCACTATCTGGAGGCGCACGCCCTGACGGAGGCGCTGTGGCGGGTGGATGCCATCGGCATCGCCCTGCCCCGCCGGGGCGGGCCCATCCTTGAGCATCTGGAGGATGCCCTTGGCTGGTAAGCTGCCGCCGCTGGTGGTCATCCTGGGGGCCACCGCCACCGGCAAAACCGGGCTATCGCTGGAACTGGCGGACATCTTCGGCGGGGAAATCGTCAATGCCGACAGCCGCCAGATTTATCGCGGGATGGATATTGGCACGGCCAAAGCCACGCCGGCGCAGCAGCAGCGCATCCCCCATCACCTGCTGGACATCGCCACCCCGGCGGAAAACCCCGGTCTGGCAGAATACCAGACGCTGGCCTACCAGGCGATTGAGGCCATCCACGCCCGCGGCCGGCTGCCCTTCCTGGTCGGCGGCACCGGGCAGTATTTAACGGCCGTCACCGAAGGCTGGTCCATCCCGCAGGTGCCCCCCAATCCCGATCTGCGGGCCCACCTGGAGGAATATGCCCGCATGTATGGCAATCAGGCGCTGCATGACTGGCTCATCCAGATGGATCCACCGGCCGCCGCCACCATCCACCCCAACAACGTCCGCCGGGTGGTGCGGGCGCTGGAAGTGTACCTGGAGACCGGCACGCCCATCAGTGAATTGCAACAGCGCCGCCCGCCACCCTACCGCATTTTGACCATCGGGCTGCATCTGCGCCGGGAACTGCTGTATCCGCGGGCCGATCAACGGGTGGATGAGATGCTGGCCGCCGGTTTTCTGGCGGAAGTGCGGCGGCTGTTGATGGAGGGCTACACGCCGGAACTGCCGGCCATGCACACCCTGGGCTATGCCGAACTGGGGGCCCATTTGCTGGACGGCCTGCCCCTGGCCGAAGCCATCCAGCGCACCAAATACCACACCCATGATTTTATTCGCCGCCAGGAAGTCTGGTTTCGCGGGCACGATCACGGTATCCTGTGGCATAATGTGGAAGGTTTAAACATAGCAGAGCCTGTGACGAGCATCCGGGCGTGGCTGACAGGAGACTGAGGCTTGCTGAGGGCTTTACGGCGTGCGGGGGACAGCTCCAATACGGTCATTGGGGTCATCCTGCTGATTATGCTGCTGGTGTTTGTGGGCCCCAATGTGCTGCCGGGGCTGCTGGCACGGACTTTTCCCTTTGTGTACGAAGGTGTGCCCTGCGACCGGCTGCGGAATGCGGAAAATCGCGCGGCCCATCAATCGCTCATCGGGCGGGCGGCGCAAAATCCGCTGGTGCTGCGGGTGCAGGTGACGAATGTGCCCACCGTGCCGGAGGATACGCTGCGGCTGAACATCATCATCACCAACAACACCATCGGCACGGTGCCGTTTATCTTCGATTCGGCCCAGGTCATCGTGGGGGATGATGGCAGCAGCGGGGTGGGCCTGCTCTTTGAACCGGTCAGCGGCTTCAGCACCGGCGGCGTGCGCCGTACCGCCGGCGTAACGTCCTTCCCGGAGAACTTTATCCGCCTGCTGGGGCCCCGCCAGCGCTGTGTGCACAGCGTGAGCTTCCCCGGCAGCGCCGCCCTGCCGGCGCTGGCCACCGGCACCCTGCGGGTGCGGGCCTACTATCGCATTACTTCCGGCGGCACCGCCACCCTGGCCCAGGGCAGCACCGCGCCGGCCATCTTCTTCGACCAGGGGCTGGCGGTGATCCCCGGCGGGCTGGTGCAATCTGACCTGGTGGACGTGGCGCTGCCGGTGCTGGCCGGCGGCTGAGCCGGCAGGCGCGGCAATTTCGATTATGATTGATGTATGTTATCGGGCAGCAAAGAACTGAAGAAAGGCTGTGAGCGATGTCTGAACCCCGTGATTTTCCGGCGATTGCTGTGGAGGATGGTGATCACAGAGGCACACAATGGCTGCTAACCCTGGAGGTGATGACCCTGGGCCGGGGCGATGAGTGCGAAATTGTGCTGCCACTGCGCCAGATTTCGCGCCAGCATGTGCGTTT
>JALOOI010000164.1 GCA_025454495.1 Anaerolineae bacterium
CTACCCGCAGAACCTGCGCGATGCTGCGTCGCGCCAGCTCGCCGACCTGGGGGTGGAAATTATCATGAATGCGACGGTGGCCGAAGCCCGCGCCGACCGCGTGATCCTGAAGGATGGGCGCATCATTCCCACCCACACGCTGGTGTGGTCGGCCGGGGTGAAGGCCTCGCCGCTGGCGGAAATGCTCGGCGTGCCCCTCAAGCGGGCGGGGCGGCTGCCCGTGGAGCCGACCATGCAGGTGATCGGGCTGGAGCAGGTGTATGCCGCCGGCGACATCACCTACCTGGAAGACGCGAAAGGCAACCCGTACCCGATGATTATCCCGGTGGCCAAGCAGCAGGCTATGCTGGCGGTGC
Source organism: Anaerolineae bacterium (assembly GCA_025454495.1). Lineage (GTDB taxonomy): Bacteria > Chloroflexota > Anaerolineae > Aggregatilineales > Phototrophicaceae > JALHOR01. Next base: position 357 of record JALOOI010000164.1, read on the forward strand.
ATAATATCCAGGCGGTGCGGGCCGGCAAAGCGCAGCAGACCTTTAAGTATTATGACCGCGGCATCATGGCCACCATCGGGCGGCGGCGGGCGGTGGCGTGGATTTACAATCGTGTGCCGCTGACCGGCTTCTTCGCCTGGCTGGGCTGGCTGTTCCTGCATCTGGTGATGTTGATGGGCTTCCGCAACCGGCTGAGCGTGTTCACCAACTGGCTGTGGAATTACGTCACCTATGATCGCTCGGTGCGCATCATCGCCAGCGAACTGGGCGAAGCCACCGTGCAGCCAGAAGCCACGCCGAAGCCGGCCCGCACGCCGGAAGCGCTGCCGGAGCCGGTGCGGGCGCAGGAAATGGCCCCGGAGCCGGTCGCGCACAGCGTTAAAGTGGCCTAAAACCATCTTCGATGAGCAGCAGGCGGGCCCGGCCCGCCTTTTTCTTGCCAGGGTTGTGACCCTTTAAAAACCACTATGGACTTTTAAAATATCCTGTGATACGCTTCTAACGTCGATCGGTAGTGATATGAATACAGGGTGAACTGGATGGATTGCATGACCGAAACAACCCCGAAGTCGCTGAAGATGGATCTCATGGCGGAATGGATGCAGACACACTGGCTGCCGCAGTTTGGCGATCAGGCGTGCCGGATCGTGGCGGTGGATGTGGCCTGCACCAATGACAGTGTTCTCAGCCTGTTCCCGGCCACTTTTGGGCTGGCGGGGGGGTATCACTTTGCCGGCACGGAACGCATCGAGAGTGGGGTGGTGCTGCCGGTGGATGATTATGCCCTGCACACGCGCAAAATTACCGATCAAACCGGGGCCTTCGTGCATGAATTCAACGGGGCGGCCGGGGCGCGGGTGCAAATTCTGGTCATGTGTGCTCATTATTCCGACAGCGGTTATCATCGCGTGGCGCTGGCCGCTGTGCCGGAAGCCTTCCTGCCCGCCTGGTACGATTTTGCCGGCGAATGTTACCGCCTGGCCTATTCCTATGAGCCGGAAGATCGGGTGGTCATCATCGGCGGCCACTCCAATTCATTTCAGCCGACGGTGAGCCTGGAGGATGTGGTGCTGCCGCCGGCGCTGAAGGAAGATATTCTGGGCGACATTCGTTCCTTCTTCCAGCGCGGGGTGGAGGTGTACCGCCGCCTCAAGCTGAAGCCGTTCCGCAAGCTGCTGCTGGCCGGCGTGCCGGGCACGGGCAAAACGATGCTGTGCGCGGCGCTGGCAAAGTGGGCGCTGGAACACAAGATGCTGGTGATTTACGTCTCCAGCGCCCGCAAGCGCCAGGGCGAGGATCACGGGTCTTCCTTCAGCAAGATTGAATACGCCCTGGCCACCGCCAGCCGTTCCAAATACCCGTCCATCATCCTGCTGGAGGAGATGGATGCTTACCTGCACGACGATGAAAAGGCGCTCATCCTGAATGTGCTGGATGGCTCGGAATCGGTCATCAACGACAGGGGGACGCTGCTGATCGCCACCACCAACTACCCGGAAGCGATTGATGAGCGCATCATGAAGCGGCCCGGGCGGCTGGATCGCATTTTCATCATCCCGGAGACGAAATCGCCGGAGACGGCGGGGCGGATGCTGCGCCAGTACCTGGGCACGATGTGGCACGACGAGCATGAAACGCTGGTGGAACGGCTGGTGGGGTATCCGGGGGCGTTCATCCGCGAGGTGGCGGTGTATGCGCTGACGCAGGTCGCCTGCCAGGAGCTGAATGTGCTGCCGCTGGCGCTGCTGGAAGAGTCGTATCAGCGGTTGAAGGAACAACTGGAAGTGCGCGACGACTTCCTGAGCCACCCGCACCGCAGCCCGCACATGGGCTTTGCTGCCGCGCCCACCAACGGCCAGCACGCGGTGCCGGCCCTGGCTCCTTCAGACCCGGCTTAAACCACATCGGCGGGGCCCATGCCTGTGGGCCCTGCCGCGGGCGGTTACAGCCCGGAAGTACGGGCATCCTTTTCCGTCCAGCCCTGGTCAATTTGCTGCTGCTCCCAGGCCGCGCGGGCCGGTTGCTCCAGCAGGGCATAGGGGATGAGCAGCAGCACGGCCAGCGCGGCCAGCGCCACTGCGATGCCGAGCATTTGCACAATGGGCGCGATGCTGATGCCGCCAATCGTCACCCATTCCGGGTGCATGAACACGGCCATCACCAGCACGGCCGGGGTCAGCGCGGCCATCAGCGCACAGGCGCTGAAATGGAAAAAACGGGCGACCGCGCCACCGCGCAGTTTTTCCCGTTTGTTGGAACTGCGGGCCGTCAATACCCCGAACACCAGCCCGAAGATGACCAGCCCAAGAATTGAGAGAAGATCGACATTATCCATGCTGTGAGCAGGGGCACCCTGGCCGGCGTGCCCCGGTATCCTTTCGCAGGGCTGCGGCGGTGTCTGGCACCGCCGGTCTTATTTTAGAACAGTGTGTAGATGAACACGCCGCCGGGGCCGGTGCTGCCGATAACGATAAGCACCGCGAAGACCATCAACGTCAGGAACATCGGGATCAGCCAGTACAGCTTGCGCTTCCACAGGAAGGCCATCAATTCTCCCAGAATGCCCATGCGCATGAAGAAATCATTCATGCCGCCGGTCTTCTTTTTGGGCTTATTCGTTTCCACATTGACGGTCATTGAGTTTTTCCTCAGTCAAATCGGACAATAGCGGTTATTTCCGCACCAGGCACGACCCCAGCACCAGCATATCAATATCGCTGTTGCGGAAGGTGTTCAGCGCATTTTGTGGCGTGTTCACAATCGGCTCGCCGCGCAGGTTGAACGATGTGTTCAGCACGACGGGTACGCCGGTGGCCTCGCCAAAGCGCTGCACCACGTCATAGTAACGCGGGTTGGTGGCGCGGTCAATGGTTTGCAGGCGGCCGGTTCCCTGATGATTGACCGCCTGAATCTGCTCGCCTTTATCCGCCTTAATGGGCGCAACCATGAGCATATAGCGCGGGGCTTCGTGTTCGGCCACCGCCGGATAATCGAAATATTCCGGGGCGCGTTCCCGCAGGATGACCGGCGCGAAGGGGCGGAACGGCTCGCGGAATTTGATCTTGGTATTGACCACTTCCTTCATGGCTTCGCTGCGCGGGTCGGCCAGGATGCTGCGATTGCCCAGGGCCCGCGGGCCCCATTCAAAACGCCCCTGCATCCAGCCGACGACGCTTTTGTGCGTCAGCCCGTCCACCACCACATCAATCAGCTTATCCGGGTTGCCGGTGAAATCTTCGTAAGGGATGCCCTTGCCGCGCAAAAAGTCGATGCATTCGGCATCGCTGTAGCCCTGGCCCCAGTAGGCATGGGGCATGGCCGCTTTACGCGGTTGGCCCAGCATCACATGATAGGCCCACAGCGCCGCGCCCAGGGCCCCGCCATCGTCGCCGGCGGCCGGCTGGATGTAAATTTCGTCAAAGGGCGTTTCGTTCAGCAGCCGCCAGTTGGCTTTGGTGTTCAGCGCCACGCCGCCGGCCATCACCAGCTTTGTCAGGCCGGTCTGTTTGTGCAGGTAATGGCAAATCGTCACCAGGGTATCTTCCGTCACCCGCTGAATGCTGGCGGCGACATCGGCATAATACTGGTTCAGCTCCATGGCCTGTTTTTCTGCGGAGCGCTCCGGGTTGGTGGCCATGGTAAAAAATTCGGCCTCCGGCGGCCGGGGCGGCCCGAACAGCTCCAGAAATTTGCTGCTGTAGCTGCGCTCGGTGGATTGCTGATAATCGAAATAGTCCATCTTCAGGTGATACGCGCCCGTTTGCCCGTCCACCTCGATGAGCTTATACACGCGATCCATGTATTTGGGCGTGCCGTAGGGGGCCATGCCCATCACTTTGTATTCGCCATTGTTCACGGCGAAGCCCAGCCACGCGGTGAAGGTGGAATACAGCAGCCCCAGGGAATGCGGGAAGCGGTGTTCCACGAACAGGTTAATTTCATTCACGCCGGACTGCCGGTCGCTTTTGCCGGTGCCCAGGGTGGTGGTGGTCCACTCGCCCACGCCGTCCACCGTCAGCACGGCGGCGGCATCGAAGGGGCTGGCGAAGAAAGCGCTGGCGGCGTGGCTCATGTGATGATCGCAGAAGATGATCTTCTCAAAGCTCACCCCGGCCTGGTTGTGGATGACATTCTTAATCCACAATTTTTCTTTCAGCCAGCTTACCATCGCTTCTTTCCACACTTCCCAGGAGCGCGGGAAGGTGTTCAGCGTGGAGAGGATGATGCGCTCAAACTTCAGCAGCGGCTTTTCGTAGAAGACCACGTAATCCAGGTCATCTTCGCTGATGCCGGCCTGGCGCAGGCAAAATTCCACGGCGTGCTGCGGGAAGCCGTTATCGTGCTTTTTGCGGGAGAAGCGTTCTTCCATCGCCGCCGCCACAATCTCCCCATCTTTGATGAGCGCAGCGGCTGAATCGTGGTAGAAGGCCGAAATGCCGAGAATGTACATGGGTTATCCCTGCTGTTTGGCCGAATCAAGATCGGTGGGGACGGGCTGCCGGTCGTGCCATTCCGCTTTGCCTTTGCGGTGCAGCGGGTCGGTAAACAGGCTGGAAATGATGCCGAAGGGCAGCAGGAAGGTGAAGTAGAAAAAGACGGCAACGGCCCGCGCATTGGCATCGCTGATGATGGATGAAATGACGCTGAAGCGGTGCCAGGCGCAATCGAACAGTGCTTTCAAGGGGATACCTCTCACAGCTCATGGTATCGTGGCTTTCCGGCGCAACATCATAACATAGTTTGCGGCGGAGTCAATGTGGCCTATCGCCGGCCCGTCGTCCGGGGCGGCCGGTCGCTGCTTGCAAAGGATAAAACCGAATGTCGCTGCATGAATTTTTGATCGCCATGCCCAAAGTGGAACTGCATGTGCATCTGGAAGGGGCGGTGCCGCCGGCGACGCTGCTGAAGCTGGCCGCCAGAAATGGCATTGATCTGCCGGCCCGCACGGTGGAAGAGGTGCGCCGCTGGTTCGCCTTTCGTGATTTTCCGCATTTTGTGGAAATTTATCTGCTGATCTCGCGGTGCCTGCAAAGCACCGACGATATTGAACTGGTGGCGCTGGAATTCCTGCGCGATCAGGCGGCGCAGCAGATTCGCCATACCGAATTTACGTATACGCCCTATACGCATCTGATCCAAAAGGGGCTGAGCATCGCCGACCAGCACGCGGCGCTGAACCGGGCGCGGCGGCAGGCGGAGCGCGAGTATGGCGTAACCTGCCGCATGATCTTCGATATTGCCCGCGAAGTGTCGCCGGAGGCGGGGCTGAAGACGGCGGAAGCCATGGTGGCGCTGTGGTCAACGCCGGATCATGGGCTGGCGGCCCTGGGCCTGGGCGGCTATGAGGTGGGCCACCCGGCGGATAAATTCGCCGCGGCTTTTGCGCTGGCACGGGCGGCGGGCATTCCGCTGATTTTGCACGCCGGCGAAACCGATGGCCCGGCTTCTATCCGGGCGGCGCTGGCGCAGGGGGCGGTACGCCTGGGCCACGGGGTGCGCTGCTACGATGAGCCGGCGCTGGTGGCCGAACTGCGCGACCGGGCCATCCCGCTGGAGGTGTGCCCCTCCAGCAATGTGTGCCTGGGGGTGGTGCCGTCGCTGGCGCAGCACCCGCTGCCGCGCCTGCTGGCGGATGGCCTGACGGTGACGCTGAACAGCGATGACCCGCCCTTTTTCGATACCACGCTGACGCAGGAATACCTGCGCTGTGCGGATGCGTTTGGCTTCGGGGCGGAGGTTTTCGTGGAACTGGTGGCAACGGCGGTGCGCGTCAGCCGGCTGCCGGAGGCGGATAAAGCCCGCCTGCTGGCGGACATCCACACCGAAACGGCGGCGCTGCGCCGGCAGTACGGGGTTTAACCCCGGCCGGGCTGGAAGGCTCATTTTGCCGCCATCTGTGGTATCGTTATAACGATCAAAAATCAGCCAGACAGGATGCAGCATTGGGCTTCTGGGAACTGTACGCCGCCGGCGCAGGGGTGATCTGGCTGTGCGTGACGCTGCTGTGGCTGCTCAGCCTGTGGCGGCGCGATGCCAGCATTGTGGATATTTTCTGGGGCAGCGGCTTTGTGATTCTGGTGTGGCTGTGGGCCGCGCTCACGGCCGGCGACCCGCTGCGGCGGGGGCTGCTGCTGCTGGCCGTCACGCTGTGGGGCCTGCGGCTGACGCTGTACCTGGGCTGGCGCAACCTGGGCCGGGGCGAAGATTATCGCTATGCGGCCTGGCGGCGACAGTATGGCCCTGCCTGGCGCTGGCGCAGCTATGCCCAGGTCTTTTTGCTTCAGGGGGGCATCATGCTGCTGGTGGCGCTGCCGCTGCTGGCCGGGCTGTGGGCCGCGGTGCCGGCCGCGCCCACGCTGCTGGATGCCCTGGGGCTGCTGCTGTGGCTGGTGGGCTTTGCCTTCGAGGCGGTGGGGGACTGGCAGCTCAGCCGGTTTCGGGCGCAGCCACAGCCGCCGGGCCGCGTGCTGGATACGGGCCTGTGGCGCTATACCCGCCACCCTAATTATTTTGGCGATGCCGTGCAGTGGTGGGGGCTGTTCCTGCTGGCCGCGGCGGCCGGCGGCGGCTGGACGGTCTTCAGCCCGCTGCTGATGACGTTCCTGCTGCGGCGCGTCTCCGGCGTGGCCCTGCTGGAACGCAGCCTGCACCGAACCCGGCCCGCCTATGCCGATTATGTGCGCCGGACATCGGCCTTTTTCCCGCTGCCGCCGCGCGGTACCCCGGCAACCCCGGAACAGGACTGAGGCCCATGCGCCAGATATTAAAGCGTCTTTTAAGCCGGCTGCGGGTGGAGCCGGGCGAGTATATGCTGGTAGCGCTGCTGCTGCTGCATTCATTTTGCATCGGTGTGACGGTGGTCTTTTTTGAAACGGCCGCGTACAGCATCTTCCTCACGCGCTATGAGGGCGCGGCCGGCATCCTGCCGCTGGTGTATATGATCGCCTCCGGGACGACGATTGGCGTGGGGATGATCTTCGCCGGCGTGGAACGGCGGGTGTCGTTTCAGCGCTATCTGGCGCTGTTGCTGCTGACGGTGCTGGCCGCGCTGGCCGGGCTGCGCCTGCTGTTTGCCGTGACCACGGACCCGTTTCCGGCGCTGCTGGCCGTCATTGCCTTTGATGTGCTGTGGGTGCTGCAAAGCCTGGAATTCTGGGGGCTGGCCGGGCGCATTTTCAACGTGCGCCAGGGCAAGCGCCTGTTCGGGCTGATCGGCTCCGGCGAAGTGGTGGCCATGGTGCTCGGCGGGGCGGTGGTGCCGCTGCTGCTGCGCTTTCTGCCGGCCATCAACCTGTATTTTTTGGCCGGGGCGGGCGTGGTGCTGTCGCTGCTGATGCTGCTCATCATCAGCCGGCAGTATCTGGCGGCAGCCCCGGCCGACGATGACCGCGACCGCGGGGCCACCGCGCCGGCGGCCGAAAATCGCCCGGATGAGCGCCCGCTGCGCCAGCTTTTGCGGGAGCGCTATCTCCTGCTCATCGTGGGGCTGGCGGCCGTCACCATTTTCACCCTGTATTTTACTGATAACGCCTATTTTGCCTCGGCCGGCGAGCGCTACCCCGATCCTGAAGCACTGGCCGCCTTTATGGGGGTGTTCCTGTCCCTGGCCGGGCTGGCCCAGTTGTTCGTGCGGGCGCTGCTCACCGGCTGGCTGCTGAGCCGGTTTGGCGTGCTGGTGGGGCTGCTGCTGCTGCCGGTGAGCCTGGCGCTCAGTTCGGCGGCGGCGATTGGGGCCCAGGCCCTGGGGGCGGCGGCCGGGGTGGTCTTCGCGCTGGTGATGCTGGTCAAGCTGCTGGATCGTTCGCTGCGCTATTCGCTCAACCGGGCGGCCGCGCTCATCCTGTATCAGCCGCTGTCGCCGCAGGAACGCCTGCGGACGCAAACGCTGGTGGAGAGCGTCATCGAGCCGCTGGCGGGCATTAGCTCCGGCGCGGTGCTGCTGCTGCTGAACCAGCTTCTGCGCCCGGATGCCATTCAGCTTTTGTTCATCATGCTCTTCGTCATTGTGCTGTGGCTGGTGCTCGTGGTGCTGCTGAACCGCGAATACACCGCCGCGCTGGTGCAGGCGCTCAACCGGCGGCGTATCGGCGGGGTCACGCTGGCGCTGAACGATAGTTCCAGCCTGGCCGTGCTGCGCCGCACCCTCCAGAGTGATCGCCCCGGCGAAGTGATTTATGCGCTGAATATGCTGGAGACGGTGAACCATGATGGGCTGGAAACGTTCCTGCGTGACCTGCTGACGCACCCTTCCCCGGCCGTGCGCCGCACCGTGCTGGAGAAGATCGAAAAACGGCGCAGCGCCGCGCTGCGGCCGGCCGTCGCGGCCCGGCTGGAACAGGAAACGCTGCCGGACATACAAAGCCAGATGCTGCGGACGCTGTGTGCCCTGGGCGCACCGGAACAGGTGCTGCCGTATTTGCAGCACCCGCAGCCGGCGTTGCAGGCCGGAGCCATGATCGGGCTGCTGCGCGGCGACGATGTGACCGGGTTTCTGGCCGCGCAAACGCGCCTGCTGGCGGCCGTGGCTGCGCCACAGCCGGCCGAACGCCGTTTTGCGGCCACCATCCTGGGCGAAGTTCACAGCAGCACGCTCTCCGCCGAAGCGCCGCTGACAAAGTTGTTGAGCGACCCGGAGCCGGAAGTGCGCCAGGCGGCCGCGCTGGCCGCCGGCCGGGTGCGTTTGCCGGCCCTGTACCCGCTGATGGTGACGTATCTGGAAACCACCGGCAACGGCCTCTCGGCGGCCATGCAGGCGCTGGCCGCCGCCGGGGAGGGCATTCTGCCCCTGCTGATCGACACCTTCACGAAGCCGGAGCAGCCGCGCCATGTGCTGCTGCGCCTGCTGCGGGTGATGTCCGCCATTGGGGGCGACCAGGTGAAGACCTGGCTGCACAGCCAGCGGGCCTGCCCGGATGAATTCGTGCGCTACTACATTCTGGAAGCGCTGCTGAAACTGGGCTACCGGGCCACGCCGGCGGAATACGCCGAACTGGAGTTCACCATCGGCCGCGAAACCCGCGAAATCGCCTGGAATTTAACCGTGCTGCTGGAAGCCCGCACCGAAACCCGCGCCACGCTGCTGGTGCGGGCGCTGGAACAGGAAATTGACCTGACGTTGCAGCGCATTATCATGCTGCTGGCCCTGCGCTATGAATCTGCGGCGCTGCTGACGGTGCAGGCCAATTACAATCATCCCTCCAGGGAGAAGCGGGCCTATGCGCTGGAAATTCTGGATACGACGCTCTCACGGGAGCTAAAAACGACGATCATGCCCTTGATCGAAATGCAGGAGCCACAGCAGCGCTGGCACTTCCTCAGCAGCCTGTACCCGCAGCAGTCGCAGCCGCTGATGCAGCGCCTGCGCGGTATCCTGGTGGGCGATTATCAGGAAGTGCACCCGTGGACGAAAGCCTGCGTCTTTTACACCATTGCCGAACTGGGCGATAAACAGGCCTCGCCCGATGTCGCCGCCGTGTTGTTCGGCACCACCGATATTATCGTGCGGGAAACTGCGCTGTGGACGCTCTACCGCCTGAATCCGGTGCTGTATAATATCTACCAGCGTTCCTTGCAGGATATTCAAAAAGGTGAGGGCAAGTCCGCGCTGGCCAAATCGACCATTGTGGCGGCGGCCACCATCGAAAAAGAAATACGAGGGCAGGGAAAAATGCTGCTGCTGGTGGAAAAAGTCATTATTCTGCGGACGGTGAGCATCTTTGCCGAGATGCCGGAGGATTACCTGGCCGAGATTGCCATGGTGCTACAGGAAGTGCTGGTCGCGCCGGGTGAAACCTTCATTCGCAAGGGCGACCCCGGCAACTGCCTGTATATCATCGCCAGCGGCCGGGTGCGCGTGCACGATGGCGAGCGCGAATTTGTGCGCCTGGGCGAGCGTGAGGTGGTGGGCGAACTGGCCCTGCTGGATTCTGAGCCGCGGAATGCCGATGTGAGCGCGGTGGAGGAAACCATGCTGCTGAAGCTGGAGCAGGATATCTTCTTTGAACTGATCGCCAGCAACCCGCCGGTGGTGCGCGGGGTGATGCGCGTCCTCACGCGCCGCCTGCGGGCTTCCATGGCACGGAATTAGCCGCAGGCGGGCCGGCTTAATTGAGCGAAAAGGTGGTATCGCCGTTGGTGATGTCCGCATTGGACAGCATCACATGCAGCAGCGCCACTTCGCGGTGATACAGGGCGTTCAGGTCATGGATCATGCTCAGGGCGTTCTCGGCGGCCAGCAGGCGCTGTTTGTGCGGCGCTTCGGTTTGCAAAATGACGGCCGCCAGGTAGGCCAGGTCAATCGGGTCATCGGGTAGCTGGCTTTCGTCAAAGTTGAGCTGCCCGGCATTCTCCAGCGCCAGCAAATATTTACGCAGCAGCCCGTTCAGCCGCCGGGCGCTGTGGTCGATCTGCACCGGCTCCGGGTTGTGCAGCGGGATAAATTCCACCTCGCCGGTTAAATAGGCTTTGTGCTGGTGCATTTCATGAATGCGAAAGCGCTGCATCCCTTTGGCCACGATGTTCATACGCCCAAACGGCAGCCGCTGCACACGGGTGATGCCGGCGCTGCACCCGATGATGTGCGGTTTCGCCAGCGGCCCCAGTGCCTCGGCCCCGCTTTCGATGAGCACCACGCCAAACGGCGACTGCTTATCGATGCACTCGTTAATCATCAGCTTGTAGCGTTCTTCAAAGATATGCAGTTGCAGCGGCATCCCCGGAAATAAAACGCTGTTCAGGGGGAAAAGCGGTAGCTCGACCATAGGGGATTTTCAGTCCTCAACACCGGGATGTTCTGAATGTCGTGTTTATTATAATCCAGCCGCATGGGAGTTTGCTCATGTCTTCCTGAGACTTCCTTAAGCGTTCTGGCAGGGGCGCGGGCTAAGCTAAAGCTCAATATGGAGGACACGATGCCCACACTGCGAATTTTGCACGATGCGACCGAAACGGTGGTGGAGGTCGCCCCCGGCGCGAACCTGCGCCAGACGCTGCTGGCGGCGGACATTTCGCCCTATACCACGCTGACCCAGGCGCTGAACTGCGGCGGCCGCGGCCTGTGCGCCACCTGCGGCGTGCATCTGGAAGCCGGCGCACCGCCGCCCCAGCACTGGCACGATAAGCTGGCGGCCCAGTTTGGCTATCCGCGCCTGTCCTGCCAGATCAGCATCCACCACGATCTGACGGTGCGGATCGTCGATGATAAAATCATCTGGGGCGGGCGCGATGCTGACCGGGTGTGGAAGCCCTGAGCGCCCGGCCCCGGCGCATCAGGCTTCGGGCGGGTCGGCGGGCGGGGGTTCCACCAGCAGCCGGCGCAGCACTTTGCCGATGAAGGATTTGGGCAGCGTCTCGCGGAATTCAATCTCCCAGGGGACGGCGTAGGCTTCCAGCCGGCGGCGGCACAGTTCGATCAATTCTTCTTTGGAGATGAGCGACCCCGGCCGCGGCACGACATAGGCTTTCACTTTCTGCTCGCCTTCGGCCTGGCCCACCCCCACCACCGCCACTTCCAGCACTTTGTTATTTTCGTACAGCACTTCTTCCACATCCCGCGGGTACACGCTGTAACTGCCGGTCATGATGGTATCGCGCTTGCGGCTGATGATCTGAAAATAGCCGTCGTCATCCATCACGGCGACATCGCCGGTATACAGCCAGCCGTCGCGCACCACCGATTCAGGATCAGCATCATGATCGTGCCCCCAGTAGCCCTGCATCACCTGCGGCCCGCGCACGATCAATTCGCCCACGGTGCCGGGGGGCAGGTCGGCCCCGGTGATGAGATCAACAATGCGGGCATCGGTATTGGGCAGCGGAATGCCGATGGAGCCGACCTTACGCAGGCCGTAGAGGGGGTTGGCGTGCGTCACCGGGCCGGCTTCGGTCAGGCCGTAGCCTTCCACCAGGCGGCCGCGGGTTAATTTTTCAAAAGCTTCCTGCACTTCCACCGGCAGCGGGGCCGCGCCGCTGAGGCAGGCCTTGATGGACGACAGCCCGTAGGCCCGCACATTGGGATACTGGTTAATCAGCGTGTACATGGAGGGCACGCCAGGGAAGATGGTGGGCTGGTAACGCTTGATGTGTTCCAGCACCTGCTCCAGCTCAAACACGGAGAGGATGACGATCTTCGCGGCGATGGTGATGGGCGTGTTCATGGCGTTGGTCATGCCATAGCTGTGCAGGAAGGGCAGCACGGCCAGGCACACTTCCTCGCCATATTTTAAATCGGGCACCCAGTGGCGCGTTTGCAGCGCATTGGCCACCAGGTTGGCATGGGTGAGGCATACGCCTTTGGGCGAATCGGTGGTGCCGCTGGTGTAATTGATGTTGGCCAGCGCCGTCGGCGGCACATCAATTTCCAGGTTATCGGCGCGTTCACCGGGCAGCAGGTCATCCATCAGGTGGCCGCTGCGCCGGGCTTCTTCAATGTCCGCCGGCTTGCTGAGGCCGGCGCGGGTGAGGATTTGTTGCAGGGTGTTTTCGGCGATGAAGGCCCCAATATCCACAAAGACCACCTGGGCCAGCCCGGTGGTGGATTGAATGGCGCGGGCCAGGGCGGTGTAGGCGCTGAGGGTGATTAAAACCACCGGCTGCGTCTGGACGGTCTGGTGAATGATGCGCGGCGCGTCGGCATCCGGGTTGGGCAGCACCACCACCGCGCCAATTTTGAGGATGGCATAGTAGGCGATGATGAAATGCGGCGTATTGGGCAGCACCATAATCACCCGGTCGCCGGTGCCCACCCCCAGTTTGATGAGGGCGCGGGCGAACTGGTTGGCGCGGGCGTTCAACTGCTCATAGGTGAGCGTGTGCCCGTAAAAGACCACGGCCGTCTGCCGCGGCTTCCAGCCGGCGGAGCTTTCCAGAAAGCGGTGCAGCGGCTGCCGCGGGATGGGGATGGTGGGCGGAATATCTTTGCTGTAATGGGACAGCCAGGGGCGGCGGGCGGCCTGTTTGCTCTCGCTGGCCTGCTGCCGCCAGGAGCTGCGGCTGCCGCTGATGAAGCGTTCCAGCGCCCGGTTCACCGCTTCGTGGCGCTCAAGCTGCACTTTGTGCCTGGCGGAGCCGACATCGTAAATTTCTGCGCCGGGCAGCATCTTGCCCACATCATCGAACACGTAACGCGGAAAGTAGCGGTCGCGCTCGCCGGTGATGATGAGCGAGGGGGTGGTGATATTGCGAATCAGCGGCCAGCCTTTCCACTTCCGCAGGTTATTCAGCATCATGCGCTTCATCACGTGCAGTTCCGCATCCCACTTCGGGCGATATTGCCACAGCGGGGCGAACAGGGCGGTGGGCAGGCGCGACACATATTGCACCACCGGCGGCAGGGGATACTCGCCGGCGGTGGCGATGAGCACCAGCTTTTCCAGCGTGTGCGGGCGGGCATTGGCATATTCAATGCACACTGAACCACCGAAAGAATGCCCCACCAGGATAAATTTCGGCGGCAGCTTTAAATACTGCACAATCGCGGTCAGGTCGGCCACCAGTTCCGGCATGGTATAGCTGGAATAGGGCGCGTCACTTTGCCCGTGCCCGCGCAAATCCGGCACGATGACCCGGTATTCGCGGGCGAAGTGGTTGATCTGGAATTCCCACGATTCGCCCACGCCGGCATAGCCATGCTGGAAGACGATGGTCTGTTCTGCCCCCTGCGGGTTCATATCAATCACGCTGAGCGAATGCCCCGGCTGATCCGGGATGGGCACATCAACCCGATACAGGCTGAAGTCGTACATAAAGGTCTGGCGTTTGACACCACGAATTTTCTTTTTCATAAAATGTCCATCGCAAAAGAGCATCTTTGGGGCAGCCAATCTTGCAGGTATTATAGCCGCAGAAAAATCTTTCGGAAAATATTCGCCAGCGGGTGCCGGCGGCCCCCTTCCCAGGGCCGGGGCCGGCATGGCGCAGGCAGCGGTTGCGGTTTGATCTGAATAATGCGGGCAGACCCCATGCTAAAGGATGCGGATGTATGAGTGAGCAGTTGCTGGTTTCCACGGCCTGGCTGGCCGCCCACGGGAACGATGCCGATGTGCGGATTGTGGATGTGCGCGGGCATGTGCTGCCGCCGGGTGCGCCGCTGCCGCATTATTACGCCCACCGGGCCGAATACGAGGAGTCTCACATCCCCGGCGCGGTGTTCGTGGACTGGACGCAGGATATTGTAGAACCGGGGTCGCCATCGCAGGATGTGGCCGGGCCGGAGCGGTACGCCGCGCTGA
>JALOOI010000165.1 GCA_025454495.1 Anaerolineae bacterium
CTGTGGCGGCCGTGAAGGCTGGCGGGAACGGCTGCACGCGCTGGCAATGGTCAGCAGGATTTCGTGCTGCGGCAGCCCGCTCACCAGCGCCAGCGGCACCAGCAGCGCTTCAATCTCGCTTTGATCGTAATCATTGCCGGCAAGATCACACGCAGCGGCAAACAGCCGATTGTTGCGCGAACCTTCCGGGATGCGGTGGCCCTCCGCCAGATACTCTTTGGTGGTTTTAGACAGGTTAGAGAACGGCGACACCATCATCTGCGTCCAGCGCGTGTGACGATTCAGCCGGTTGGGGACAACGGTGAGTTCCACCGGCAGGCCCCGCCGATCAACCAGCCAGTTGATGCGGGCCGCTTCCACCATGGGCGGCAGGTCGCCTTCCTGAAGCAGCCAGGTGTACACGCTGCCGGCCGGATGCAGCGATTCGGCAGCCAGCACATAGCCATGCTGACCGCGCAGTTCCGCAAAAGGCAGGATGCCGGGACGAATGTTGGCCACCTCGCCCTCACGACAGCGCAGGTAGATGTGACCGCCCCGTGCAGTCAGCACCGCCCACACTGGAATACGCCGATTTTGCAGCGCGGCGATGTGCTGCATAAAGATTTCATGAGACTCACAATCAATCACGAAGAGGTTGCCGCTGGTCGCGCCGCACATCACGCCGATGTTGCAGGCCCCGGCAAAAAGGGGAATGATGCCCAGAAAATGGTGAGTCCGATGCAGCCGTGTGTACTGGAGTGGTTTCCAGGGATAGCCAGCTTTAGCGCCATGAGGCAGCGGAAAAACGTTCAAACCGGCATGGAACAGCTTATACGCCTGCTGCTGGATGGAGCTTAATCCAGGCACGGCCGCCAGCATCTGTTCCAGATCACAGCCCCGACTGTGTAATTCTGGATAGATAGTGGCTTGTATAAATTGAACCTTATGCGGTATAATATCCATGTCTTATAGCAAGACAAACAGGCTATCAACTGGCCCGGTGTTTCTTTCGGTGCTTGATGATACATGTTTGGGGAAGTATAGTGTCCATGCGCAACAACGGGGTGTGGTATGGACACTACACTTTTTTCCGGGCCAATAGACAGACAAGTTTCTACGGAAATATGCACTACCAGCCATCTCTCCGCGTCTTGCTGCCTCTCTCTCAATTGTTAAAAAGCGGTCAATCATCACGCTCTGACGATACCATTAAAAATATCACAGATACGTTAAACAACGCAAGCGATTCGCCGACTCAATTTGGGGCAATTTGATTCAGCATGACTCTTCCTGGCTCATCATGAATCGCTACGTATCACGACGGGCCAGCCCGGCAGAGTACCGGCAGGCCCGTCGCCACAGGGTCTTACCAGCCCCAGGTGCCTGCCCCACCCTTGAACGGCCCGACCACAGAAGAGGTAATCCAGCCGCCGTAAAAATCGCCCTCCTGGGGCGTTACCTGCTCCTCGCCGACGTAACAGGCATCCATGCGCCCGGCGTAAAAAGACAGGCAGCCGGCGACCGCCTCATAACCCGGTGCCGGGTTCCGGTAGCCCCACACTGCTGCTTCCGCCGCACGGTCGCCCACACGCACTGACCAGTAAGAAGCCGCCCCCTTGAATTCGCAGAAAGTCGTGCGGCTAAGCGGGTGCAGATACTGCATCTGGACATCAGCGGGCGGCAGATAATAGGCAGGCGGGTGGCTGGTCTCCAGAATGCGGAAACCGGCAGTGGTATCCGCGATGAGGACACCGGCAAAGATCACCCGCAGGCGCTGCGTCACCCGTTCCAGACGGGGCGGGCGCGGGTAGTCCCACACACTTTCCTGCCCGGCGGCAGGCTGAATACGTTTCATCGTCGCATACTCCTGAAAAATACGCTTAATCTGGTTCCATCGTAAAGAAATATCCTCAGCGCCGTATGAGAAATGAAAATGGATACAGTAGTCCCTCCGTCCCCTGGTAAGATGTTAGTGTGTCAAAAATCAATTTTGAGCTGGCTGGCAGAGGGCCCGGGGTGGGCATATCACAATAATGTTATGTCTGTGTGGGGCTTCGGTCATTTTGAGGCACCACTTTTCATTTCTGGTTTATACTAACTTCAGACTTCCCGGTCAGTCTCTGGTTTATTCTATTATAAAATATCTGTCTGTATTATTTGATGGGTGCGATGAGATACTACCCGCGTAAGAGGATATTATCTTGAGTGATGCAATTGCGGCTGCAACAGATGACGATGGCCTGTGCTGTGTGTTGATCTTTAACCGGGAAGGCATTTGCGTCTTTGCCTCCGGCGATGCGAACTACTTTCCGCCTGAAGCAGCTTTTAAGCCATTTGGTACGTCGCTGCGGCATATAGCTTATGAGCATACGATTTATTCCGGCTTTGCCAGAGATGCCCGCCAGGTGATCGCCAGCGGCGAACCGATCGCGCGCCGGGTGCTGTACCCGCCGCGCCCGTCGCTGTGGCTGGATGTGACGCTGCAACCGGCCGGCGATGGCGCGGCTTCGGGCTGTGTGTGTGTGCTGCGCTATGCCACGGTGGTGGTGCACCGGCAGCGGCTGCTGGACTCGCTGCAAAAGCGTTTTGACCTGCTGCTGGCGCATTCCACCGATGCCGTGATCGTGCTGAATATGTCCAACCAGATCGCGCTGTTCAACCAGGCGGCGGAAAAAATGTTTGGCTACCCGGCGGCGGCCATGCTGGGCCGCCCGCTGGATGACCTGCTGCCCCATGGACTGGCCGCTGTGCATCGTAACCATGTGGAAATTTTCCTCAAACAGCCGGTGACGGCCCGCCCGATGAACAACCGTCCCCGGCTGGAGGCGCGGCGGCAGGATGGGTCTACCTTTCCGGTGCAAATTTCGCTCATCAAGAGCGAGGTGGCCGGGGAACTGGTGTTATTCGCCATCGTGCGCGACGTGACGCAGCAGGAGCGCCTGCGCCATGACATGATCGAGGCGCTGCAACGCGAGCGTGAGGCGCTGGAGGAGAAGACGCATTTTGTCTCGCTGGTCTCGCACGAGCTAAAAACGCCCCTGTCGGTGATTCTTTCATCGACCGATGTGCTGGAAAATTATGGCCCGCGCCTGAGCGAAGAACGCCGCGCCGATCATCTGCGGCGCATTCGGGCTGAGGTGCGCCGGCTGGACCACATGATTAATGATATTGTGCTGCTGGATCGTACCGGGCGCTCCGGCACGGTGACGCTGATCCCGGTGGATGTGCGGCTGGTGGTGCGCGGCGTGGTGTCGCATGTGGAGTCGGCGCTGGATGCGTCCGGGCGGGTGGTGCTGGAGATGGTGAATTTGCCGGACACGCTCATCAGCAGCCCGGCGCTGCTGTCGTCGATTATGGTGAATTTGCTCTCCAACGCGCTGAAATACTCGGCGCATCTGGTGTGGCTGCGGCTGGTGTACCAGCCTGGCGATGAGCTGATGATCGTGGTGCGGGATCGCGGCATCGGCATTCCGCTGGATGAGCAGGACTCGCTGTTCAAGAATTTTTTCCGCGCCAGCAACGTGGCCCACCTGCCGGGCACGGGCCTGGGGCTGGTGATCGTACAGCGCTGTGTGGAAACCCTGGGCGGCATGGTGCAGTTCCACAGCACGCCGGGCGAAGGCACCGAATTCACCGTGCGCCTGCTGAGCATGGGCTATGAGCAGGCGGTGTGAGCGGCGACCGCACCGCGGCCGTGGGATCAACGCTCACCCCACGGCCATGGTCACGGTCACAGTCACGGTCACGGTGGCGCTTGCACCGGCTCAGTCCGCTTGCCACGCTTCGATCAGGCTGTGGCCGGTCATTTCGGCCGGTTTCGGCAGCCCCAGTAAATCCAGCACCGTGGGCGCGACATCCGCCAGTTTGCCGCGCGGCTTCAGCAGGTAATAACCCGCCCCGATGACGAACAGCCCGACCGGGTTGGTGGTGTGGTAGGTGTGCGGTTCCCCGGTGGACAGTTCCACCATGCGTTCACAGTTACCATGATCGGCGGTGACGATGGCCACGCCGCCGCGGGCGGTGACGGCCGCCACCAGCCGGCCGGCACACTCATCCACGGCCTCGCAGGCTTTGATGGCCGCTTCCAGCGACCCCGTATGCCCGACCATATCCGGGTTGGCGAAATTAATCAGCAGGAAGGCATCGTCATGGGTTTGCAGGCGTTGCAGCGTGGTCTCGGTCAGTTCGTAGGCGCTCATCTCCGGCTTTAAATCGTAAGTGGCCACCTTCGGCGAGGGCACCACCACATGCTCTTCACCGGGGAAGGGCGTTTCGCGGCCGCCGTTGAAGAAAAAGGTCACGTGCGGGTATTTTTCCGTTTCGGCGGAATGATACTGCTTTAACCCGTGCTGGCTGATGGTTTCGGCCAGCCCATTGGGCACGATGTCCTTGCCGAACAGCACCGTCACCGGGTAGCCGGCTTTGTATTCGGTCATCGTGAGCACCGTGAGGCCGGCCAGCGGGCGCTCGCCGGCATAGGCCGGGGTGAGGCCGGTGAAGGCTTCCACGCTCTGGCGCATTCGGTCGGCGCGGAAGTTGTAGCACAGCACCACATCGCCGGGCTGCATCGCCAGGCGGTCATCGTCGCCAACGACGGCCGGCAGCACAAATTCATCGGTCACGCCGGCGGCATAGGCGGCCCGCAGCGCGTCGCTGGCGCGGGGGACGCGGCTGCCGGCTTCGCGGTACAGCATGGCCAGGCTGGCCTGGGTGGTGCGCTCCGCCCGCTTATCCCGATCCATGGCATAATAGCGCCCGCTGAGGGTGCTGATGCGCCCGTGCCCGTCGGCGGCCAGGCGGGTTTCCAGCGCGGTCACGAAGCCCAGTCCGCTCTCCGGCGGCGTATCGCGCCCGTCCGTGATGACGTGCAGCACCGGGTTCACGCCGTGCGCTTTCGTCAGCGCCAGCAGGGCGTATAAATGGCGCTCGTGGCTGTGGACACCGCCATCGCTGTGCAGCCCCACCAGGTGCAAATTGCGCCCGCTGGCTTTCACCTGGTCCAGGGCGGCGTGCAGCGCCGGGTGCCCGGCCAGTTCGCCGCTGTCGATGGCCACATCAATCCGTGAAATGTCCTGGTACACCACGCGCCCGGCCCCCAGGTTTAAATGCCCCACTTCGGAATTGCCCATTTGCCCCGGCACCAGGCCCACAAATTCTTCGGAGGCATCAATGACGGCGCGTTCACGGGTGTGCAGCCAGTGGGTGTAATGGGGCGTTTGCGCCAGCCGGGGGGCGTTGCCTTCGGTCATTTCGCGGATGCCCCAGCCATCCAGAATGATGAGCATAACGGGTGTGACGGCCATGCTGTGCTGTCCTGTCGATTAGCGTGATTGCAAGCAGCGCCTGTTATAACAGAGAAGCGGCGGCGCTGCATGGGGCAAATCCCGGCCTGGCACTGTGCGGCGGCACACAGGAGAGAAACGCCGCCGGCCGCCCTGCCATTTACCGCGCCGGTGGATTGCGTTACCCTTGCCGGATGGAGCAATGCACGGGCTGCGGCCGGGGGTGCTGATGGTGGCGATGGTGCCGGCGATGCTGCTGCTGTGCGTGATGTGGGGGCTGTGGTTCGGGCTGCTGGCGGGGGTGGGGCTGCTGCTGCGGCGCGGCTGTGGTCTGGCGCTGGCTGCGCCGGAAGACGTGCTGCTGAGCTTCTGGGCGGGCTTTGCGCTGGTGTGCGGGCTGTTGCAGGCGTGGCACCTGGTGCTGCCGGTGGATGACCGGGCGCTGCTGCTGCTGGTGCCGCTGAGCGCGGCGGGCTGGTGGGGGTCACGCGGGGGGCTGGTGCCGCTGCTGCGGCGCGGGCGGGTGTGGCGCGGGCGCGACCTGGTGGCGCTGCTGGCGGGCGGGCTGCTGCTGGCGTTTCTGGCCAACCGGTCGCTGAATGCCCCGTGGGACAGCGACAGCGGCTACTATCACTATGCGGGCATTCTGTGGGCGGGGGCGCAGCCGGTGGTGCCGGGGCTGGCTAACCTGAACCCGCTGCTGGGCTATAACAACGTCACTTTTTTATATGCGGCGCTGCTGGAAAGCGGCGGCTGGCAGGGCCACAGCCATCACCTGACGAATTCGCTGCTGCTGGCGGCGCTGCTGCTGCAAATGGTGCTGTACGCGCGGCGCAGCCTGCGGCAGCCCGGGGCGGTGCCGGCGGAAGCGGCCATCGGGCTGCTGCTGACCGGGGTGCTGTTCATGCTCATGCTGTCGGCGGCCATTTCCAGCCCCGGTACCGATTATCCTACGTCGTTCCTGGCGCTGGTGGCGCTGCTGCTGGCGCTGCGGCTGCGGGCCCCGGCCCCACCGGCGGAGACGGCCTGGCGGCTGGTGGTGCTGGTGCTGCTGTGCGTCACCGGGCTGAGCTTTAAACTGAGCTTCGCGCCTTATTTTGTGCTGCTGCCGCTGCTGCCGCTGTGGTGGTCACGGGCTGTGGTGTGGCCGCGGCGCGGGCTGGCCCTGCTGACGCTGGCCGGGGCGCTGCTGTACGGGCTGCTGTGGCTGGCGCGGGGCATCATCCTCAGCGGGTACCCGCTGTACCCGGCTACGGTGGCGGCGCTGCCGGTGGACTGGCGGCTGCCGGCGAGCCTCACCCGCGAGATCGGCTGCGATATTCGCGCGTATGGCTTTTACAATGGCGCATCCTGCCGCGAGATTGGCCCCATCATGGACTGGCTGCCGGGCTGGCTGGCATTTAACGTGCGCGAGCTGTATTTTTTGACGCTGCCGGTGCTGCTGCTGCTGGCGACGGTCGTGGCCGGGCGGCTGCTGCGCCGCTGGCTGCGCCCCGTCCCCGCCGATGGCAGCGCGGCTCTGCTGCTGCCGGTGCTGGCCGGGCTGGTTTTCTGGTTTTTAGCCGCCCCGCAGGTGCGCTTTATCGCCCTGTTGATCTGGCTGGCGGTGGCGCTGGCCCTGTGGCAGGTGATCCGCCGGCTGCGCTCCACGGCGGCGCTGCTGCTGTGTGCCGCGCTGGTCATCGGGGCGTACCCGGCCTTTCTGGCGCTGCGCACACAGCCCCTCATCACCGTACCGGGAGAGGCGGCCGGCTTTTATGGCATCCCGTGGAATCATCCGCTGATCCCGTTCACCACGGCCAGCGGCCTGGCGTTAAGCACGCCGGCGGCCGGGGAATACTGCTGGCAGCGGTCGCTGCTGTGTACGCCGTTTGCCGCGCCGGAGATTCGCCTGCGGGTGCCGGGCGACCTGCGCCACGGCTTTCGCCGCGACGGGGAGTGAGCGCCGCCGATACATTTCTGATATTTTTGCGATGCATCTCTGATACTGTGCCGACATGTCTCTTATACAGCCGGCGTATCTTTACGGCATGAACGATCAAAACACCGTTGATGGAGATGAGACCATGACCATGATCCGCTGGAACCCTGTTCGTGAAATGGCCACCATGCAGCGCATGATGGACCGCCTGATGGATGATGCCTGGACGACGGCCGCCGCGGCTGCGCCCACCCATGCCCTGGCGCTGGACGTGCATGAGAGCGCTGAGGCCTATACCGTGGTGGCGGCGCTGCCCGGCATCAACCCCGATCAGATCGAGGTGACGCTGAACAATCGCACGCTGACGATCACCGCTGACCTGCCCGGCGCGACGGCTGCCGAAGGTGCGAAAGTGCTGCTGAATGAACGGCTGGCCGGCAAATTCAGCCGCAGCATCACCCTGGGGCAGATGGTGAATGGTGATGCCATCGCCGCCGAGTATGCCTGGGGCGTGCTGACGCTGACCCTGCCGAAGGCGGAAAGCGCGAAACCGCGCCAGATTCCGGTACGCAGCACCATCGTTAGCCAGAACTAAGCTCAGCGGCAGCACCGGCTGAGCCGGCCAGAGGGGCGCAGGATAGCGCCCCTTTTTGATTCGGCCGGGTGCCGAAAAAAAGTGTACAAATGTCAGACCAAATGTTCTTTTTATAGCGATCATTCTGTGCTATGATGTGCTGTATGGGGCCCGACTGTAACACCCCGTCGGTCGCGGCCCTGATCGGGAAAGAGGCAGTACCGGACGCAGCGCTATGGGCGCTGTGTCTGTTTGCGTTGTGGGGGGAGTATCCGGTATATACTGGAGGGGAAAAGTTGCAACTGCTTTTCGCACGGTACGTAAGTGTACTTACGCGCTGCGCTCTTTTTTGATTCTGAAAGGGAGGTGATGATATGGCCGGTATCAACCGCAATTTGCTCCAGAATGTGCTGCTGACGATACTGTTTGCCTGGCCGCTTTTTTTCATCCAGAGCATGATGTTCACCAACAATCCGGCGGTGGCGGTGCCCTATGCGCTGGTGATGAGTGGCTTTATGGGGGTGCTGGCCGTGGCTGGCTCTGCCTATCGCGGCTGGCTCCAGCGGCGGGCCTTCACCGGCAAAAAGATGGCCGCGGCTTCCATGGACGCGCACCAGCAGCGCACGGTGGATATTGATCTACCCGGTGCAGCGGCCTTTAACCTGGTGCTGGATGCGCTGCGCTCGCTGGACAATCAGCCGGTGCCGGTGGCGGATGATATGCTGATTCGGCTGGAATCGCTGCTGCCACGCAGGCAGCGCCTGCGGCTGGATAGCGTTGATGCGGCCGGCGGCGAGATTAAGGCGGCCCTGCGCGGCCGCGTCCTGGGCATCCCGGACTGGATGGATTTGTCACGCATCACGATTCAGGTGCAGCGCCTCGATGCACAGACCAGCCGGGTGAGCATCGACTGCCGGCCGCCGTCGGGCGTGGGCAACCTGAATGCGGTGTATGATCTGGGGCGCAATTTGCATTATGCCAATCATCTGGCGCTGTATCTGCGGCGGGAAAGCCAGCAGACCGCGGCCGTTGAGCGCCTGTCGCACCAGTCCGATGAAACAGCCACCGGGGGCCAGTCCGGCGGGCAGGATGAGCAGCAGCAGAAGTTTTGATTTTTACACCGGATACAATAGAATGCGCGGGAGTATCTGGAAGGCACGCTGAGGAATGAGGACGTATGCCAAAAGACTGGTTGACCCAACAGGCAGAACGAACATTATCGCGCCTGCTGCCGCGCCTGGACGTTGTGCTGCCGGTGAGCAGCCAGGCGCTGTTTTATGATCGTTTACGCCAGCATTTTCCGCGTGTTTTCCGGCTGTTGTATGCGGTGTATGGCCAGCAATATGATTTCTTCTATCATGTTGAACAAATTCTGCTGACGACGGCCCGCCTCTATAGCGAGCGCCCGGCCGATTTGCACGCGCTGGATTTGCGCCGTGAAGCAGAGCCACAGTGGTTCCAATCAGAAAAGATGGTGGGCGCAGTGTGCTATGTGGATTTGTTCGCGGGCACGCTGGCCGGCCTGCGGGACAAAATTCCGTACCTCAAAGCGCTGAATATCACCTATTTGCATCTGATGCCGCTGTTCAAAGTGCCGGAACGCAATAACGACGGCGGCTATGCCGTGAGTGATTATCGCACGGTGAACCCGTCCGTGGGCACCATGGCAGAACTGGCCGACCTGGCGCAGGCCCTGCGGGCAGAAGGCATTAGCCTGGTGCTGGATATGGTCTTTAACCATACGTCGGATGAGCA
>JALOOI010000166.1 GCA_025454495.1 Anaerolineae bacterium
TGATCGCCGTGTTTGTGGTGCAGGCGGCCGTTCACCAGGTAATCGTAATGGTCGCCGTGCGGCACCAGCGGGTGCCCGCAGTCCAGATGATCGCAGGCGCAGGCCACCGGGGCACACACGGCCGGGTTCGTCGCGCTGATCTCGATGACGTGTTCATCGTAATGGTTGTCATGGGCGTGGTGCAAATGGCCGTCATGCAGGTAATCCACATGGCCGTCATGCACGATGCGTAAATGGCCACAGTGCTCGCTGTGGGTATGCTGATGTTGATCGTGAACGTGGTGCGTCATGGTGTGGCATCCTTTCCGGGTGGTATTAACGATGGGCAATATGTTCCAGCCCGCCGCGGAATAATTCCGCGACGTGCTCATCATCCAGGCGATACATGACGTGTTTACCGGCTTTGCGGGCCTGCACCAGCCCCACCGCCCGCAGCAGCCGCAACTGGTGCGAAATGGCCGATTGTGACAGCCCGACCACCGCCGCGATGTCGTAAACGCATAATTCTGTGGTCGAAACGGCCGCAATAATGCGAATGCGCGTGGGGTCGCCGAGCATTTTGAACAGCTCGGCCAGGCGGGAGGTGCTGCGCTCATCCGGCTGCTTTGCGCGGGCCAGGGCCACCTGCTGCGGGTGGATCAGGTCATCGTCGCAGCACAACTCCTGATCCTGATCCTGGTCGTGGCTGGCCGGCAGCTCGCTCATCATCACCTCAACATATGAATAGCTATTCATATGTTATGATAAACTGTGCCGGCGCAAATGTCAAGCAAATTGGGTTGGGGTTGGGGTATGCCGGGGCACGATGTCAGCGCACCCCGGCGACGATGTATCACGCCCCGACCGGCCGGCATAGAAGTGGTTTCCCCTCGTCCGGGGCGCAGCCCGTCCGGGCGAGGGGGCGGGGGGTGAGGGCGCAGCTTTGCTCCGTGCCCCGGTAGCGCCGGGTGCAATCGCTGGTTGGGGCCCGCGGCACCGGGCCCGCCGTTTTAATCCCCGGTGTAGCCATTGGTCTCGCGGGCGTGGCGGCGCGTGTCCGCATCAATCAGCGTCCGCAGCGCGGCTGCCAGCGGCAGGGCATCGGTAAAGCGCCGGCCGTAATCAATATTGAACACGTAATCAAAATCCGGCGGGTTGGCCCCCTGGTTGTGCTGGAGCAGCGTTTCCAGCTTATCCAGCGCTTTGGCGGCCTGCGCTTCGGGGGTGGCGGCGGCTTCGTATTCATCCCACAGGGCGATGATTTCCGCCTGGAGGGCCGGCGGCAGCGGCTGCACCAGCGTCAGCAAATCCTGGCGCTCCTGGGCGGCTTTGGGGGCGCTGGCATCCTGATAGATGGCCGGAATATCGCCGTGAATGGCTTCGCCCAGGTCATGGATGAGGCACATTTTCAGCAGCCGGCTGATGTCCAGCCCGGAGAGCTGCGGGGCCAGGACGACCACCATCAGGCACAGCCGCCAGGTGTGGGCGGCGGTGCTCTCCGGGTGCCCGCCAGAAAGCCAGGCGCTGCGGTAAACATTTTTCAGGCGCTCGGCTTCGCGCAGAAAGTGCAGGATGCCGGTGGCCTGTTCGAGGTCGAGGGTCATGGGCGTTTTCTCCAGTGGTATGGCTGAACACAGGGCCGCGGGGCACGACGCAGCACCATCTGCATCAGGCCCCGGACGTACAGAACCGGCGTGTTACCGGGCGTTACGGCGCAGCGATGCCGTAGAAGCGCACGCGGTTATCATCGCCGGCCACCACCAGCAGGTTGCCGGCCGGGTTGAAGACGACATCACGGCCGCCGCGTTCCCCCACTTCGATCACGCCCACATTACGATCATCCTGGGTGCTCCACAGCCGCAGCGTGCCATCGCTGCTCACGCTGGCCAGCAGCGTGCTGTCCGGGCTGAAGGCCACGCCGTTCACGCTGCCCAGGTGGCCGTTCAGGGTGCTGATGACCGCGCCGGTGGCCGGATTCAGCAGGTCAATGCTGCCGCTGGCTTTACCGGCGGCGATGAACTGGCTGTTGCCGCTGAAGGCCAGCGTCCGCACGCCGCCCCCATTGACCATGACGCGGGTTGCCGGCTGCGCCACATTCGTAATCATCACGTTGCCGCTGCTATCCGCCGAGGCCAGCCAGCTTCCATCCGGGCTGAAGGCCAGATCAATCACCGGGGCGGTGTGGCCGGGCAGCACCACCACCTGCGACACCGTTTGCAAACTCCAGATGACGATGGCATGGGCCCGGTCAACATCGACCGTGGTTTGCGCGTTCACCCCGGCCGCCGCGAAGCGCGTGCCATCCGGGTACAGGGCCACGATGGTATTGCGCTCATGCGTTTTGAGGTACAGCGCTTCGGCGATGGGGGTGGTGGCGCGGATATTCCACAGGTGCGCCCCGCCTTCGGTGGTGCCCAGCAGCACCTGGTTGCCGTTAGGGTGAAACGCCAGGCTCAACAGGCGTTCTTCGCCGGCCACCTGGAAGGGGGGCTGCGTCAGCCGCGCCGGGTCGTACAGCCAGATGGCATCGGACCCCACGCCGCCGGGCAGGGCGATAAATTCCCCGGTGGGCGACCACGACAGCACCGGCAGGAGGTTGCCCTGCGTCTGGGCCAGCAGCGCCACCTGGCCGGCATTCGTGGCATAGATCACCTGGCGGGCGGGCAGTTCGGCGGGGGGCGGCAGCGGCTCAATATAATAGTCGCCATCCAGCCCTTCGGCCGTCCAGCCCACGGTGCCGTTATAATCCACCTGCCACCATACGATTTCATCGGCGCAGGTGGGCCCACCCACCACCCGGAAGGGGGCGAAGCCAGGCATCTCCAGCAGCACGCCGCCCGTCAGTGCGGCAGCATCGCGCAGGCGGTGGGGCGTATTCGCGTCCACCCGCGCTTCCATCCCTGGCAGCAGCCGATTGCGCATGAAGGGCTTTTTGCCGGCTTCCGGCGCGGGGCACAGCGGGTTGGAATAGGGGGCCCCCGGCGTAAACGGCACCACCGGCGTGGCCGGGGTGGTGTTCTGGCACAGCGTCACAATCAGCCCATCCACCGACACGCGATAATCATAGGTGGTGCCGCGGTAGACCAGGGTAAAGAGGTAGCCCACGGTTGGCACCTGCTGGTACACCTGGCCGGCGGCCGGGCAGCCCAGGCTGGTATCCGGGAAGCGCTGCTGTTCCCAGCGCCACTCATCCATATCGGTCAGCAGCACGTCCCGGCCCAGGCGGGCGCTCAGGTCGCGCACGGCGATGAAAATTTGCTCCGGGGCCCCCTGCCCGGCGACGGTCAGCGCGGCCCACAGCAGCAGCGCCACCACGATTCCCCGTACTTTCAACATCACAGCCTCCCTGATGAGCTGACAGAAAAGGGCGTTGCCGCCACCGTGCGCCAGCCGCGCCCGGCCGCGGTTAACCGCCGGGCTGGCCAATGGGTGCCACGGCCGAACTGGCCGGCGTGGGCGGCTGCGCGGGCAGATTGGGATCGGGCGTGGCCCCGGCCCCGGGGTTCAGCGCCGGGTCGGTGGTGGGCGGCACGCCCAGCAAACAGGCCTGCGCGGCCGTATCGCGCTTCAGGCGCAGCGCTTCCGGCTGTTGCAGCGTCAGCGCCGCCTCATACTGGCGCTGCGCCCCGCAGGCATCGCCGGTCAGCCCCAGGGCATCGCCATACTTTTCGTACTGGTCGAACAACTGGGCCCCGGCATTGCGATAATTGGGGGCCAGCGCCACAAGCTGGCTGAGCAGGCGGATGGCCAGCGGATAATTGGTGTTCAGCGCGGCCTGGGCATCCAGGTACAGCGCGGCCACGGAGCGCTCAAAATTCAATTCGCCCACGTCGCCATATTCTTCTGCCCGGTTGGTGAGCAAAATGGCTTCGGCCAGGTTGCCGCCGGTGCGGTAGAGGCGGGTGGCTTCGGCCGTCAGCGCCTGGTACAGCAGCCGATCGACGGTGGGCTTTTCAAAATTGGGGTCAATGGCGGTGATGGCCTCCAGCGATTCCACCGCGGCGCGGTAATCGCCCGCCGTGATCTGCGTTTGCGCGTCCACCAGCAGCGGGGCCGGGTCAAATTCGCCGGCGGCGGGCGCGGCGGCCCCCGTGGCGGTGGCGACGGGCGCGGCCGGGGTGAGCGTGGGCGGCAGGGTGGGCGTGGCCGTGGCGGTGAGCGTGGCCGTGGGCGTGACGGTGGGCAAATTTTGCCGGTAGATGGCGGTGGCGGTGGGGATAATCAATTGCAGGCAGTCCGGCACCGGCGTAACCCGCAGCAGATCATCCAGGCGGCGCTGCAACAGCCCGGTGCGGTTGGCGGCAATGTCTTCGGCGATGAAACTGCACTGCGTCAGCACATCGGCGCTGCGGGTGGCGGTGGCATTGGCCCGGGCCACGCGCAGGCCGTCCGTCCAGCCGGCGAAGCCGGCCAGCAGCACCACCACCAGCGCCAGCCCCAGGCTCAGCAGGCCCATCAGCCCCCACACCAGGCAGCCGGGGCCGCTGCTGTCGTCGTCCGGCGGTGCTGCATAGGGGGGCGGGTTCGGCCGTACCGGGCGATGCGGCTGTGTATCATCCATCGAAACCATCGGGTGTCCTCACGGGTGCAGGGCAGCAGGCAGCCAACGCCGTCATTATAAACAGCCGTTCCCCCGCTGCAAAGCGACGCTTGCCCGGCGGAATCAAAAACGGGCGGAGTAACCCCCGCCCGCCGGCTGACTGTGAAAGGGCTTACTGGCCCATGGACTGCATGACCGCGCCTTCGGGGGCGACGATCTCATAGGTGCCGCCAACTTCGGTGATGCGCACATTGAAGTTCAGGCTGATGACCACCGGCGGAGCCGAGGTATCGCCGGTCATCATGCCCAGGTTCAGGGTGGCATCGGTGGTGAAGGTGAGGTCGGTGACGGCGTTCAGGGACGGGTCTACGCCCTGCACGACGGTGATGATGCCATCGCTGAGCAGCATGGGCAGCAGCGTCAGCAGCATCCCGCCCTGGGCGGTATCCGGGTTTTCGGCCAGCGCGGTGGAGAGCGTCTGGGCCACCTGGCTAAATTCCGCGCTCTGGAGCAGGGTGCCCAGGTTGGCGGTGAAGGTGTAGGTATCGCCGCCGCGAACATAGGTGAGGAAGCCGGGCACCGTCACCAGGCTGCCGATCTGCGTCATGGCATCGGCATCCAGCCCCAGGGCGGCCGGGTCGGCCGCGCCGGCCAGGTCGGCCGGGTTCACCGGCAGGCCCAGAGCGGACGGATCGGACAGGGCCTGGCCCAGGTCAAGGCCGGCCCATTCGCCGTTTTCCGGGTTCTGCACATAAGCGATGCCATCCACGACGCGCACTTCCACCGCGCCTTCCCAGGCCTGGCCGGGCACGCTGAACGACACGTTCATGGGCAGCGCCAGGTTCAGCGGGAAGCTGCTGGCGGTGCTCATCATCACCGGGCCCGCGCCCGTCACGTTAAAGGTCAGGTCTTCGCTGTCCGGGATGCCGGTCACGCTGAAGCTGAGGCTAAATTCCTGGGTGAAGGCCGAGGCCGCCGCCAGCGTGTTGTTGGTGGCTTCCGCGATGGCGGTGCAATCCGCTTCGGCCAGACCAAAGCAGGTATCCTGGGCGCTGGCGACTGAGGCCATCAGCAAAACGATGGTCAGCAGCAGCGACATCAGCACAGCACGCATTTTCATAAGGGTGTCTCCATTTGTGAGAGGATGAATTGCTATTGATTCGTAAAGCATTATAAAGTGCGATTGTTAAGAATCAAGCGATGGGCCGGCCGGAGTTTGTGTTTTTATTACTTTTTAGCGAACCCTCATGACCCTCTCATCTGCTGGCTGACGGCTGCCCTGCGCTGGCCCGCTGATTGCCCTGCGCGGGGCCGGCGGTGGGCGGGCGCTATGGCGCGGCCTCAATGCGGGTGTTCAGGCGCTCCGCGATGGCTTCCACCACGGCCGTGGGGAAGCCGGTGAGGCCGGGCACGGCGTTGCTCTCCAGCACATAATAGTCCCCGGCGGCGGTTTGCAAAATATCCACGGCCAGCAGGTCGGCCTGAAGATAGTGCATGATGCGCCGGGTGTAGTCGTACAGCACCTCCGGCGCGGCGATCAACTGCGTCTCCACATAGCCGGCGTTGGCCTTCCAGCGGCTGCCCCGGCGGGCCAGGGCCCAGATGCGGTCGCCCACGGCCATCATGCGAATATCCTGCACATAATCGATATAAGGTTCGAGGGTGAAATAGGTATCGGCGGCCACGACGACATCCATCATGTCGTACCACTGTTCCAGGTCAGTGAGGCGCATTTTGCCATAGCCGGCGTGGTGGGTGCCAATTTTGATGACGGCCGGCAGGCGGGGCGCAAGCTGGCTCATCAGCACATCGCCCACGATGGCGGTGAAAGGCACCAGGGGCAGGTCGCAGGCGCGTAAATCCGCCAGCATGGTCAGCCGGTGCAGGTCACGGAGCAGCACCGCGGGGGCATTCACGCAGGGCACACCGGCAAAGCGCACCAGTTCCAGCACATCGCGGTCAGCCGGGCGCGGGCGCGTGGGCCCGATGCGCCACAGCAGGCTGTCCACCCGCAGCCGCCGGCCCGCGTCGAACACCCACAGCCGGCCGTCCTCGTACAGCCATTTGCTGGTTTGCAGGCGCACATCATAGACGGCCCGGCCGGGGAAATAGTCCGCCCAGAAGTCTTCGCCGTTCACAATGATGAGTTGATGCCCCATCTCTGCTCCTTACCGGCTCAGTCGCCGGCGGGCGGTAGCTGCGCGGCGATGGCCAGCAGCGCTGTTTCCCAGGTATTGTAATCCTGCACGCCGGTCTGGAAAGACAGCGGCGCGGCCGGGCTTTCGGACAGGCAGCGGTTGTAGATGCCTTCGCCCTCGCGCCGTACCTGGCGGGCCAGGGCCGCGGTGGCATCGGCGGCGGGCAGGAAGGCGCTCAGCGCATCAAAAGCCGGGATGTAGGCCGGGCAGTTGATGGTCAGGTTCAGGCTGTCGCGGGTGGCCAGCAGCCCGGCCACGGCCTGCGCCAGCCGCGCGGCCGGGCTGCTGCGGTCGGCCGGGGTGGGGCTGGCCCGCTGTGCAGCGGCGGCATCCGCCCCGATCAGCTCCAGGCGCAGGGCCCGCAGTTGCAGCCCGCTGCCGGCCGCGCCGCTCACCAGCAGGGCCACCCGGCCGGGGGGCGCAGGGGGCAGGGTGACGCGGGCGGGGGGGCCAGCCAGTTCCAGCGTCAGCACATCATCCAGCAGCGTCAGCGTCAGGCGCGGCACCGGGCCCGGCAGCGGCCCTTCCGCCAGGCGGCGGCGGTCAGTGCCGTTGATCTCATCCACCTGCCAGGTGTTTTGCCCCGGCAGGATGCTGAGCAGGGTATACATGGTGTCCGTTTGCACGCGGAAGGCCACGCCATACGCCTCCAGCGGGCCCTGTGGCAGCGCCTGCCACGTCAGCCGAAAAGCACGCACGTTGCCCAGGCGCAGCGGCTGCCACGCGCCGGCCGGCAGCACATCCCCCGCCAGCACCGCCGGATCCACCAGCGCCGCCGGCCCTTCCAGCAGCACATAACCCGCCGGAGTCACGGTGGCGGTCACGGTGGCGGTGGCGGCTTCGGTGGCCGCGCCGGCCCCGCGCGGCGACGTTGTAACTGTAACCATCCGCGTGGCGGTGGCTGTCAGCGCCGGTGATGTGGTGAGCGTCAGCACCGGCGACGGCGTGGGCGTAACCGTAATCGTGGACGTAACCGTGGACGTGGTGCGGGTGGGCGACGGCGTAACCGTGTGCGTCATAGTCGCGGTCGCGGTCGCGGTCACGGTTGCGGTGGCCGTGTGAGTCATGGTCGTGGTCATGGTGAGGGTGGGTGAAGGCGTGGGCGTGGCGCTGAGCGTGGGAACAGGCGAAACGACGACGGGCAGGGCGCGGGGCGGGGTCGCGCCGGTGGCCGGTATCGGAGTCAGGGTGGGGGTGGCGGTGGCAGCGGTGGCGATGACGGCGGCGGCCGTCGGCGTAACCGTGACCGTGACGATGGCCGCCGGGCGCGTGCTGATGAAGACCAGCGCCGCCAGGCTCACCACGATCAGCAGCAGCCCGGCCCACAGCCAGGCCCGGCCGCCGGAATAGACCACCACCGCGGTCGGGCCGGCCGCGCTGCTGCCGGCGCTGGCCAGGCGCTCATAGGTGATGGTGTTAAAATCCTGGAGGGACGCGGAAAGCTGCGGCCGCAGCACCTCATGCACCGCCCGCACAAATTCCAGCACGCTCTGGTAACGCTCGGCCGGGTTTTTGGCCAGCACGCGCTGCATGATCGGGTTCAGCGCGGCGGGTAAATCCGGCCGCAGCGTCGTCAGGTCGGGCGGGCGCACCTGCACATGCTGCCGAATGAGCGATTCTTCGGCCTCGCGCACGCTGCCGGTACGCACCGGCAAAAAGGGCCGCTGCCGGGCGAACATCTCGTACAGCATGATGCCGCAGGCGTAAATATCCGCCCGCGCATCCACGGGCCCGCCCACATAATGTTCCGGGGCCATGTAGGCCAGCGTGCCCGCCCCGGCCACGGCCATCTCGCTGGAAACCGTGATGCCCAGATCGCTCAAATAGGTTTTGCCCTGGCTGCCTGGCTCACGGGAGATGAGCACGTTGCCGGGCTTAATATCGCGGTGGACAAAATTTTCGCGGTGGATGGCCTCCAGCGCCCGCCCCACCTGCACCATGATCCGTATCACTTCATCCAGCGGCATGTGCTGCTGGCGCTTTTGCAGCCGCTTCAAAATATCGGACAGGGAATAACCGTCGATGTAATCCATCACGATGTAGCTGTACTGCTCACGGGCGACGAAGCGGTACAGCCGCACAATGCCCGGATGCGCCAGGTTCACCATATTATCCGCTTCGCGCTGAAAAAATTCGATCAGCAGCGACTGCTGATGATATTCCGGCTTCAGAAATTTGAGGGCGTAGGCGTGCGGGTTATCGCGTTCATAGGCTTTAAACACGCAGGCCATCCCCCCCGCCCCGATAAAATCGGTCAGGTGATAGCGGTCATCAATGGTCATGCCGGGGGCGTAAAAATCAGTAAAGCACGGATTGCGATCTACCATGTAGGACTATGACTCCCGTCATCCGGCAAACGTAAGATATTGTAGCATCGCCGCGTTAATTTGCTCAATGCGCGTAACAAAATGTAAGACGCGGCACAGCGGACTTAATCCCACGGGCGGGTGGCATCGCCAGTGAGGGGCCCGGCGGGGTGCAGGCGCAGCCGGGTACGGGGCGATAGCACGATGAGATCGCCCGGCTGCAACAGCCGCGACTGCACGACGGGGGTGCCGTTCACCTGCGGCGGGTTATCGTCGTCCAGGTTCACCAGGCGCACGGCCCCGCTGGCCAAAATTTCCAGGCGGGCATGGTAGGGCAGCAGGTCGCCATCTTCCGGCAGGTGAATTTCACAATCGGGCGCACGGCCCAGGACTGCGCCGGCGGCCGGGATGGCAAACTGCCGCGCCGGTGCCTCCTGGTGCAGCCAGCCCGCGGGCGGGCCGGCGGGCCCGCGGCCTCAGGCTGGGCCGGGGTGGGCAGGTGATAGCCGGAGGCATCGAAGCGGGTTTCCAGCACTTCGGGCGGGGGGCTTTGCACGATGACGCTTTCGGAGGGCTGCGTTGCGCCGGGGGCCGGCGGGGGCATGGCCGGCAGCGGTACCGCGGCCTGTTCGGCGGTGGTGAGGCGCGTATCCAGGCTGTCGTAAAAGCTGCGGGCCGGTGCCGCGGCCGGCGCACTGCTGACGGTGATAATGCGCGGAATGCGAAAATAGAGCGCCACCGCCACCAGCCAGCCGGTGAAGGCCAGCACCGTGGCCACAATCAGCGCGACATCCGGCGTGGTGGTGGCGGGCCCGGCGAAGACGGCCGCCGTCGCCGGCGCGGGGCTGGCCGGCGGTAATGTCGCCGGCGGCAGGCTGGTCGGCAGGGTGACGGCCGGCAGCGCCCCGGCCGGCAGGGGGGTACGGGTGGCGCTGGCGGTGGGCATGATCTCGACTGCGGCGGTGCGGGTGGGCGGCGTGGTGGCGGTGAGCGCAGGCGTGGCGCTGGCGGTGATGCCGGGCGTAACCGTAACCGTGTCGGTCGCTGTCGCTGTGGCCGTGGCGGTCATCGTTGGTGTGGGCGTAACCGTAACCGTAACCGTCGCTGTGGCTGTGATGGTGGGTGTCGCTGTCGCTGTGGCCGTCACGGTGGCTGGGGGTGGCTGTGGCCGTCGGTGTGGGGGAGGCGGGCCGGATGGGGGCCGGCGTGGCCGTGGGCAGCCGGATGGGCCGCGTCACCGGCAGCATTTGCGTGCCGCCATCGGCAAAAGTCAGCGCCACGGACAGCGCCCCCGCTGACGAATCCACCTGCCCGCGCAGGGTGACCAGCGGCTGCTGCCAGCGCTGCTGAAGCTCATTCAGGGCCGGCTCCAGCCGGCGCAGATCGGCCCGCAGC
>JALOOI010000376.1 GCA_025454495.1 Anaerolineae bacterium
TGCGGCCGCGCCCTGCCCCGCCCCGGTTCAGCCGTGGAGGTGCGGCAGGATGTGCGTCACCACGTCGGCTTCGCTCTGCGGCACGGGCACATCGCGGAACAGGTGCCACGTCTCCTCATGCTCCACCGACTGGCCCGGTGCCAGCGTCACCAGCGGCCCCGTGGTTTCCACCTCCAGCATCAGTTGATTGGTGAAGGTTTCCACCGTACAGTTCATATCCGGGTAAACTGCGCCGGGCTGCGGCGGCGTATAGCGCTTGACGAACAGCGTGCCGGCGCGGGCATAGGCCAGCCAGCCGGCGCTGGCGTACA
The DNA here is from genome assembly GCA_025454495.1 of Anaerolineae bacterium. GTDB lineage: Bacteria > Chloroflexota > Anaerolineae > Aggregatilineales > Phototrophicaceae > JALHOR01. The sequence continues at coordinate 312 of JALOOI010000376.1, forward strand.
TGCCCACTTTTTGTGGCCCCGCGGATGTATCCTGGCGCAGCAGAATGTACTCCCGGCCCCACGTCCAGCGCGGGTCGGTCATATCGGTGTAGGCCCACAGGGTGAGGCTGTGGGTGGGCAGCAGATGCTCGGTGTGGCTGCCGCGCGGCGGCACCGGCAGCACGGCCACGCCCCCGGCCGCCATCACCGTCAGCGCCCAGGGGGCCAGCGTCACCGGCCACACGTGCCGGTTCGTCAGCCGGTGGACGATGTGCGCCTGCGCGGCTTCCTGGGCCAGGGTGATGTGCAGCGTCTTCTGGATGCCGGTGGTGGTCTCGGTGGGGGCCGTCACCACCAGGCTGTCGCCCGCCTGCGCCAGGCTCACCGGGGCGTTATCCGGGTAATAGGTGCGCGGCTTTTCCTCCGGGGCGTGCCACAGCCGGTGCCCGCCGTACAGCCGCCAGTCGCTGCCGCCGGTCTGGCCCAGGTGGTCGGGGTGTTCAAAAAAGGGGTTCTCCGCCCCCACAAAGCCAAAACGGATGATGCGCGGCCCCACGTCCGCCGTGATAACCAGATCCACCCGTCCGTTGCTCAGGCGGGCACAGTGCGGCCAGCCCCCGTAAGCGATACTTTCATAAGAGATCATTATTCATCTGCTTTCACTCAACAGGTATACTTGGACGTTCCAGCGGCGGGCCCCATCGGCCCGCCCACATTATGGCGCATCAGCGGCAGATTGCAACCGGCCCGGCCGGGGCCGCGCCGGCCACACCCACCCACACGAAAGCGAGGCCTATGAACGAGACAACGCTGGTGATCGGACATTTACACCCGGATATGGACGCGATCGCGTCGGCGGCGGGCTATGCCTGGCTGCTGGCCCAGACCGGGGGCGACTTTGTGGCCGGGCGCACCGGCCAGGTGAACGCGCAGACCGACTTTGCCCTGGGGCAGTTTGGCATGGAAGCCCCGGCGCTGGTGACGGATGTCCGCGCCCGCGTGGGCGACCTGCTGGAACACTTCCCCTCCCTCACCACCGACAGCACCATCCTGGATGCCTGCCAGAGCATCGCCAGCACGCGGCGGTCGGCGGCGCTGCTGGATGCGGATCGTAAGCCGGTGGGCCTCATCACCGGGGCGGCGCTGTTCGCCACCATGGGCGAAGCGCTCAGTTCGACTTCGGTGCTGGCGCTGGCGCGCGAATTTGACGACCCCGCCCGCAAAGCCGCCGACAGCGGCAGCACCATCTTCAGCCGCGAAGAATTCATCCGCGATGTGCTGAACCAGGTGTTACGCGCCGAACAGGATGATTTTATCGTGGTGGATGAGGACGGGCGCTATGCCGGGCTGTCGCGCAAGTCGCGCCTGCTGTCACCGCCGCGCCGCCGGCTGGTGCTGGTGGATCATAATGAGCCGGGGCAGGCGGTGGCCGGCATCGAAGAAGCGGAAATTATCGAAGTGCTGGATCATCACCGGCTGAGCAGTATGCCCACCGCCGCGCCCATCCGCTTTCGCATCGAGCCGGTGGGGAGCTGTTCCACGCTGGTGGCCGAACGCGGCATTGAGCAAAAGATCAACTTCCCCGCCCCGCTGGCCGGGCTGCTGCTGTGCGGCATCCTGTCCGACACGCTCATTTTTCGGTCGCCCACCAGCACCCCGCGTGACCCGGAAGCCGCCCGCCACCTGGCCCGCATGGCCAAACTGGTCACGCCCGGCACCGCCGACGAAGCCACCGACGCGGCCATCACGGAACTGGGCAACGCGCTGCTGGCGGCCGGGGCCGGCCTGGGCAGCCGCCCCGGTGAAGAGATCGTCGGCACGGACATCAAATATTATGAGGTCAACGGGGCCCAGGTGGCCATGGCCCAGGTGGAAGTGGGGCACCTGCGCGAACTGGAGCAGCGCCTGCCCGACCTGAAAGCCGCGCTGCAAAAGATGATCGACGAGCAAAAATTGCGCCTGGCGGTGCTGATGGTGACGGATGTCGTGCGCGGCAACAGCCGGCTGGTGGTGGCCGGGCACCCGCGCCTCATCAGTGCGCTGCCCTATGCCCGCCTGAACGATGACACGCTGGACGCGCCGGGCCTGATGAGCCGCAAAAAGCAGCTTGTGCCCACCGTGCTGGCCGTGCTGTCGCAATCGGTGTAGGGGCCCGCTGCCCTCCCCCGGCACCCCTTCGCCCTGCACCCCTTCGCCCCCAGGGAGAAGGGGCCGGGGGATGAGGGCAAAAGATCAGCCCTCACCCTGTTTCCCTCTCCCCCAGGCGAGGGACGGGAAAAAGATCAGCCCTCACCCTGTTTC
>JALOOI010000377.1 GCA_025454495.1 Anaerolineae bacterium
TCCTGGGCTGTGCCGGGCCACCCGGCCGGCCGTGCCCGCCGAAAGGCCCGCCCCATGACCGTGATCTATCACGAAGACGATGGCGATTTACAGGTGCTGGCGGATAAAGTGATCGGCATCATTGGCTATGGCAGCCTGGGGCGGCCCATGGCGCTCAATTTGCAGGACAGCGGCCTGCGGTTGCAGGTGGCGGTCAACAGTCAGGAGACGCACGCCGTGGCCCTGGCGGATGGTCTGCCGCCGCTGCCGGTGGAACAGGTGGCCAAAAATGCCGATCTGCTGCTGCTGCTGCTGCCGGATGAAGTGATGCCGGCCGTGTACCTGGAGCGCATTTCGCCGCACCTCACGCGGGCGCATACGCTCATTTTTGCCAGCGGCTACAATGTGGCTTTTGGGTACATCGAGCCGCCGCCGTTTGTGGATGTGGGGCTGGTGGCCCCGCGCACCTTTGGCGCGGCCGTCCGCGAGCGCTACCTGAACGGCCAGGGCTTTTACAGCTTCATCGCCGCCGGGCAGGATGCCAGCGGGCGCATCTGGCCCACGCTGCTGGCGCTGGCCAAAGCCCTGGGGTCGCTGCGGGCGGGGGCGGTGGAAGTGACCATGCAGCAGGAAGTGGAACTGGATTTGTTCATGCAGCAGGCCATTTTGCCGGCTGTGCATCACATCCTGACGGCGGCGGCCGGGCTGCTGTTCAAACGCGGCTACCCGCCCGAAGCCGCCATGCTGGATTTATACGTCAGCGGCGAACTGAACGATTATTTGCAGCGGGCCACCGAAGAGGGGCTGCTGCACGCGCTGCGCCTGTCGTCGCTCACCGGCCAGTTTGGCATCTTCAGCCGGCTGGAACGCTTCAGCGAAACCCGCCTGGAACGGCTGATGGAGCTGACGCTGGAGGAAATCCGCAGCCAGCACTTCGCCCGCGAATGGGCCCGCGAATATGCCGATGGCTACCCGCGCCTGCGTAAACTGCTCCAGCACCAGGAACGGCTGGATTTGTGGGAACTGGAACAGCAGACCATTGAATTATTGCGTGGTATTTAGGGGATCGTTTACAATAGAGACTAGCCGCCGGCCATCAGCAGCAGCAGGACAGGACGCTATGAGCAGCACCACCGACATCGCCATGCTTATCCATCAACTGGAATCGCCCGATTATGATACGCAGCAGAGCGCCGCGATCCACCTGATTGAGCGCGAACAGGCGGCGATGGAGGCCACGCTGGCCGCGCTGGAACACAGCAACCCCCAGGTGCGCTACCTGGCCGCCTGGGTGCTGGGGGAAATTGGCGACCGGCGGGCGGTGGAGCCGCTGCTGCGGGCGCTCCAGGATAAGGATACCCGCGTGCAGGACTGGGCCGCCAAAGCCCTGGGCGAACTGGGCGACCGGCGGGCGGTGCCGCCCCTGAAAACGCTGCTGAAAACCCACACCGACCCCGGCACGCGCCGCCATGCGGCCACGGCGCTGGGCTGGCTGGCCGATCCTTACGCGGCCGAAGCGCTGGTGGCCGCCCTGGGCGACAGCGATGCCCCGGTACGCAGCGCCGCCGCCGAAGCCCTGGGCCGGCTCAACGTCCGCAGTGCTGTACCGGCGCTCATCAAATGCCTGAAAGACAGCGATGAATGGGTGCGCATCCGCGCGGCCCATGCCCTGGGCGAACTGGGCTACCTGGAAGCGCTCACCCCGCTGATCGAAGCGCTGGCCGACCCGGTGGAATGGGTGCGCTACAATGCCGCCTGGGCGCTCGGTGAACTGAAAGATAACCGGGCGCTGGATAAACTCACCGACCTGCTGAAGACCGATAGCAGCCCCAACGCCCGCCGCAGCGCCGCCGGGGCCCTGGGGCGCATCGGCGATGACCGGGCGGTGGAAGGGCTGGTGGCGGCCCTGGGCGATAAGGATGACAGCGTGCTGGAAGCGGTGGATCGGGCGTTGCAGCGCCTGGGCTACACGGTGGATTAACCCCCCGCCCTAAAGATCATTTTTGCGCTTTTCACGGCCGCTGTCGCTGTACCAGACCTCTGCATCCTCCGCGCTGAAGTCTGTTTCCAGGCGCTGCGGCGACCGTTTGGCTTTGCCCTCGTCCCCGCTGCGCTCTACCAGCAGTTTCACCACCCCGGCCACCAGCAGCAGCGGGATCAACACCCCCGCCAGCCCCACCACCAGGCCCAGCAGCCCGCCCACCAGCCCCAGGACGATGCCCACCACGCTGGCCACCAGGCCGATCACCACGCCGAGCAGGCTGAAGACCGCGCTGAGGACAGCCCCAATAATCCCGAACACCGCGGCGAAAATCGACCCCAGCAGCCCGAACACCGTGGCGAAAAGCGTTCCCAGCAGCCCGAATACCCCGGCGAAGAGCGCCGCGAACACGCTGCCAATCAAGCCGAACACCTCGCCCACCCCGCCGCCGACGATCACCAGTGCCAGCACCAGCAGCCCCGCCAGGATGAACACACTGTTCGACACACTGTTCGCCCCCGACCCCGACCGTGACCGCGACCCCGACCGCGGCCGTGCCGCGCTGCCTTCATCGGCCATCATTGTCTCACAACGTTTTAGCTTTGCCATGTGCCTCTGCCTGTTCGCTCTCAGTCGTCTCTATCCGACTATACGCACACTTTTTGAAAAAGTTTTGATGCTGGAAGAATTTCTTGTCGTTACACTCTACAGCCGGGCCGCATTTGTCGTTACAATGCCCGTCG
>JALOOI010000167.1 GCA_025454495.1 Anaerolineae bacterium
CCCCGCCTGAGGCCGTTCTACGCCGTTTGCAGCAGCACGGCGCTGGTGTATCATTGGGCCAGACTATCATAATCTGGATGGCGCAGCATTTTAGAAAGGTTCCGGGACGTGACAGCAGATGTATTAATCCTGGGGGCGGGGCTGTCCGGGCTGATGGCGGCCCGCACGGTGCAGGCGCGGGGTCTCAGCGTGCACCTGCTGGACAAAGGGCGCAGCGTGGGCGGCCGGCTGGCCACCCGCCGCGTGCAGCAGGGCATGGCCGATACCGGCGCACAATTTTTCACCGCCCGTACCGATGAAATGAAACAGGCCATCGCCGGCTGGCTGGGTGAAGGGCTGGTCACGGTGTGGGGCTACGGCTGGAGCGATGGCAGCCTCAAACGTACCCCGCTGGACGGGCACCCCCGCTACATCACCAAAGGCGGCATGAACAGCCTGGCCAAACATCTGGCCGAGGGGCTGCCGGTGAGCACGGAGAGCGAGATTATCACCGTGGAGCGCATCGGCCAGACCTGGCAGTTGACCGATGCCCAGGGGCGCATTTACACCGGCGATCATCTGCTGATGACCGCCCCGGTGCCGCAGTCGCTGGCGCTGCTGAACAAGACGGCCATCCCGCTGACCGATGCCGACCGCGCCGCGCTGCAACGCATTGAATATGGCCCCTGCCTGTGCGGGCTGTTCGTCCTGGAAGGCAGCGTCAATTTGCCGGAGCCAGGCGCAGTGCAGGATTTTAATAAGCCGGTCTACTGGCTGGGCGATAACCAGGCCAAAGGCATTTCCGGCCAGCGCGTCATCACCGCCCACATGGAAGCCCGCTACAGCCGCCAGCATTACGATGACCCGGACGAAACCAGCCTGGCCTTTATGCTGGACGCGCTGCAACCCTACCTGGGCGAGGATGCCCGCGTCATCGAGCAGCAGCTTAAAAAATGGCGCTATTCCGTGCCGCTGACCACCCACGCCTACGACACGCTGGCCGCCGAAAATTTGCCCCTCTACTTCGCCGGCGATGCCTTCGGCGGGCGCGGGCGCATGGAAGGCGCGTATATGTCCGGGCTGGCCGCCGGGGCCGCCATAGCGAAAGCGGCCGGCAAATAAGCCCGGTGCCGCCTGCTGTTTTCCGGGGGTATCCCTGGTATAATCACCACGTTATTTTGTTCGCCTTTGCACCACAGGGGAAGCGCCGATGTCGGATTTGCCTGTCGCTGTGTTCGAAATTCAAACCTATATGATTATCCTGCGCCAGCTCGAAGAACGCGATTTTGGCGGCGTGAAAGCCCGCATTCGCGGCATCGTGCGCTGCTCCGGGGTCGCCCCCAATACCGATACGCAGTATCGGCTGGATATTTATTTTCTGACGCACGACAGCCCCACCCCCGCGCCGCTGGTAGACCTGAGCGCCAACACCGGGGCCATCTTCCTGCCCTTCAGTGACCTGACGACGCTGGTCGATATCATGCGTAACGAAAAGCCCATCTACGGGCATTTGCGCGGGGATCGCCCGGAGTGGACGAGCATCACCACCACCAATGAACCGGTTGGCTCCGGCGAAACCGATTAGCGGCGGCCCACGCCGCCAGCCATGACGGGAGATGGGGATGCCCAGACGAATCCTGTGCGTCGAAGACAATCCACAAAATATGCGGCTGGTACGCAAAATTCTTCAGCATCATGGCTACGAGGTCATGGAGGCCGAAGACGGCCTGACCGGCGTACACATGGCCCTCACCCAGCATCCAGACCTGATCCTGATGGATATTAACCTGCCGGATATTGACGGGCTGGATGCCACGGTGCGCATCAAAGAGCAAATGCCCTCGCTGCGCGTGGTGGCGCTGACGGCCAATGCCATGTATGGCGACGAAGAACGCTGCCTGGCAGCCGGCTGCGATGGCTACATCTCCAAACCGGTGAGCAAAGCCGTGCTGCTGGAAAAGCTGGTGGGCATCCTGGGCGAGTGAGGGCCGCCGCCGGCACTGTATTGAGAGCCAGACCGGGGCCACCCCCCGGCGCATTTTCAGGACAAGACCATGAAGTCACGCATCCTCTACATTGAAGACAACCCGCAAAATATGGACCTGGTGTGCCGCATTTTAAGCCATGTGGGCGGCTATGAGGTCTTTGGCGCGGTGGATGGCCTGTCCGGCGTGGAGAAGGCCCGCCACGAAAAGCCCGATCTCATCATCATGGACATCAACCTGCCGGACATCAGCGGTATTGAAGCCACGCAGCGCATTAAGGCGCAGCCCGACCTGCACCAGATTCCCATCATCGCCTTCACGGCCGATACCGGCGAAAGCGACCGCCAGAAATACCTGGCCGCCGGCTGCGATGGCTACATGGCCAAGCCGGCCAGCGCCCAGATGCTGCTGACGACCGTGCAGCGCTATTTATAACGCGGCCGCGCCGCCGTGACCGGCCGGGCGCAGCGGGGCGGCACGCCCGGCCCTGCACCCCGGCCCCCGTCCCACACCCACCACCCGCCCGAAGCACCCGCACAGGATACGACTATGTGGCAACCCAACCGCCTGGAAGAAGAACGCCTGGAGAAAGCCCGCCGCCTGGAAGCTGCCGGCATCGAGCTGTATCCCCGCCGGGTGACGCGCACCCACACCGCCGCCGCCGCCCTGGCCGCCCGCCAGGCCGCCGAAGCCGCCGCCGGCACCACCGAGCCGCCCGAAACCCTGGTGACGGTGGCCGGCCGCATTCGCCGCGCCAGCATCAAGGGCAAAGTGGCCTTCATGCACATCGAAGATGAAACCGGCCGCATTCAGCTTTTCTTCCGCATTAATGATCTGGATGAAACGCGCTACGGCTTCATCAAGGATAAGCTGATTGAAGTGGACGATTTTGTGCAGGCCACCGGCGCATTAATGCGTACCACCGCCGGCGAAATTAGCGTGCGGGTGACGGATTTTACCCTGCTGGCCAAATCGCTCAGCCCGCTGCCGGTGATTAAGCAGCAGGTGCAGGAGGACGGCCGCGTGGTGGAATATGGCGAATTTAGCGACAAAGAAACGCGCTATCGCCAGCGCTATGCCGACCTGGCCGTGAACAAAAACGTGCGCGATACCTTCATCGTCCGTTCCAGGGTGCTGAAAGCCATGCGCGAATTTTTGGACGATGAAGGGATGCTGGAAGTGGAAACGCCCATCCTGCAACCGCTGTACGGTGGCGCGGCAGCGCGGCCCTTCACCACCTTTCACAATCAACTGGAGCAGGAGCTGTACCTGCGCATCAGCTTTGAGCTGTACCTGAAGCGGCTGCTGGTGGGCGGTTATGATGCCGTCTACGAGATCGGCCGGGATTTTCGTAATGAAGGGGTGAGCTTTAAGCACAACCCGGAATTTACCATGATGGAGTTCTACAAAGCCTATATTGATTATCATGGTGTGATGGACATCGTGGAGCGCATGATGGCGCACATCGCCGGGCGCGTCCTGGGCAGCACGCAGGTCACGTATGGCGACCATACCATTGATCTCACGCCGCCCTGGCAGCGCCTCACCATCCGCGAGGCGGTGCTGGCCCGCACCGGCATTGATTATATGGCCACGCCGGATGCTGAATCGCTGGCGGCGCTGCTGGAAGAACGCTTTGGTCAGCGGGTGAAGCCCGGTACCCCCTGGGGTAAAATGGTGGTCGATGAATTGTTCGGGACGCATGTGGAGCCGCATCTCATCCAGCCCACGTTTATCTGTGAATACCCGCGCGATGTGTCGCCGTTTGCCAAGCGGGCCGAGCGCGATGACCGCCATACCGAGCGCTTTGAGGTGTTCATCGCCGGCATGGAATTTGGCAACGCCTTCACCGAATTGAACGACCCGCGCGACCAGGAAGCGCGGTTTGTGGAGATGGCCGCGCTCTACCGCACCGGCGACGACGATGAAACGCCGCTGGATGAGGATTACCTGCGGGCCATGCGCTACGGGATGCCCCCCTGCGGCGGTTTCGGCATCGGGGTGGATCGCGTGGTGATGCTGCTGACGAACCGGCACATCATCCGCGATGTGCTGCTGTACCCGCACCTGCGCCGCGAAGACGGCAGCGCCTGACCCCGCGCCAGCGCGGGCCCGGTGGTCAGCCAGTGGTTGATCGTGCCGGTGACTGCCGCTACAATGACGGCAATCTGCCGGTCAGCCCCTGCGTCAGGTGATGATGCCCGCCTTTGTGAAAACTTTTCCGCAGCGCCTGCTTCAGCCCTGGGTGGATTTTTTCCGCCAGGGCGATGCGCTGGCGCTGCTGCTGGTGGGGCTGCTGCTGCTGCTGCCGGCCCTGGCGCTGGTGGCGGCCGAGTGGCCGCTGGAAGCGGCCATCCTGCTGCCGGTGATCGTGGTGGGGGCGGCTTTTTCCTGCCTGCTGGCCCGCAGCCAGTACAACGAACTGCTGGCGCTCATCGTCAGCGGCACTTACGGCCTGTTCGCCATCCTGTTCATCGCCGCCTGGCATGTGGCCGGCGCTAACCTGGTGGACGGCGTGGCCACGGTCATCGGCCGGTTTGTGCAGTGGCTGTTCGACCTGGTGACGGGCGGCATTAACCAGGACACGCTGGCCTTTACGCTGGTGGTGGCCGGGCTGTTCTGGTTTCTGGTGTATAACGCCGTGTGGCACATGTTCCGGCTGGATCGCTTCTGGCGCGTGGTGCTGCCGCCGGCGATGGTGCTGCTGGTGAATGTGGCCGTGTACACCGGCCCGGCCGCGCTGGAGCCGTTCATCGGCCTCTATTTATTCCTCAGCCTGCTGCTGATGGTGCGTTCCAGCCTGGAAAACCGCGAATGGGACTGGTATGTGCACCGGGTGCCCACGCCCAAAAACCTGCGCCGGCGCTTTTTGCAGGCCGGGGCGCTGCTGGCCCTGCTGGTGATGCTCATCGCCTGGCTGGTGCCGGTGCACAATGTGCAGGAACGGCTGGATCGCTTTCAGGAATTTCTCAATTCTGACCCGGTGCGCCAGGCGGCAGAATTTTTTAACCGGCTGATCGAACCGATTGAGGGCGATGGCCCGGCCACGGCCGATTATTATGGCGGCGATAACCTGTCCCTGGGCGGCGCGATCCGCCTGGGCGACCAGCCGGTGCTGTTCGTCAGCGCCCCCAACGATCGCCGCTACTACTGGCGTTCCCGCGTCTTTGAAATTTACGACAGCGGCCGCTGGTCGCCCAATGCCCGCCTGCGCGTGCCCGATCTTACGCCGCCGCTGGACATTATCGTGGATAGCGAGGTGATCGGCGGGGCGCGGGTGCAGGTACGCCAGACGTTCACCATCGGCACCGGCGGCAGCCGCCTGGTCTACACCGCGCCGCAGCCGTTGCAGGTGTCGCTGCCCGGCCGGGCGGATGTCATCCGCACCAACCCGGTGCTGGAAGAAGCCTCGCCGGTGAATGTCTCGGTCATTCGGCCGGTGCGGGTGCTGGAAGGCGGCATGAGCTACGAGGCGGTCAGCCTGCTGAGCGTGGCCACCGCCGCCGAATTACGCAGCGCCGGCACCGCTTACCCGCCCTGGGTGGTCGATCCGAATGCGTCGCCGGGCATTGGCATCAGCGGGCGCGTGGTGAACCTGGCCCGCGAGATCGTCACCACCGCCGGCGCAACCACCCCCTATGACCAGGCGAAAGCGATTGAAACCTGGCTGCGGCAGAACATCACCTACAATGAACGCATTCCCGCGCCACCCGGCACGGTGGATACGCTGGAATGGTTCCTGTTCGAGCTGCGCCAGGGCTACTGCACCTATTACGCCTCCGCCATGATTATGATGCTGCGGTCGCTCGGCATTCCGGCACGCATGGCCGCCGGTTTTGCCCAGGGGACGTATGACCCGGCGATGGGGCAGTTTGTGGTGCTGGAACGCGATGCCCATACCTGGGTGGAGGTATATTTCCCCGGTTATGGCTGGGTGGAATTTGAGCCAACCTCGGCGCAGCAGCCGCTGAACCGCGAGGGTGATACGCCGGTGGCCGCGCCGCCGGAACTGGCCGCCGCGGAGCCGCCCACGGCCACTCCCTCGGCCACGCCCACGCTCATCCCCAGCCCGACACCGTTTGCGACGAATACGCCCAACCCCAACCAGGCGCAGCCGCTGGAGCCGCCCACCAGCACGCCCACGCCCACCAGCACCCCCACCGCCACGCCGGTGATCGTGCCGACGGTGGCCCCGCCGGTGCGCCCGCCGGAGCCGCCCACGACCGATTTTCTCAGCTTTCTGCTGCCGGCTATTGGCGCGGCCGTGCTGCTGTTCCTGCTGGTGGTGCTGCTGCTGCTGATCGGGCTGTTCATTTACTGGTGGTGGGAATGGCGCGGCTTTGGCGGCCTCAGCCCGGTGGCGCGGGCCTATGGCCGCCTGGAGCGCTACCTGACGCTGATCGGGCTGCGGCCCGCGCCGGAAGACACGCCCGAAGAACGGCGCGACCGCATCGTGCAAAAGCTGCCCCCGGCCGAGCGCTCCGTGACGGCCATCACGCGCACCTACAGCGAAGAACGCTACGGCCGACCGGCCGCCGGCACGGCCGAGGGGGCCCGCAGCAGCCGCATCGCCGAAAATGCCTGGCGCGAAGCCCGCCAGAATATCCTGCAACGCTGGCTGGGCCGCTGGCTGTGGTGGCGTAAATGAGCGCTGCGCCCGCGGCCGGCACCATCATCCGCGCTCACACCGCGACAAAGGAACCCTGATGACAGCACCGCAATCCCTGGCCGCCGCTGTGCGGGCCGCCCATGACCTGCCCGGTCAGCCTGCCGGCACGTACAGCGTGCCGTTTCGCAATCTGCGCGATGTGCTGGCGCTGCACGCCAAAACCTCGCCGGAAAAAACGTTCCTCATCGCCTACGATGGCGCGGGCGAGCGCGTGGAACTGAGTTATGTGGAATTTGTGGCGCGGGTGCACCAGGTGGCCAATTTCCTGTACGATGATTTGCACCTGCAACGCGGCGACTGTGTGGCCACCATCGGTTACAACGATGCCGATATGGTGCTGCTGTACTTCGCCTGCTGGATCATCGGCGCGGTGGTGGCCCCGCAGAACACCGCCGAAGATGATGTGCGCCTGGCGTATATCCTGCGCCACAGCCGGGCCAGCGTGTGCTTTGTGATGCATGATCTGCTGGCGCGGGCGGAGACGATTATTCACGGGGGCGGCGGCGAGGGCGAAACCGGCGCACCGAACATCCTGGGGATCGTGCAGGTGGGCGGGGCCGTGCGGGCGGAATACGTGCATTTGGGCGAGATGGTGCGTAACCGCCCCACCACCTTCCTGGGCGACGAAAGCGGCGCGAAAGCCGGCGATATTCCGCTGCTGGCCGGCAATGAGCGCACCGCCACCCTGGAGGATGACGCGCTGCTGGTGTATACCAGCGGCACCACCGGCGCACCCAAAGGCGTGCGGCTCACCCAGTACAATCTGCTGGTGGATGCCCAGGGCATCGCCGGCTGGCACGCCATCACCGGCAACCAGCGGCTGATGTGCGTGCTGCCCATGCACCACGTCAATGGCATTGTGGTCACGCTCATCACCCCGCTGCTGGTGGGCGGCTCCACCGTGCTCAACCGGCAGTTTTCGGTGGGGCACTTCTGGGAGCGCGTGGTGCGGGAAAAAGTGCACATCGTGTCCGTGGTGCCCACGCTGCTGCAATACCTGCTGGAACACGCGCAGCGCCTGGAGCAGCAGGGCGCAACGATCTTCGGCAGCGGCATCCACCGCCGCAACCTGGCCCGCTTCCGGCATTTTATCTGCGGGGCCGGCACGCTGTCCGTGCAGCTTGCCCGCGCCTTTGAAGACAAATTCGGCTTTGCCATTGTGCATGGTTACGGCCTCAGCGAGACCACCTGTTATAGCTGCTTTCTGCCGGTCACGCTGTCCTGGGAGGAACACCAGCACTGGATGCAGGCCTATGGCTATCCTTCTATCGGCTGCCCCATTGCGCCCAACGACATGGCCATCCTGGCCACCGATGGCAGCGGGCAGGCGCTGGCCGCCGGTGAGCGCGGCGAAATTGTGGTGCGCGGGCATAACGTGATGCGGGACTATTTCCAGCGCGACGACGCGACCGCGGCCGCCTTCGCCGGGGGCTGGTTTCACACCGGCGATGAAGGCTTTTTTGAGGTGGACGCGCAGGGCCGGCGCTTTTTCTTCATCACCGGGCGCATGAAGGAACTCATCAACCGGGGCGGGGTAAAATTCAGCCCGTTTGAGATCGAAGAAGTGCTGCTGAGCTACCCCGGCGTGCGGGCGGCGCTGGCCATCGGCTTTGAGCATGACCACTACGGCGAAGAAATTGGGGCTTACATCGTGCCGCAGGCCGAGACCCCGCCGGACAGCGCCGCGCTGCTGGCCTATGCCCGCCAGCGCCTGGGGTTTGATAAAGCGCCCAAAGTCGTGGTGACGGGGGCCGATATTCCGGTGACGGCCACCGGCAAATACCAGCGGCTGCGCCTGCGGGCCCTGTTCGCGGATTACCGCAGCACGCCGTTTCGTCGCCCGTGAAAGCCACCGGGCCGGGCCCGGCCGCCGCATGGTATAATGAGCGCATCCGGGGATGGCGGGAAATCGCGGCGGCCTGCGGGTCGTCGAGGAAAGTCCGCCCTCCACAGGGCGCGGTGCTGGCGAAACGCCAGGCGGGGCAACCCGACGGCACAGTGCCACAGAGATGAGAATGCGTTCCTGCGGGAACGTGAGGGTGAAACGGCGGTGTAAGAGACCACCGGTGTACCCGGCGACGGGTGCAGCCAGGCAAACCCCACCGGGAGCAAGGTCAAGCAGGGGTGAAGGGGCGGCCCGCCCCGTAAGTAGCCCCGGGTAGACTGCACGAGGTGCCCGGCAACGGGCATCCCAGAGAGATGATTTCCACTCCGGCGACGGAGGACAGAAGGCGGCTTACAGCCAGCCCCGGACGAGAGCGCCCCGCGAGGGGCGTTTTTCGTGGTGGGGGGGCTTCAGTCTTGCTCCTGATACGATTGATGAAGTGTTATATTGAATTAATCTAACCCTATTTGCAAATGATATACTGGATCACCCAGTCACAGGCAAAGAATTCGTAACCCATAGCAGGCCTTTTAGCTCGTTTGCTACACCCGCATTGTATCCACACCGGGGATACTGGCAATGGCCCCGGCCCCGCCGCCGTTTTTCGTTGGAGTCCGGCTTATTTCTGTCCAGCTTTCCTGACACGCCCGCCCCTCAAATGATAGTCGTCCGGCGGGCCGCGCGGTACAATTACCGTTGCTGTGTTAAAATACTTTCAACTGGATTTCTTGTCGCGGATACCCATCCTATGAGCGATTCTTTTCAGCCGGACATCTGGCGTTTGCA
>JALOOI010000013.1 GCA_025454495.1 Anaerolineae bacterium
CAGCCCCACCAGTTCGACCCGGAACGCTTTCGCCCGGAGCAGGAGAAGCAGCTCCCGCGCTACGCCTATATGCCCTTTGGCGGCGGGCCGCGGGTGTGCATCGGCAACAGTTTCGCCATGATGGAAGCGAAATTGATCCTGGCGACCATCGCGCAGCGCTACCGGCTGCGGCTGAACCAGCGCCACGCCGTGCGCCCGGAGCCGCTGGTCACGCTGCGGCCCTATGGTGGCATGAAAATGCGGCTGGAAGCGCGGGGCTGAGGCCGTTACAGCCCCAGGGCACGGGCCGCCTGGTCACACAGCCGCGCACCGCCCGCCTGCAACCAGGCATCCAGCGTGCTGCTGCTGGCCGCCCCTTTCAGCGCGTCGCTGTAAATGCCCACCGCCCACAGGTAGTAACGCTGCGTTTCTTTGGCCCAGGTGTGAAAATTGCGTTTCACCACCGAGGGGCCGCCGTTGTAGCACGCCAGCGTTAAGCCCAGGTCATCCCCGGAATAATCCAGGCAGAACTGCACGAAGCGGGCGCTGCGGAGGGCGTTGGTATTGGGGTCTAATGACGATTCGCCGGCTTCAAAATGGAACGGCATCACCTGGAATAAGCCCTGGGCCCCGGCGCTGCTGATGACCGTGGGGTGCCCGCACGATTCGATCTGCATGATGGTGGCCAGCAAATTGGGGTCCAGGCTGTACTGGGCCGACCAGCGCTCAATATCGGCGCTCCAGTAGTTGATGGTGGGGGTAAACAGGGGGGCCAGCGCCCCGCTGCGCCGGGGGAACAGCGTGTCCAGCCGCAGCCCGGTGGCCTGCAACAGGCTGTTCAGCAGCACCGGCAGCAGCAGCAAAAAAACCATGCTGCCCGCCAGCAGCACCGCGCCCCGTCCGGGCCAGCGTCGTGTGTGGGTTGTGGATGGCATACCGGCTCCGCCTCATCACGGGTGTGTTTGCAGGGTATACGCAGCCGCCGGGTGTGGCGTTGCGCTGCCATCATCATAGAACAAAAGTTCGTAAAAGGCAAGCCCGCCGCCTGCGCCGGGGAATGCAAACGGGCTGCCCGCCGCGACAGACAGCCCGTTGATGGGTGGGGTACGTGCTGGCTAAATGGGCTGCAACACGCGATCTTTACGCAGCTGCTTCCAGTACACCTGGTAGGCATGTTCGCGCAGGGTTTCTTCCACCGCTTCGCGCCAGGCAGGAATTTTGATGTCCTTCAGCGCAATCGGCGCGTAGCCATCGGCAGCATAGGCCTTCAGCGTGGCCGGGGGCGCATCCATGGGCAGGAAGAAGAAGGAGACTTCGCTCTGTAATTCTTTGGAAGCGGCTTCCACCGCCACAATCAGCGCGTGGATGATGCTTTCGGCCGGAATATTGCGCCCGACGTAAAATTCATCCATCCGCGTGACCAGGTTTTCCACCGTCCAGCCCATCACCCCGATCACCGCCTGGCTCTTATCATGGGCCACCAGGTAGCTTTTCTGGCCGAAGTTCATCATGATGTCCATGCGCGAGACCTGGCGGCCCGAAGCCGCCGTGATGAAGGTGGCAATATCCTGGGCATTGGCCGGCGAACCGCGCTTAACCATGACACCGGAGACATCCACCGCCACTTCGGGCGCATCAATGCTGGCGGCCGGGGTTGGGGTCGGGGCCGGGCGGGGCGGGGCGGGCGGCGCGGGGGCCACGGGCCGTGATTGTGCCTGCGGCTGCGGCTGCGACTGGGCCGGCGCGGCGGTCGCGGCTTTCGGCGGGGCGGGCGGCGTGGGCGTGGGCGCGGTGGCCGGCTGCGCCTGGGCCGGCGCGGCGGACAGCAGTTTGCGAATTTCGTTCCACTGCTGCTGCACCTGTTTCCACGTTTCTTCCACGTTGCCATTGTTATCAATGACCACGGCGGCCCGCTTCAGTTTTTCGCCCTGCGGGCCCTGCGCCATGATGCGCTGTTTGGCTTCCGCTTCGCTCATTTTGCGCTTCGCCACCAGCCGCTGATACTGCGTTTGCGGCTTGGCATCCACCACCCACACCGCATCCACCAGCGTATGTAAATCCGTCTCCAGCAGCTTAATCGCTTCGATCACCACCACGCGCTGCGTGGCCCGGCCGGCCAGCGCGTTAATGCCCTGGCGGATGATGGGATGGGTGATTTCTTCCAGTTTCTTCAGCAAATCCGGGTTGGCAAAGACGATTTGCCCCAGCATCCCCCGGTTGATGCGGCCATCGGGGCCGATGATGGATTTGCCGAACATATCCACAATCGGTTTATACGCCGGTGCGCCGGGCATCATCACCTGATGCGCCAGGCTGTCTGCGTCGATGGTGTATGCGCCGGAGTGCTGGAGCATCTGCCGCACGACGCTCTTGCCCGTGGCAATATTTCCCGTAAGACCAATGACATATTTGTTGGGCCACCGACTCACGGCTGCACCTCCACATTTTGCGATCAAGTCGAAAGAACAGGGCTGATTATAACATGCCCGCGCGAAGCCTGCCGGGGCATATGGTTACGGTACAGCCACTTACATTGTAGTCCAGGTGGCACCGGGTTCGCAAATGCAAAACGCTCACCTCCGGGGTGAGCGCTGCCGATGCTCGTGCGGGCGGCGGGGCCGCTTACGCCGCCGGGTTGGCTTCCACGTTCAGCTCAATTTTGATCTCTTTGCCCACCAGCACGCCGCCGGCTTCCAGCACCTGGTTCCACGTCAGGCCAAAATCTTCCCGGTTGATGGTGGTGCGCCCGGCGAACCCGGCCACCTGCTGCCCCCAGGGGTTTTTGCTGGTGCCCAGGAAGTCCACTTCCATGGTCACTTCACGGGTCACACCGCGAATCGTCAGGTCGCCCAGCACCGTGGCGTGGCTGGCATCGGCCGCCTGCACGGCTTTGCTCTTAAAGGTGATGCTGGCATGGTTGGCCACATCCAGAAAGTCCGGGCTGCGCAGGTGATTATCGCGGTCGGCCATGCCGGTGCTGATGCTGGCGGCGGGGATGGTGGCTTCCACAGCCGCCGCGGCAGGGTTGGCCGGGTCAAAATGAATCACGCCGCTGATGCCGGAAAAGCTGCCGCGTACCGTGGCAAACATCATGTGCTTCACGGCGAAATCCGCCGAAGTGTGGGCTGTATCCAGGTTCCAGGTGGCCATGTCTATTATCTCCTGTGATGAGTTCGTGATTAAATGGACTGTAGTCCGCTTCACTGTTAGAAGCATACTCGCCTTTGGGCTGGATGTCTATTAGAAGGCTGTTAGAAAACGGACGATAGTCCGATTTTGGCCCCGCGGCCGAAAATACCGGATTAAAAGCGGGTTGTGCTAAAATGAAAGGCCGGGTGGCATAACACGCGCAGGACAAAATGATGCGGGCCGATTTTTCGCTGGATTATGATGTGCTGACGGTTGAGAGACCGCAGAAATTGTATCTGATGGCGCGTTTTGCGTCGGCGGGGGCTGCCGGTGAAAAGACCCGCCGCCCGCTGAACCTGAGCCTGGTGCTGGATCGCAGCGGGTCGATGGCGGGGGCCAAGATTGATTACACCCGCCAGGCGGCGCAGTTCCTGGTGCAGCACCTGGGGGCGCAGGATGTTTTTTCGGTGGTGCTGTATAACGACAAAGTGGAAACGCTGCTCCAGCCGGAGATCGTCACCCACAAAGACACGCTCATTCAGCGCCTGGAGCAAATTCGCGTGCATGGCACCACCAACCTCAGCGGGGGCTGGCTGGAAGGCTGCCGCCATGTGGCCGCCAGCCTGAAGGCGGCCGCCCTCAACCGCGTCATCATCATCAGCGATGGGCTGGCCAACCGGGGGGTGACGGATACCGGGCAGCTCGTGCGGATGGTGCAGCAAAAGCGCGAAGAAGGCGTGACCACCACCACCATGGGCCTGGGTGATGAATTTAACGAAGATTTGATGATGGCCATGGCCAACGCCGGCGGCGGGGCCTACTACTTCATCGAAAGCCCGGAAGTAACCCCGCACATCTTTCAGGAAGAGCTGAAAGGGCTGCTGAACGTGGTGGGGCAAAACCTGGCCATCAGCATCCTGCCGGGGGAGGATGTGCTGCGGGTGAACCAGTTGAACGCTTATGCCTTCCAGGCGGCGGGGCGCAATATCACCTATCACCTGGGCGATATTTTTAGTGATGAGATTAAGACGCTGGTGCTGGAACTGGACATTCCCGCCTTGCAGCGCCTGGGCGAATGCCACATCGCCCGGCTGCGCTTTGAATATGATGAGATCACCGGCGACCGCAGCACCCACCACCAGAGCGAGATGCCCGTCACCATCAATATTCGTCCTCCGGGGGCCCTGCCAACCACGGCTCAGCCGGAGGTGGAACAATCGGTGCTGCTGCTGAAGGCGGCCCAGGCCCGCAAACGGGCCATCGCGGCGGCCGACCGGGGCGATTATCAGGCGGCATCGCAGGTGCTGGATGAGGTGGCCGGGGCCATCGCGGCGGCCAGCGTGCAAAATGCCCGCCTCAACGAAGAACGCGCCGCCCTGCGCGAACAGTCGCTCCGGCTGGCCCAGGGCAAAGAAGTTTATGATGAATACACCCGCAAAACCATGTCCACCCAGTCTTTTTACACCATGACCGGGCGGCATGAGGATACCATGCTGCTGCGCCTGCGCGAACAGCAGCGCCGCCAGACGCTGGCGGATGAACCATCGCCGGTCATCACCCCGGCTGCGCCCGCGGCACCGGCCGCGCCGGTGGAACTGCGCCCCGGCGTTACGCCCACCCATATCGAATGGAAAGATCAGCTCATCGCCCTGCAACCCGTCCTGACCCGTATCGGCCGGGCCCCGCAGAATGAATTTGTGCTGAATGAACGCGGAGTCTCGCGCTTTCATTGCCAGATTCGGCGCGAAGGCGATAAACTTATTCTGGAAGACCTGGGCAGCACCAACGGTACCACGCTGCGCGGCGACCGCCTGACGGGGCCGCATGTGCTCAGCGTGGGCGATGTCGTTTATGTGTGCGATGAAAAACTGGTCTTCCGCCTGCCATAACGGCGGGGCCCCCGCGGCTACCTTTTTTTGATAATGCCAGTGCTGGAGTAGAGCCATACCATGTCACAATCACAGGTGCACACGGTGCAGATCGCCGGAGTTACCCGGCACCTGCCCTTATTTGAAATTAAGCCCGGTGTACGCATCGCCATTTTGAACATCCTGGGCGATGTGGAACTGGTGGCCGCGGCCGCCAGAGCGCTGGCCGCGCCGCTGGCCGCCCGCCAGCCCGAACTGCTGGTGACGGCCGAGGCCAAAGCCATTCCCATCGCCTATGCCCTGGCCGCCGAGCTAAAGCTGCCCTATGTGGTGCTGCGCAAATCCTACAAGCCGTATATGGGCGACGCGCTGCAATCCGAAACGCTGAGCATTACCACCGGCACGCCGCAAATGCTGTTTTTGGACGAAAAAGATCGCGCCCTGGTGGGCGGGCGCAAAGTGGCCATCGTGGATGATGTGATCTCTACCGGCAGCACGTTACAGGGAATGCGGCTCATTCTGCAAAAAGCCGGCGCGGAGATCATCGCGGAGGCGGCCATTTTGACCGAAGGCGACCGGGCCCAGTGGCACAACATCATCGCCCTGGGGCATTTGCCCGTGTGGGTGGACAGCTAACCATGCCGCGCCGGGTGCACATCCTCAGCCAGCGTGTGGTGTTCCAGCAGGCGTTTTTCCGCATTCAGGAAGCCCGGCTGACGCATGAACTGGACGACGGCCGCATGAGCGCGGAACTGGTGCGCCTCAATTTTGAGCGCGGCGACAGCGTGGCGGCCCTCGTGCATGACGTGGCGGCCGGTACGCTGCTGTTCACCGAACAGTTCCGCTACCCGGCGTATACGAAAGGCAGCGGCTGGCTGCTGGAAGTGCCGGCCGGCACGGTGGAAGCCGGCGAAGCGCCGGAAGCCACCCTGCGCCGCGAGATCGAGGAGGAGATTGGCTACACGCTGCACAGCGTGCAGCACATCAGCACTTTTTTCCTCAGTCCGGGCGGCACATCGGAGCGCATTCACCTGTATTATGCCGGCGTAACCGCGCAGGATAAAACCGGGCCCGGAAGGCGAAGCGATTCGCCTGGTGGCGCTGCCGCTGGCGGAGGCGCTGGCCGCCATCGCCGATGGGCGTATTCAGGATGCCAAGACCATCATCGGCGTGCAGTGGCTGCACCGGCACCCGCCGGCGCGATAGGGACGGCCCTCACAGCACCCGGCGCTCTTGCAGCAGCGCCAGCAACTGCCCGTAGCTGAGGCCATACTGCGCCGCCAGTTCGATGGCGTAGCTTTTGCCGGCCGGTGCGCCGGGCACAATGCGGTACGTGCGCCGGACGGTGGTTTCGCCGGGGCGTTCTTCCTGGGGCTGGTGCCGGGCGTTTCCGCGTTCAGCCGGTCGCATTCCAGCGCCAGATCGTGCAGATGGGTGGCGAAAATGGCCCGCGCCCCCAGGACGCGCAGGATTTTGACCACCTCCCGCGCCAGGTACAGCCCTTCGCTGAGGCTGGTGCTGGCCAGCGATTCGTTCATCAGGATGAGGCTTTGCCCGGTGGCCTGCTGAAAGATGGCGTGCAGGCGCTGCGCTTCTTCGCCCAGGCGGCCGGTGTTGCCCTCGGGCCGTTCTTCGGTGGCGAAGTGGGTGTAAATGCCATCGGCGAGGCTCATGCGGGCGCTGACGGCCGGCACATGCAGCCCCGCCTGGAACAGCACCTGCGCCACGCCCACCGCGCCGGTGTAGGTGGTCTTGCCGCCCATGTTGGGCCCGGTGAGGATGAAGATGCGCCCGTCCGGGGTGAAGCGGGCATCGTTCATCACCACCATCTCCCGCGCGGGCTGCCCGCGCCCCTGCACCAGCAGCGCCAGATGCAGGTTATACAGCCCCGCCAGTTCGGTCCGCCGTTCCTGCGCCGGGGCGATCTGCGGTACGCACACCGGCAGCCCGGCCGCCTCCAGCCGGCGGATGAGGCGCACCGCCCCCAGGTAAAAGGTGATCTCCGTTTTGAGCGCCACAAAGAACTGGCTGTGCAGCGCGGTGTATTTTTTGAGCGCCTGCACCACCGGCCGGCTGATGTCTTCCAGCATCAGCGTTAAATCGCGGAACAGCGGCGGCATAAACGGGCTGTCGGTGCGGCGCAGTTCCACCGCAAACGACGCACCGCCCGTATTCACCTGGCGGCTGTCGTGCAGCGGCCGGTCGGTGGTGCCGGAATCGCCTTTTTTGGGGAACAGCCGGCTCATCATGGACGAAGCCTGAAAATGATAGGGGTTGGCCGTGAGCAGGGTGGCGGTGGTGGGACGCATGTCTTCATCCAGGTTAATGCCCACGGTGATGCTGCCAATGCTGCGAATGCGCGGCATCAGCTGCGGCAGTTCCTGCTGAAGCTGTTGAAACTGCGCCTCTTCGGTGATGGCCTGCACCGCCTGGCGCAGCCGGATCATGCCTTCGGAGCGCAGGCCGTCGCCGGCTTCGCGCAGCAGCGCCGCGAACAGCAGCACGCAGGCCACGTAATTTTCCAGTTCGCTCAGCCGCCAGGCCACTTTTTGCAGCGCCGTTTCGTGCCAGTCCGGGTAGGTGAGGTAGCTCTCCAGCGTCTGGATGGCCGTCAGCGCTGCTTCAAAACGCGGCACCAGCGCCGGCAGCGCCAGCCAGTCGGACAGAATGTCCTGGCGATAACGGATGACCGTTTCATCCTGGCACAGGTTGAGCAGGATGGCCAGCAGGGCGCGATCATCCCCCGCGGCCGGGGCAAGCTGCCGGGCCAGCGCCGCCAGTTGCAAATCCAGCGCGGTCTCTGCGCCCAGGCGCGGGGCCAGGGAACGCTCTTCAGGGGTAGTCCATAACAGGCTCAGGGGCATTGTGTTAACCTTCCCGGTGTGTGCCCTCTATTGAACCGCAAAGCCGCCCGCCACGCAAAGCGATGTTATAATACCGCCGGATTAACCGGCACCACGGGGAAGCAGAAAGGCGGGGCCCTATGTTTGCATTGCAGGTGGAAGACGGGCTGGCGCTGCATCTGGTGGATGAGACGCAGGCCGAAGCGCAGTTCGCGGCCGTCGCCGCCAGCCGCGCTTACATCGGGCAGCATCTGGGCTGGGCCCGCCATTACCACAGCGCCGACGATGCCCGCGCGTTCATTCAATCCATGCGCCAGGCCTTCGCGGAGGGCAGCGTGTACGCCACCATGATCTATCACCGGGGCGACCTGGTGGGGGGCATCAGCCTGCATGTGCGGAATAAGGCCGCCGGCAAAGCCGAACTGGGCTACTGGCTGTCCGAAGCGGCGGCCGGCCGCGGCATCATGACGAAGGCCGTGCGGGCCCTGTGCGATTTTGCTTTCGGCACGCTTAAACTGAACCGCATCATCATTCGCGCCGCCACCGATAACCCGCGCAGCGCCGCCATTCCGCAGCGCCTGGGCTTTCAGCGGGAGGGCATTTTGCGCCAGGATGAATACCTGGTGGATCATTTTATTGACCTGGAACTCTATGCCATGCTGGCCGCCGACTGGCAGCCCGTGCTGCCACAGCCGGAATTCCGCTGGCCCCTGGGCGATGACCTCAGCCTGACGCTGCACGAACAGCGCCACGCCGACAAAGTGTTTGCCTGCACCGCTGCCAGCCGGGAACACCTGCGGCCCTGGCTGCCCTGGGTGGACAGCACGCTGACGGTGGCGGATACGGCGGCCTTTGTGCAAACGGCGCTGGCGCAGTATGCGGCCGGCAACGGCTTTCAGTGCATCGTGTGGCAGGGCGCAGAGGTCGCCGGCGGCATTGGCTATCACTATCTGGATTATGCCAGCCTGAAAACCGAACTGGGCTACTGGCTGGGGGCCCCCTTCACCGGCCGCGGCCTGATGACGCGGGCCGTGCGGGCCCTCACCGATTATGCGCTGCGGACGCTGCACCTGAACCGGGTAGAAATTGTCTGCGCCGCCGGCAACCAGGCCAGCCGCGCCGTGCCAGAGCGCCTGGGCTTTGTGCCAGAAGCCACCCTGCGCCAGTCCACCCGCGCCGGCCAGCTTCTGCATGATGCGGTGGTGTATGCCATGCTGGCCCGGGACTGGCCGGCCAGCACGGGAAGCGCCAGAGCGTGATACAATCGGTACATTCATGGACGCTGTTCACCGGGCCGGGCACGGGCGCGGCCCCTCATGATCGACTGAAGCGCAATCAGGAAGGCGTTAGACATGTCCTCACTGCTGGGTCAACTGCTGGAAGCACAGCGCCGTTTTCAACTGATGCTGCTGGCGAAAGCCGGGGTTATCGGGGTGGGTCTGGGCTACCGCGATTTTAAGGGCGAGCGCACCGATGAGTTATGTCTGGTGGCGCTGGTGGAGGAGAAGAAGCCGGTCGAAACGCTGCGCCGGGAGGATTTAGTCCCGCGTGATCTGGAAGGCATTAAGACCGATGTCCTTGAAACCGGCCCCATCCGGGCGCAGAATATCGGCCCGCGTGACCGCTGGCGGCCGCTCATCCCCGGCGGGGTGAGCATCGGCCATTACAAAGTGACGGCCGGCACGCTGGGCGTGCTGGTGCGCGATAAAGTGACCGGCGAGCCGCTGCTGCTCTCGAATAATCATGTGCTGGCCAACAGCAATGATGCCCTCATTGGCGATCCCATTTTGCAGCCGGCCGCGCTGGATCGCGGGTTAAACCCGGCCGATGTGGTGGCCCGGCTGGAGCGCTTCCGCGAACTGCGTTACGTGGGCGACCCGGTGGTGCCGCCGCCGGTATCCCCGCCGCCGCCACCGCCGCCACCGCTGCCGCATGACCCGCTGCCCATCCCTGACCCCAACCCGAATCCCAACCCCAACCCCGGCACGGGCACGCCGCCGCGCTCCAGCGGCTGCGATATTGCCGACCTGGTGGCCACTTTCGGGAATGTGCTGGCGCGGCTGAACGGCTCCGAAAAGCGCCTTGCCGTGCAATCGGCCACGGCTGAGGCGGCCCCGCTGCTGAACACCACCGGCCCCACCACCGTCGAAGCGCAAATGGCCATCCCGGACAACAGCGTGGATTGTGCCCTGGCCCGGCCCATCAACCCGGCCATGTTCAGCAGCGATATTCGCAATATTGGGCGCATCACCGGCACGCGCCTGCCGGCCCTGGGGATGCGCGTCCGCAAGACCGGCCGCACCACCGATACCACCGAAGGCGTGGTGAACCTGGTGAATGCCACGGTGGATGTGGGTTACAGCACGGCGCGGGGGCCGCGTACCGCCCGCTTCGTCGGTCAGGTCATCGCCAGCGGCATGAGCCAGGGGGGCGATTCCGGCTCGCTCATCGTTATGTCTGGCTCGCAGATTGCCGTGGGGCTGCTCTTTGCCGGGTCGGGGGTGAGCACCATTTTTACACCCATTGATCGCGTGCTGGATGAGATGAACATCATGTTTTAGGCTGTTGCCAGGTGAGGAGGGCGGATGTTGAACGATGAACAGATGGCCAAATTGACCGAACTTCAGGCGAAATATGCGCCGGCGCTGATGCGCTACCCCCATGTGATCGGCGTGGGCATTGGCATCGCCATGCGCGACGGGCAGTATACCGATGAGCCGGCGCTGGTGGTGATGGTGGATCTCAAACTGCCGCAGGCGCAGCTCATCCTGGAGGACATTCTGCCGCGGGAGCTGGAAGGTGTGCGCGTGGATGTGCAGGCGACCGGTGTCTTTACGGCGTTTTAGCACCCTGCAATCGTCAGGCAGGCACAGGTTTATTTTCCGTAAGCCTGTGCTACACTGACGATGACCATCATCACGCCCGTACACAGCACACCATGCTGCTCACCTGCCCCGGCCGGTGAATTGTTGGAGAGAGACTCATGTCTGGCGAGCAGGATCACGACTGGCAGAAGGATAACACGGTGCCCAAACACCCCGGCGACCATGATTATGTCGAGCCGCCGCTGAGCGACGACGATACCGCCGATATGGACATCCCGGATGAGGATGTGCCGTTTAAGCTGCCCCTGGCTCGCCCGCCTGGCACCGGCCCCACCGCCGGCCAGGAGATTGATGATTATAACCGGGCCACGCTGCGCCATGCCGCGCCCCCGCGCCCGCCGTCCGAGGCGACGCTGCCGGGCAGCGGCGGGCTGGACCCGAACCCGGAGATGCAGCGCTTTGGCCAGGAGACCGTGGTGCGCCCGCCATCGCAGCCCACCCTGCCCAACCAGGCCTACGCCACCGTGCCGCACCCGGTGCCGCCCAGTGTGCCCGCGGCCCCGGTGCCCCGGCCCGCGCCGCCGGCCATCCCCGCGCCGGATGCCGGCTATACCATGCCCAACCCGGCCCTCACCGATGACCGGCGCTACCAGCGCACGGCCCCGCCCGGCGCAGTCCCGGCGCAGGGGCCGTATGTGCCCGCGCCGCCGCCCGCCCCGGCCCAAAAACAGCTTCCGCGCCGCCGCCAGCGTTCCCGCGTCCTGGGGCTGAATGCCGGCTGCCTGTGGCTGGCCGTGGGCCTCATCGTCACTTTTTGCGGTGGCACCACCCTGGTCACGGCTGCCGCCGCGGCCATCTTCATCCCCCGCATTGAGGCGGTGTGGGAAGAACAGATCGCCCGCGTGGACGATTACCGCAGCTTTGAAAGCACCTTCATCTATGATCGCTATGGCAACGAATTGTTCGAGGCGTTTGGCGAAGGCCGCCGCGTGCGCGTGCCCTATGAACGCTTCCCCCGGGTGCTGATTGATGCCACCATCGCCATCGAAGATGATTCCTTCCGCGACAATATCGGCGTGGATGTGCCGGCGACCGTGGTCGCTTTCCTCAATTACCTGGGGGCCGAAGCCGGCGAGCGCACGGCCGGCGGCAGCACCATCACGCAGCAGGTGGTGCGTAATGTGCTGTTCGACTTTGAGAAGCGCAGCGAAGTGAGTGTGCAGCGCAAAGCCGAAGAAATCATCCTGGCGGTGCTGCTCACCGGGCGCAAATCCAAAGACGAAATCCTGGCCATGTACCTGAACGAGATTTACTATGGCAATCTCGCTTACGGGGCCCAGACCGCCGCGCAAACGCTGTTCGGTAAGGATGTGCAGTTTTTAACCCTGGGCGAAGCCGCCCTGCTGGCCGGGCTGCCGCAGTCCCCGGCCGGGCTGGATCCGCTGAACCCCGACCCGGCAGTGCAGGCAGCGGTTTATGCCCGCCAGCGCCAGGTGTTGCAGGAAATGGTGGAGGAAGGTTACATCACGGAACGCCAGCGCGAAGCAGCGCTCGCCGAAGGGCTGAGCTTCGTCACGCCGGATGTGTCGTTGAATGCGCCGCATTTCACCGTGTATGCCCGCAGCGAATTTGAACGGCTGATGACCGACCTGGGCTACCCGCCGGAGGAAGTGGCCCGCGGCGGCTTCCGGGTGTATACCACGGTTGACCAGCAAATTAACGCCATGGCGCAGAACACCGCCCGCACCCAGGTGTCCACCCTCACCGACCGCCAGGTGTCCAATGCCGCCGTGATTGCCCTTAAGCCGCTCACCGGCGAAATTCTGGCGATGGTGGGCAGCATTGATTATAACAGCACGCTCATTGACGGCCGGGTGAACGTGACCATTGCCCTGCGGCAGCCGGGCAGCACCATGAAAGCCTTCACCTATGCCGCCGCCATGGAACGCGGCATGACCGCCGGCGATGTCATCTGGGATACGCGCACGGATATTGGCATCGCCGGGCAGCCCACCTATTCGCCGCGCAATTATGACGGCCGCTTCCACGGCCCCGTCACCATCCGCAGCGCCCTGGCCAACAGTTACAACATCCCGGCCGTGCAAACGCTGCGCCTGGTGGGGGTGGATTATCTGCTGGAATTGATGCGCCGCTTCGGTGTGGATACCCTGAACCAGGATGCCACGCAGTACGGCTTATCGCTCACCCTGGGCGGCGGCGAAGTGAGCCTGGTGGAACTGACCGCCGGCTATGCCGTCTTCGCCAACCAGGGGGCCTATGTGCGCCCCACCGCCATCCTGTGCATCCTCAACAGTGCCGGCGATATCCTCTACCAGTACGAAAATGGCTGTCCGTCCGGCACGGGGCGCATGACCCCGGCCACCGTTGACCGTACCGGCTTCGGGCGGCAGGTGCTGGATCCGCGGATTGCCTACACCATCACCGATGTCCTGAGCGATAATGTCGCCCGCGCCCCGGCCATGGGCACCAGCAGCCCGCTGCGGACGGATGGCATCGCGTCTTCCGTCAAAACCGGCACCACCAACGATTACAAAGACAACTGGACGGTGGGCTACACCCGTAATCTGGCGGTGGGGGTGTGGGTGGGCAACAACGACGGTACGCCCATGTCCAACGTGTCCGGGCTGTCCGGCGCGGCCCCCATCTGGAACGCCGTCATCACCGGCATTTATGCCAACCCCACCATGATGAACGCGCTGGCGGTGGGCGGGCAGCTTTTGCAGGATAAGCCGGAGCCGCCCGGCGGCATGTCCTTGCAGCGCATCTGCGATGTGCGCCGCCTGAACGATCCCGCGCCGGAGTGCCCGGCCACCATCAATGAATGGTTTCTGGATGGCCCGGTGGGCATCCCGGATGGCGCGGGCAACCTGCAATTTCTGCCCGAAACGCCCGTGCCCACGCTGCCCGGCGAGACCATTCAGCTCGTCAGCCCCGGCGTTTACCGGGCGCTGGTGTTCCCCATCCCGGAAAGTGTCGCGGCCGGCATTCAGTTCCAGGTGAACCCCGGCGATAAAACACCGCCGCCGCCGCGCTACTGCCGCGTGCCCGCCAGCCTGGTGAGCAGCACCCCCGGCATTCAGGATTTGCTGTTCATCCAGCCGCCGCTGACCTCGCAGGGGGATATGGTGGAAGCGGAAAATTATGCCCGCAGCGCCGGGCTGGCCATCCTGCCCACCATCGACTGCTGGCCGGAACTGCTGGTGGCCGCGCCGCCGCCGGAGCCAGGGTGGGGGCCGGGCATCACCACCGCCGTCATCAATTCGCCGGCCAGCGGTGAAACCATCACCGGCAACGTGCCCATCGTGGGGACGGTGCAGTTCGATGCCAGCATCGCCGATTTTTATCACATTTACATTCAGGGCGGCCCCTTCACCACCTGGACCCCCCTGGGCAACCCCGGCTACAGTTCCGTCGTGGATGGCCAGCTTGAGATGCTGATGGCGGAAGGGCTGCCGCCGGGGACGTATATGCTGCGCCTGGCGCTGGTGCGTAATGGCGGCTTCGTGCAGCAGCCCTACGATACCACCTTCATCAAACCGTGAGTCAGCCGGCCGGGCCGGGGCGCGGGCCCCGGCCCGGGCCCGGGACTGGCCGGCGTTTGCCCGTTCCCCCGCCCACGGTTATACTACAGGCGTAGTGTTCGCCGGCGAAACTTCACCAGGGAAAAACCATGTCTGTTGAAATGCCCATCTACCTCAAACAGCTTGAACCGCTGACCGGGGCGCTGGAGATGCTGCGCTACTTATCCAGGGGGGTCGCCAGCGCGGATGACCTGATCGACAGCCTGGGGCTGAGTGACCGCAGTTTTGACAAAGCCAAACGCCGCCTGGTGACGAACCAGTACATCGCCGCCCGCAGCGATGGCATCCTGGAATTGACGCAGAAGGGCAAAAACGCGGCCCACGAACTGCTGGAATATGACCGGCTGGCCGGCGACAACCGCGATGCCGGCAGCCACAAAATCGCCCGGCGGGTGCTGGTGGCGGTGCCGCGGGTGCTGGTGGCTGGCCAGCCGGCCCCGGTGACGATTGGCTTTGAGCCGGACAGCAGCGGGGCCTGGCGGGCCAGCGCCGAGGTGGTGCTGCGCCTGAGCGCCCTGTACGCCAGCGTGAATGTGCGCGGCGACCAGACGGTGAGCCTGGGCCGCGGCGTGGCCCGCACCAGCCTGGAGCTGACACCGGAATTTTACGATCAGGCGCGGCTGCGGGTGCAAATTTTCCAGCTTTCGCCGGATGGCGAAGACATCACCGATTGCGGCGGCATTTTTCTGGATATTAACGTGCAGGCCGACGGTGAGCCGGGCAGCCTGGTGGCGCACAGTGCCACCATCCAGTTCAACAATCTTTAAGCAGCGGGGGCGGCCATGAAGATCGGCAGGCAGGCGCGGGTGTGTGTCATTGGCGCGGGGCCTTCGGGCATCGCCGCCGCCAAAAATTTGCTTCAGGCGGGCCTCACGCGGCTGGTGGTGTATGATCGTCAGGCGGCCGTGGGCGGTAACTGGCTGTACAGCGAAACCCCCGGCGGCCATTCCAGCGTTTACGAAACCGCGCACATCATCAGCTCCCGCACGCTGTCGCAGTACCACGATTACCCCATGCCCGCCCACTACCCGGATTACCCCAATCACCGCCAGCTCAAAGATTACTTCCAGGCTTATGCCCGCCACTTTGGGGTAGAGCCATACATCCAGTTCAATACCGAAGTGCGCCAGGTGGAGCCGCGGCCGGGGCACGCCTGGCGCATCACCCTGGGCGATGGCCGCGTGGAAGATTTCGATCATGTGCTGGTGGCCAGCGGGCACCTGTGGAACCCGCGCCGGCCAGAATATCCCGGCACGTTCAGCGGCGATCTGTGCCACGCGCATGAGTATCGCACGCCGGGGCGCTACCGCGGGCAGCGGGTGCTGGTCATTGGCGGCGGCAATTCCGCCTGCGATATTGCCTGCGATGTGGCCCGCCAGGCATCCTTCACCGGCCTTAGCTGGCGGCGCGGCTATTATGTGATCCCCAAAGTGATCTTTGGCAGCCCGCCGGATGTGGTCAATGCCCGTTTTCACTGGCTGCCGCGGGCCGTGCGCCGGCGCGGGGTGTGGCTCATCTGGCGGCTGGTGACGGGCGGCGCTGCGCCCTACGGCCTGCCAGAACCGGATCATGGCATTCTGGAAGCGCACCCCATCGCCAATTCGCAGCTTTTATACTGGCTCAAACACGGGGCCATCCAGCCGCGCAAAGACATCGCCCGGTTTGACGGCCCCACGGTGCATTTTGTGGATGGCACCGCCGAAGATTACGATGCCATCATCGCTGCCACCGGCTACCGCATCACCTTTCCGTTTCTTGACCCGGCGCTGATTGATTTTGAGGATAAAGACGTGCCGCTGTATTTGCGCGTCTTCCACCCGGATTTTCCCACGCTGTACTTCATCGGGCTGCTGCAACCGCAGGGCTGCATCTGGACGCTGGCGGACTGGCAGGCGCGGCTGGTGGCGCAGCGCATCACCGGCGGGTATGAACTGCCGGGGGACGTGCGCCGGCGCATTCAGCGCGACCTGGAACGCCAGCGCCGGATTTTTCATGCCTCGCCGCGCCACAGCACCGAAGTGGACAGTTACGAGTATGAGCGGGCGCTGCGCCGCGAACTGCCCCGCCTGGCCCGCTGAGGCACCGGGGCGGTGAATCAAAAAATCCGGCGTGGGCCGGATTTTGGGAGAAGCGGGAGATGAGATTCGAACTCACGACATTTTCCTTGGCAAGGAAACATTCTACCACTGAATTACTCCCGCGTGTTGATAAAGAGTATAGCGCTTTTTGCCGGCCGTTTCAAGGGTGAGTCTGGTTTTCTGCTGCCTTGCCCGGCCGCCATCCGGCCTTATAATGACAGGCGATCCATTCATACCCGACGTGGAAGCGATGTGCCTGTGAGAAAATGCCTGCCTGTGCCGGCGCTGCTGCTGCTGGTAAGCCTGTTGATGGGCTGCGACCCGCTGGCCCCCTATGACCCGACCCCCGTGGCCATTGTCATCACCAGCCCGCCCACGGCCACGGTGCCGCCCACCGCCACACCCACGCCCACCCTCACGCCCACGCTGCCGCCCACGGCCACGCCGGAACTGCTGCCCACGCCCACGCTGTTCCCCTGCGATGAGCAAACCGGCCAGGTGATTGAATTTGATGATAACCTGAGCGCCATCGCCGATGAAAATTTGCGTTTTCGGGTGTATGTGCCGCCCTGTTACTTCAGCACGCAGCGGCGCTTTCCGCTGGTCATTTTGCTGCACGGCCTCAGCTATCGGGAGGAACAGTGGGAAGACCTGGGCATGTTAGACGCGCTGGATGCGGGCATCCTGGCCGGCGAACTGCCACCCATGCTGCTGGTGATGCCCTACCTGGGCAGCATCGGCCAGTTTAACCAGTTCCCGCCCGACCCGTCTTATGAACGGGTGATTCTGGAAGAACTGCTGCCGCAGGTGGAGCGCAATTTTTGCGTGTGGTCGCGGCCGGCCTACCGGGCGATTGCCGGCATTTCGCGCGGGGGGTTCTGGGCCTACAGCATCGCCCTGCGCCACCCGGATATTTTTGGCGTGGCGGCGGCCCACAGCGGCTACTTCCCCAACGATACCGGCGAAATTCCGCCCCCCTTTAACCCGCTGGAACTGGCGCTTAATTCGCCGGCGCTCCAGGAAGCCGGGCTGCGCCTGTACCTGGACAACGGCGCAGGTGATTCGGCCGGGCCCAGCGTGCAGCTTTTATCCAGCCGGCTGACGCAGCGCAGCATCCAGCATACCTATGTCGTCAACCCCACCGGCGAGCACGATAATACCTACTGGGGCAGCCAGGTGCGCGAGTATCTGGCGTTTTACGGGCGCACCTGGTCCCGGGATTACAACGCGCTGCCTTCCTGCGCGGAGCCAGCTTAACCCGCCGCGGCATCAGGCATCGGCGGCTTCTTCGGTGGGGATGGGCGTGGGTTCGGCCACGCCGCCCAGGCCGCACAGCGGGCGAATCGCTTCAAAATCGCTGATGAGCTGCGCGTCGCTGCCCTGGAGCGCCAGTTGATAGCCCGGCTCCAAAAAGTCGATGGCGCGGGCGCAGTTGCCCAGGTCGATCTGTGCCCGGGCCGCCCACCAGTAATGGCGGGGGAAGGTGGAACCCAGTTCCACCGCCCGCGTCAGCGATTCTGCCCCCGCGCCTATCTGATCAGTCTGAAGCTGGGTGCGCCCCAGCAGGTAATAACAGCCGATATTCTGCGGGTTAAAATCCACACAGCGCTGTAAAAAGCTGGCCGCCTGCGCGGGGTCGCCCTTGCCGCGGAAATAGGCCGATCCCATCCAGAACAGGGCGGTGGTGTTCTCCGGGTTCTTCTCCAGCACATCGTTCAGGATGCGGATGGCCTCATCGTAATTCTGGTTGCTGCCCATCTCTAACTGGGCAATATCCACCGCGATCAGCGCGGCCATCGCCGGGTTGGCGGTTTCTGCCAGGGCATAGGCCGCGCGAAAATCGCCGATGGCCGTCACCGGGTCGAACAGGCCATTCCAGATGATTAAGCCGCGGGCCCGCAGCGCTTCCACGCTGGTGGGGTCAAGCTCCAGCGCCTGCGCCACGGTGGACTGAGCGCGGGAAATTTGCCCGGCGGATTTATAGGCCTCCGCCAGCCAGGCCAGCGCCCGCGGATTTTGCGGGTCGAACTCGCGGGCCTGCAAACCGCTGGCGATGGCCGCGCCGCTTTGCCCGGCCCAGTCCAGCGCCCACGATTGAATGGCCCAGGCATCCGACGAGAACGGGTTGGCGGTGACGGCCTGCCCGGCGTGCAGCACCGCGCCGTTCACATCGCCCTGAATAATCATCCCCAGGGTAACGCGGTAATGCGCTTCGACATCGTTGGGCAGCGACGGCAGCGCGGGCAGGTACAGCCGCAGCGCTTCGGTCACGGCACCGCCCTGCCAGAAGTTCTGGGCGCTGATGATGTCGTTGCGCGGGTCACGGGTGGCGGTGGCCGTGGGCGCGACCAGCGTTTGCGCCCCGCTTTGCAGGCTCATGATGGCCGTCCCGGCCAGGCGATCCACCACCGGGCTGAGGGTGGCGCGATTTTCATACACGCCCACGCCGGCCACGATGACCACCACCGCCAGCAGCATCAGCAGGATGCGCCGGAAGGGAATAATGTTGCGGCGGGGGCTGCGATAGCGGCGCGGGGTGCGAATATTCACAGGCGTTCACCAGTCTACTCAACGGCGGCTTACTGTGCGGCTTCGGCGGTGGGTTCCGGGGTGCTCTCCGGCCGGCGGGCGCTAAAACCGGGGCAGGCCGGATCGGCGCTGAGGGCCTGCAGGCCCTCCCGGATGATGGCGATGGTGTCTTCCAGCCCACCCTGAAGCTGCGCCCGCCCCAGGGATTCTTCCAGCAGGCGGGCGGCCACCTCACAATCCGGGCGCACATCACAGGCGCGGCTGCCGGCGTTCACGCAGGTCTGGTAGCCGGTGCTGGCCACGTAATAATGCGCCAGCCCCAGGCGAAAGGTGCATTCCAGGCTGCCGGGGTCCTGGTCCACGCAGGCCTGAAAGGCCGTGCGAGCCGCGGCGAATTCGCGCCGGTTGTAGCGCAAAATGCCCAGGCGATACTGCGCCGCCGTAAATGCCGGGTCGGTGGTGACGGCATCCTGGCACATGCCGATGGCGCGTTCAAATTCACCAATTTTGCGATAGGCCTCGCACAGGCGCAGCATGGCACGGGCGTTGCGCGGCTGCATCCCCAGGACGCGGTTATACAGGTCAATCGCTTCCTGGTCGCGGTCAGCCGAAAGATACATGAAGGCCAGTTCAAAATAGGGCGGGATGAACATGGGTTGCAGGGTGAGGGTGTTCTCCAGTTCCAGCACGGCCCGTTCCCGTGCGCCCACGGCCATCAACGCGCCGGCGTAGGCCCAGCGGGCCCGCACATCGTCGGGGGCCAGGTCAACCGCCCGCAGCCCGGCCTCCACCCCCTGCGCCCACTGCGACGCGCCAATGTACGCCCGCGACAATGCTTCGTACAGCGGGGCAAAATTGGAGTCAATTTGCAGCCCGGCCAGCGCCACCGGGATGGCCGCGCTGTAATCGCCCTGCCAGGCCAGCGCCCGCGCCCGCAGGGCCATGCCGCGCACATCCTCCGGGAACAGCCGGTTGATGGTTGCGCCGGCCGTCAGCGCGGCGGCGGGCTGGTTGCGGTCAATCTGGATTTGGCCGTAATCGTACAGGTATTCCGGGTTCTCCGGCCGCTGCGCCAGCGCCAGTTCATAATAGGCGGCGGCCTGGTCCAGGTCGCCCGCCAGATAATAATCCTGTGCCTGCATCACCAGCGTCCCCGGCAGCGGGGTGGGGGTGGTCTGCGCGAACAGCAGGGTATAGGTGGTGGCGGCGAAGGCCGCCGGCTGCGTGGCCACCTGGTAGCCAAAATACACCAGCCCGGCGATGAGCAGCAGGAACACGGCCCGCCGCACATAGGGCGGCTTTTTGCGCCGGTGGAAGAACGACTGCGAATAATTGCGCCGGACGTACATCAGCCGTGATCCTAGGTGCCGCCGATGGGCGTGGGCGGGATGGGCGTGGGCGGGATGGGCGTGGGCAGGGTGCGCCCCTGGTAGCCCGCGCAGCGAATGGTGATGTTCTCCAGCCCGATATTGATGGCCTGCACCACCTGCGTCCGGTTGGGTTCCACCCGGGCCAGCGCTTCATTCAGCACTTCCCACGCCACATCACAATCGCCCAGGGCATAATGCGCCAGCCCGCGCAGGTAGTAGCATTCAATTTCGTCCGACCCCAGGCGCAAACATTCCTGAAATTCTTCAATCGCACCTTCGTAATTGCGCCGGCTGTAACGAAGCTGGCCGCGCATCCGGTGTGCCGAGGCGTAATCCGGGTCAATGTCCAGCGCGGTATCGCAGTAGCCTTCGGCGATCTGGAACTGGCCGACGGCGGCATAGGTTTCGCACAGGCGCAGGTAGGCGCGGGCATTGTTGGGTTCAATTTCCAGCACGCGGAAATAGATGGCCACCGCCATTTCTTCGTTCTGGATGCTGCGGTACAGGCTGGCCAGCTCAAAATAGGGGGCGGCAAAATTGGCGTTGATGGCGATGGCCTGCTCAAGCTGCGCGATGGCCTCGTTGTAGCGCCCGGTGTAGATGAGCGGGTAGGAATAGGCGCGGCGGGCGCTGGCATCCAGCGGATCAATGCGGATGGCCAGGTCGGCCCGTTGCAGGGCTTCCTGGTAGCGCCCGATGTTGGTGTAGGCGACGGCCATGGCCGCCTGCAGGGGCGCAAACGGGATGCCCAGTTCTTCGCCGGCCTGGGCCGCCGGGATGGCGTTGGCCGGGTCGCTCCACATCAACGCGCTGGCTTTCAGGGCGTAGCCGCGCGGGTCAGCCGGCGCAAGCTGAATGATCTGCTCGGCCAGCGGCAGCGCCTCGTCGGTGCGATCCAGTTCCAGCAGGGTACGCCCGTATTCATACAGGTAATTGACGTTCTCCGGCTGCTGGCGCACGGCCTGCTCATAAAAGAGGGCGGCGCTGCGAATATCGCCACTTTCAAACAGCAGTTGCCCGCGCTGCGCCCGTTCACTGGCGAAGGGCGTGGCCGTGGGGGCAAAGCCCACCACCTGCAACGCCGCCAGTTGCAGCGTGTTGAACTGCCACGATACCAGCAGCGGAATGGCCGCAATCAGCAGCGCCAGCAGCACCAGGAACACGTAATAGCCGCGCTGCCGCGGCTGCCGGAACAGGCGCTGGCTGGAATGACGTTTAATTTTGTGCGGGTCACGAAACATGCCGCCGTCTCATCTGTGTTTTGCATCTGCAAGGGTAAAGTGCCAGGGGGAGGCTGTCAAGAGAGAGCGAAAAAGGCACTGGCTCATTAAAACCAGAAACCGCCGAGGGGCAGGGCGGTTCTGGTATCAGAGAAGGGGAATGAGATTCACCTTAATTGACGTTATTATGCCACACACCGCGGCCGGGCACATGTGATATTTATCACATTGTCGGCGTAACATTCGTCACGGGCACCCCGGCGGGGTACAATAGCCGGCACGAAAAAGGCTTATTTTGGATCGTCACAGGAGGCGGCATCATGCGTTATACCCCGCAGGGGCCCATGGGCTATTATTTTGAAGATTGCGCGGTGGGCGATGTGCACATCACCGCCGGGCGCACCATCACCGAGGCCGATATTGTGAATTTTGGCGGCATCATCGGTGATTATAACCCCATTCATTTTGATGCCGAGTATGTGAAAGGTACGTTCTTCGGCCAGCGCATCGCCCATGGAATGCTGACGCTGAGCTTTGCCACCGGCCTGGTCAACCAGCTTGGCGCAAATATGAAGACCATCCTGGCGTTTAAGGGGCTGGAGTTTGAATTTCGCGCCCCGGTCTTCATCGGCGATACCATCCATGTGGAGATGACCACCACCGAAACGCGCCGGTCGGGCAAATTGCCCGGCGGCTGGGTGACGCAGCAGGTGCAAATCATCAAGCAGGATGGCACAGTGGTACAGCAGGGCCAGTGGTCAGCCCTCATTGCGCTGCGGCCGGAATAAGCCCCTGCCACGATTGCCCGCGCCGGGTTACAATGCGGGTCATCATCATTCGGCTGACACGCACAGGATGTGCCCATTATGACTGACTACCCGCCCCGGTTGCAGACCGCGCTCGAAGATTTTTCCTTCAT
Source organism: Anaerolineae bacterium (assembly GCA_025454495.1). GTDB lineage: Bacteria > Chloroflexota > Anaerolineae > Aggregatilineales > Phototrophicaceae > JALHOR01. Next base: position 22,363 of record JALOOI010000013.1, read on the forward strand.
CACCACCCGCGCCGAGCGCCAGGAATATCTCATCCAGCTTGCGGATCGCTTCGCGGAAGTGCGCGTGCCGGCGCACATTGCCACGCGCCCCTATGATGAGCAGCACCGGGTGCCCGCCTGCGAATCCGAGGCGTTTGTGTGGGCCGTGCCCAACCCGGATGGCACGCTGCATTACTATTTTGATGTTCTGAATCCGCAGGGGCTGTCCGCGATGGCCATGAGCGTGATCCTGGGCGAGGCCTGCAATGGCGCACCGCTGGCCCAGGTGGCCGCGCTCAACGCGGACCTGGTGTTCGGCTTCTTCGGCAAAGATATTTCCATGGGCAAGGGGCAGGGCCTGATGAGCATCGTGACCCTGGTGGCCTATGAGGCCCGCCAGCGCCTGAAGTAATTGCCCTTCCCAATTGGGGCAAATGCCGCATAATGAAGCGCAGGGCGAAGCATTCGCCCTGTTTTTGCCATTGTGTGCGCGTGAGAATGACCATGCAGGCTGAAGCCCGCCCGACTGCCACCCCCGCCCTGCCCGATACGCGCCTGCCGCTGCGACCGCTGGTCTATGTGCTGGTGGGGGTGTTCATGGTGGCGGCGGTGCTGTATGGCACGCTGAACACCGGCCAGCCGCCGGATGTGGTGCTGACGATTTTTTCCACCCGCTTCCTGGGCATTTTCATCGAAGCGGTGCCCTTTTTGCTGCTCGGCACGCTCACCTCCGGCCTCATTGAGGCTTTCATCCGCCCGGATGATATTGTGCGCCTGCTGCCGCGCAACCGGGTACTGGCGACGGTGGTGGGGGCCTTCCTGGGCATCATCTTCCCGGTGTGCGAATGCGGCGTGGTGCCGGTGGTGCGCCGCCTGTTCATGAAAGGCCTGCCCGTTTCGGTGGGCATCACTTTCCTGCTGGCCGCCCCCTTCATGAACCCCATTGTGTTCGCCAGCACCTACATCGCCTTTGGCTTCAGCACCATCTTCATCGGCCGCTTCATCCTCACCGCCACCATCGCCATCAGCATCGGGCTGATCTTTGCGCTGACGGCCCGCACGGAAGAAGTGCTGCAACCGTCGTCCATGATGGCCGGCGATGGCTTCGACCTGCTCCAGCCGCGCCGGTCGCTGCGCCAGGGCCTGGCCATGACCATCACGGTGGCAGTGGGCGAATTTTTCGAGATGGGGCGTTACCTGGTCATCGGCTGTTTGCTGGCCGCCTGTATGCAAACCTTCATTCCGCAGGATGCGCTGCTGGAAGTGGGCAAAAATCCGGTGGCTTCGGTGCCGGTGATGCTGGCCATCGCCTTCATCCTCAGCGTGTGTTCCACGGTGGATTCGTTCCTGGCGCTGGCCTTCACCGTGACCTTCACCACCGGGTCGATCCTGGCGTTTTTGTCCTTCGGGCCGATGGTGGATATTAAAAGCACGCTGATGTTCACCGGCGTGTTCCGGCGTAAGACGGTGCTGTATCTGTTCCTGCTGGCGCTGCTGATGAATTTGTTCGCCGGCGTGCTGATTAATTTGAGTATGGGCTATTTTTAGGCAGGTGCTGCGATGGAGATGAACGCGAAACCGGTGCCGTACTGGCAGGACTGGCTGAAAACGCTGCTGCTGCTGGCCATGGGGCTGTACCTGGGCATTTTGATCGTGACCGGCAATTTGTCCAATTACATCAATGAGCGCTTTCAGTGGCTGTCTTACGTGGCGGTGCTGCTGTTCCTGCTGCTGGGCGGCTGGAGTGCGCTGTCGCTGCTGCGGCAGCAGACCACGCTCAATTATGCCCATGCCCGCATCACCCCGGCGGCCCTGCTGCTGGCGGCCATCCCGCTGCTGTTCGGGCTGCTGGTGCCATCGCGCCCGCTGGGGGTGGAGGCCGTCACCGGCGGCGTAAGCCTGAACCCGGTCGGCCGGGCGGCGGCCGCCGCGGCCTACACCAAACCGCCGCTGGAGCGGAATGTGCTGGACTGGCTGCGCGAATTTGCCGCTGTGCCGGCCCCGGCCGCCCTGGACAATGAGCCGGTGGACGTGATCGGCTTTGTGTACCGCGAGCCGGATATGACCGGCACGCAGTTCATGCTGGCCCGCTTCACCATGAGCTGCTGCGTGGCGGATGCCTTCGCCATCGGGATGCCGGTGGAGTATGCTGCCGCGGGGGAACTGGCCGAGGGGGCGTGGGTGCGTATCCGTGGGACGCTGCGGGCGGGCCTGTTTGAGGGCCAGATGGTGCCCATCATCCAGCCGCAGCAGGTGGAGCCGGTGGACATGCCCGCCAACCCGTATCTGTATTCCTGAGCAGGGCAGGCGCTAACCATGACCGTGACCGTGACCATGACCGTGACAACTCGTAAAAGCAGGGCCGGGGCCGGTTTGTCGCGGCTGGATGTGACGGTGCTGCTGGTGGCGGCGCTGCTGCTGGTGGGCACCGCGGCCGTCACTTACCTGGGCAGCCCGCAGCTTAAAGGGACGCGGGTGGCCTACCTGTACCCGGCCTATGGCGGCATCCAGAACATCTGGCTGACCTCTTACGATCACCCGGCCGATGCCATCCAGGTCACGGATACGCCCGGCGGCGTGTACAATTTCAGCGTGAGCCAGGATGGCCGCTATCTGGCCTATGCCGCCCGCGATGTCGCCAGCAGCCTGAATGAGCTGTTCCTGCTGGATTTACGCACCCGCCAGGTGCAGCAGTTGACCAACTGCGTGGCCGAAGGCGCAGACTGCCGCACGCCGCAATTTCGCCCGGATGGCAACGTCATCGCCTATGAACGGGCCAATGTGAACAATGCCGGTGATCCCAATTTACGCCTGGGGCCGGGCGCAATTCGCATCTGGCTGCTGGATATTAGCCGCCAGCCTTATACCACCCGCCCGCTGACCGATAATTCGCAGTTCATCGGCCATTCGCCGCAGTGGTCGCAGGATGGCCAGACCATCGCTTTTTTCAATGCCGATGTCACCAATCCGGGGATTATGGTGTATAACTTCGCCCCCACCGCCGAAGAGCGCTCGCTGAAGTTCATCCCGGCGAACAATGGCGTGGTGGGGTCGCTCTCGCCCAATGGTGAGCAACTGGTGTTCCCGGATATTGAGCAGCGCGGGGACGGCATCGCCACGCTGCTGAAAATTGCCGATCTCACCGCGCTGGAATTTGTACCCCTGACCCCGGCCGACGTAACGGCCGAAGACAGCGGCGCGATCTGGCATCCTGACGGGCAGCGGCTGGCCATTGAACGCCGCTACAACGATGAGCGTTACACCCGCGGCTTCCAGATTTATCTGCTCACCCGCGCCACCGGGGCCCTTGAACCGCTGTCGGTGGATGAGCGTTACAGCCACGGCTATTTTGAGTGGAACGCGCCGGGGGATAAGCTGCTGTTCCAGCGTTTTGCCCTGGTGGATGTGGACGGCGTGCCGGCCGGCGAAGCCCGCCCGGAAATCTGGGTGCGGGATATGCTCACCGGCGACCTGCGCGAACTGGCGGAGAACGCTTTTCACCCGCGGTTTGTGCTGCCCTGAGCGGCACCCGTTACGGCAGCGCCCGCCCCTGCATATCCGCCGGCACGGGCACGCCCAGGCGCTGGAGCAGCGTGGGGGCGATGTCCATCAACCCGCGGTCAGCGCTGGCCCCCGCGCCGCTGCGCCCCGGTTCCACCAGCAGGAACAACCCTTCTTCGGCGTGGTTGGCATCGTCCGGGCCGGTGTCGTTCTCCAGGGTAAAATGCTGCCCGTAGCCCAGGCTGCCCACCGTGCGCCAGTGTAAATCGCCAAAATAGACGATCAAATCCGGGGCGCAGCCATTCACCTGGCGGTAGATGGCCTGCGGCGTGAACACCTGCGTGGCCAGCGCTTCGCCCTGTGCGCCGGGGATAGCCTGCAACTGCGCGGCCAGCGTCTCGCGCACGGCGGCATAGTCTGCCGCCGGGATGATGCCCTGCGGCTCGCGCCCCTGCACATTCAGGAAGATGCGCCCGTAGTAGCCGCCGGTAGACCAGGCCCGCGTGCGTGACCAGTCCACCTGCTGCGCGTCCCACTTTTGCACCCGGCCCGGGGTCGGCGGGGTGTGCAGCGCCAGCCAGCCGTTGCGCCACAGCCATTCATTGATGGCAATCGCGCCATCCATGCGCTTCACCCCGTGATCGCTGACCACCAGCACCGCCACGTTATCGCCGGCGCGTTCCAGCAGCCGCCCGATCCAGGCATCCACCAGGCGGTAATAATCGCGGATGGCGTGTTGATAGCGGCTGCCGGGTTCGTGCAGGCGGTGCTTTGGATCGTGGTAGCGCCAGAAGCCGTGATGAATGCGATCCACGCCCATATTGACGTGCATGGCAAAATCCCACGGTTTCGTCGTCAGCGCGTGTTCCAGCAGGCGATACTGCACCTCCGTCAGGTCGATGATGCGCTGGAGCAGCGCGTCTTTGTCCTCAGTGCGAAAATCGTGCACATCAAAATGGTAATTCGGCGCGACTTTAAGCACTTCCTGGCGAAAGAGGGCGGGGTAGGCAAAGGCGCTGTCGGTGCCGGGGGTTAAAAAGCAGCCCACCGCATGGCCTTTCAGCGGCTGCACCGGGTAGGTCTGCGGCACATTCAGCAGCAGGCACTCTTTGCCCGCCTGGCTGAGGATGTCCCACAGGCGCGGCACGGTCATGGCGCGGCTGTCGGCGGTGGTCAGGCTGGCGTAATCCCACGCGGCGCGGTTGCGAAAGCCATACACGCCCAGCACACCGGGGTCGCGGCTGCTCATCATGCTGGCCCACGCCGGCACGGTGATGCAGGGGATGCTGGAACGCAGCACGCCCCAGGTGCCGGCCTGCATCAGCCGGCTTAACACCGGCAGATCGTCGCGGAACTGGCTGAAGACCAGCTCCGGGCTGGCGCAATCCAGCCCGATCACCAGCACCCGCGGCGGCGGGCGGCGGAACAGGCGCATCATGGGGCGGGGGTATTGCTCTGGCGGGCGGCTGCCAGCGCATCCTGCACCTGCGGCAGGTTGGTCGAAACTGCGCCCAGAACACCATTCACAAAGCGCGGCGAGCCTTCTGCCCCGAATAACCGCGCCAGGTTCACCGCTTCGTCAATGGCCACGCTCACCGGGGTACCGCCCGTATCAATGGCGATTTCGTACAGCGCCAGCCGCAAAATGTTACGGTCGATGATGGCCACCTGGTCGATGGGCCATTCCGGCGCAAACTTTTGAATTTCCAGGTCCAGTTCTCGATGAAATTTCACCACCCCGTTGGCCAGCCGCAGCATATCCTGCTCCGCCTCCAGGTACTTAATGACGCTGCTGATGCGCTGCGCCAGTTCACTGGCCGGGTCGCGCAGGGTGCCGCTGGCATCATACGCCTGAATGTAATGATGCAGCCGCAGCGCGATGGGCCCATCCGCCGCCAGGTAGGGCACCGGGCCGCTGACCAGCGAGGAAATTTCGTGGTCAATTTCGACGATCTTGCCCGATTTTTCGTCCAGCAGCAAATGATGCCGCACCACCTCCGGCACGCGGTGATGCTGATGATTGCTATCCACCTGGTACAACACCTGCAGGGCCACACGGCGGGCCAGACTGCGTACATCCGGGGTGATGTCGTGGGCCACTTCTTCACGGCTGATCACATTTGCGCCGTTGGGGTCAAATTCCGGGTAATCCGTCATACGGGCCAATTAAACCTGTGGCATGTGAACCATAAGGCATTAAGTCTACCTGATGTTGCCCGTTTTAGCCACGCTGCATCCCGCGCCCCGGGCGTGCCGGCGCTGCCCGTTTGTGAACAACTGTGAACCCCTGTGACCTGTTGTTATTTTTAAGAAAATTTTAAAAGTTGAAAAAACCTGCAAAATGGTCTTGACAGTCCCGGCCGGGCTATGATATAGTTTCCACAGTGAAATGACTTATTCGCTCGTTGAGTTTACACAAACAGGAGGCGCAAATGGTGTACAGCATGAACTTCCTTATCGTGGGATGCGATGCCATTGCTCTGCGCCCGCTGTCTGTCAGGTCATAGCCTCTGCTGCTTTCGACTTCTGACAGCCGCGGGACACCTCGCGGCTGTTTTCATGTGCCCCTGCGCCATGCTGCACCGTGAGAACAACACGGCACCAGGTCAGGACGAAAGCAGTGTTTACCTGCCTCTTGAACCCCTGACTTGCCAGTGGCTGGCTTCCGTCGATGGAAGGGAACGCACGCACCGGGCGGCACCGAACACGATGCCGCGAGACACGCACGCCCGCACCGCAACGGATAACCTGGCAGGACAAGAAACCATGCACAACTGGAAGCAAGAACGCCTGCGGCATGACCGTACCCGGTCGCTGCTGCCCCACTTTGTGAAGGGGGAGAGCACCCCGCACGCGCTGGCCCATGAACGTAACACGCCCGCCCGCCCCATCCTGGCCGATTCTCTGCGCCGGATGTACGAGCCGGGCAGCACGCCGGACAGCTAACGCCGTCCCTCATGCCAATGACTTTTAGCGGCCATCGTGCCGATTATGACTGAGGTAACAGCATGAAACACCACTGGCTGGAAGAACAACTGAACGAACAGCGCCGGCGCGAACTGCTCGAACAGGCCGAAAAAGCCCGCGAAATGCAGGAAACGCAGCCGCCGAAACCCGCCCGCCGGACGTTTTTTCAGCGTCTGGCACGCTAAACCTGACATCCCTGAGACTGAACCCGGCGCAATGCCGCACCCATGAGGACGAACACCATGAACAACAAACAATCGCTGTCCGACTATAACGACCTGCACCTGCTGCACCTGCGCGAAGAAGCCGAGCACGAACGCCTGGTGAACCAGCTCCCCCGCAAACCGGGCCTGCTGGAAACCGCGCTGGCCCTGCTGACGGGCAGCCGCAAAACTGAATAACGCACGTCCGGCCGGGGTGAAGCATCACCCCGGTTCTGTTTCGGCCGGCGGGGCCGCCGGCTCCGGCGTGTGCACGTAGCGCTCAATCTGCTGTAGCGTGCGGGCGGCGCTGCTCACCTGCTCCTGCTCGCTCAACCACTCATTCAGCCGGGCGCACAGCTCCGCACTGAACAGAAAGATCGACGCGATTAAATAGGCCCAGAACAGCAGCACGATGCCGGTGGCAATGCCGCCATAAATCACCGAATACGTCGCCAGATTGGTGAGATACCACTCAAACGCCGCTTTGGCCAGTTCCCAGCCCACCGCCCCGAACAGCGCCCCCGCCCACACCGCATCCCACTGCACATGCCGCGCCGGAATATAGCGGAACAGCAGCGCGAAGATGACCACGTTCAGCCCCATGGGCAGGAACAGCGTGCCAATGCTGATCCAGATGTTCAATTCCAGCGACAGCGCCAGCAGCAGCCGCAGCACGCCGGAGGTCAAAAACGAGGCCATGACCAGCACCACCAGCGCCAGCCCCATGCCCAGCGCCACCAGGCGCACGCGCCACATGCTGCGCTGCGCCGGCACCCGGAAAATATCATCCAGCGCCGCCGTGATGCTGGAGAAAAGGCCGGTGGCCGCCCACAGCAGCCCCGCCAGCGCCACCAGCCCCAGGGACTGGCTCTGGCTGACGGCCGCGCGCAGCGTCACCTGAAGATCGGTGACGGTGGCCGGCGGCAGGAACAGCGCCAGCCCGCGGATAATTTGCTCCTGGGCATCTTCCGGGCCCAGCACATTGCCGATGGCCACCGCCAGCAGCAGCGCCAGCGGAAACACCGAGAAAATGGCATAATACGCCAGCGCCGCCGCCTGCCCGGAGCCGGTCGCGTAAAAATTGCTGGCCGCCCGGCCCAGGTGGCGGGGCAGGGCGCGGGTCGCCGGCGAATGGGTGGCCCACCACGCCAGCGCCGCCTGATAGCGTTGTTGCAGCATCCTTGCCCCTCCTTACCTCCCGCGGCCGGGTCGGGCCCGGCCGGCGGTACCCCGCACCAGGACTTTTCGCCCGGCACGCCGGCCAGACAATACGCTATAATGAGTATGTCATGCTATTGGTGAGCGCACAGGAGAAATCGTCTATGGAAGCTGTCCTCAATTTGCTGCGGCCGGAATCGCTGGCGCATATCTTTTTGTATGTGCTGTTCTTTCTGGGGCTGGTGCTGCTGTTCGTCATCCCGGAGAAAAACGAAACACCGCAGTACCTGGTGTTTGCCATGCTGTTCATGGTCATCGTGGCATTCCTGCGTACCCGCGCCGCGCCGGGGTCTTTCCCGGTGCCTGGCTCAGAAAATAATGGCTTTTTCACCTTTTTATTGCACATCGCCATCGCCATCGCACCGCTGCTGGCCGGCACCATGGCGCGCAAACAGGGGCGCAAAGGTGGCGCGGCCATCCCGGTGGGCATCCTGACGGCCTTTGTGGGTGGCGTGTTCGCGCTGCTGTCTTTCACCTTTATTCCGATGATGTACGGCCGAATGTAAGCGCAACCCCGCGGCAGCGGGCGGCTACCCTTTGCCGCCCGCCGCCCCCGCTTTATTTGACCAGGGCCTGTAGCCCGGCGAAGAACTGCGCGGCCGCTTTTTCGGTCTTCTCCGGCGGCAGCGCATACGAGAAGCGCACCCACATCTCCCCGGCGCTGGAGAAATGCACCCCCGGCACCACCGCGATCCCGAATTCCTCCGCCAGATAACTGCCCATGCCTTCGGAATTGTCGTAGCCGCCGGCCTGAATGTAGCGCGTCAGGTCCAGGAAAGCGTAGTAACCGTGCCCCATGATGAAAGGCACATCGGATTGTTCCAGCAGCCCGCGCAGCAGTTTGCGGCTGGCGGCAATGGGCTGCACCAGGCTGGCCGCGGCTTCGGTGAAGCCCTGTTCGCAGGCAGCGATGGCGATGGCCTGGGCATAATACGACGGCGTGACCCCGTGCGAAGCCTGGGTATTCACATAATCCACCACTTTTTTGCTGGCCACCAGGTGCGCGCTGCGGATGTTGGACGCGCCCAGGCTCTTGGTGATGCCATCCAGCACCATCAGGCGCTCACGCTCCGCCGGGGTGAAGGCCAGCAGCACCCGGTTGATGTCGGTGGGCGTGCCGTCATCGGTGATGCGGTGGTACATCCAGTCGAACAGGACGAAGGGATAGCCCGCTTCCAGCGCCGTCTTCGCCAGCAAAATTTGCTCTTCCACGCTCAGCGTTAGCCCGGTGGGGTTATCCGGCGAGGTGATGACGATGCCGGCAATGCGGCGGCCATGTTCGGCGGCAAAGTCGGCGGTGGCTTTAATGCTCTCCGGCGTGTATTTCCAGCCCTGGGCCGGGTCGCCGGGGGCCCGCAGCACATTGAGGCCCATGCTGTAGGGGCCCCAGTTGTAGCTCACCCACGGCACGCGCGACACCACCAGCGCATCGCCCACGCGGCCGTTCCCCAGGGCGATCATGGCGGCATAGGCCTTGTTCAGCCCGTCGCGCCCGCCCTGGGTAAAGATGATGTTGCCGGGGCCAAAGCCGGTTTCGGCCGTAAAGCCCCAGTATTTTTCCGCCATCGTCACCCGGTATTCCTGCGTCCCGAAGGGGTTATCGTAGCCGGTGCCGTGCGCCACCTGCATGTCGGCCGCCCGCAGCAGCAGCGCTTTCGGCACGCCCGGCAGGCTGGCCCCGCCGTCCCCCTGCGACGCATCGTACACCGGCGCATCTTGGCCATATTTCTCTTTGTATTTGGCCAGCGCGTTGCGGATGGTGAACATGCGCGACGGCTGGATGGGGGTCATGTGCGCCGGATAATCGTGCACCGGGATGAGGTGCGACGTTTCGACGGCAAATTCGGGGATGCTGAGATTGCCCTGCGTATTCAACGGAAGCTCTCCTGTCTATAAAACGAAAAAACCCCTGGCGGGGTGGCTGAAAAGTCGCAGACAAGACCACAGATACCCCGGTGTTAGCCTCGCCGGCGATTGGTATCGGTGGTGGTGATGGTCAGCATGAGCATCGCATTGCCTGCCAGAAAGATGCAACAGGAGCTGATTGTGACACGTCCGCGCCGGCCTGTCAACCAGGATAACGCCTGGAATTCGCTGAGGAGTGTTTGTGCAACCTGCTAAATTCCGGCCGGTGGGGGTATACTGAAGCGGCCTATGACCTGATCGGTGAACAGGATGCCGCCCGCATGACCTATGAGACGATTATCACCCAGCAGCGTGACTATATTTTTGAGATCATCTTCAACCGCGAGGAAAAACGCAACGCCATCAACTGGCAAATGATGGCCGAGATTGGCCAGGCGGTGGATGACGCGGAAAAAGCCTTCAACGATGGCACGGCGCGGGTGCTGTTCTTCCGGGCCAATGGCCTGGCCTTTTCCAGCGGTATTGACCTGAACAGTTTTCTGGAAGCCACGCCGCGCTATGGCGAGCGCTGGAAAGAGAATCTGTTTGCCACCACCGCGGATATGCAGCATGTGATGAACAAGATTGAAAACTGCTCGCTGCCCACCTTCTGCCTGATGCACGGCTACGCCCTGGGCCTGTCCATGGAGCTGTCGCTGGCGTGCGATTTTCGCATCATCGCGGAACGCACGAAGTATGCGCTGCCCGAAACGCGCCTGGGCATGATCCCGGATGTGGGCGGCACGACGCGCCTGCTGAAGCTGGTGGGGCCGGCGCGGGCCAAAGAGATCATCATGACGGCCCGCAATATTGACCTGGCGACGGCCGAGCGCTGGGGGCTGGTGAATTATGTGGTGCCCCGGGATGACCTGCTGAAGAAGGCCGAAGAACTGGCGGCGGAGATCGCCCAGGCGGCCCCGCTGGCCGTCAGCTATACCAAGCGCAGCATCAACACCATGCTGGATAACGCCCGCGATTTGCAGATCGAAGCGTGGGCCCAGGCGCAGCTTTTCCGCACCGAAGACCTGCAGGCCGGGGTGATGGCGGTGGTGACGAAGCAGTACCCGGTCGCGTGGAAGGGGAAATAAGCCCCTGGCGGCCGTGACCCTATGAGCCTTCCTGCGTCCCCTGCGCCGGCGGCCCCCGGCCTTGATGTGGCCCGTGTGCTGCCGGTCTTCGTGCTGGTGTTCGTCGATGTCCTGGGGCTGACGGTGATTTTGCCGCTGCTGCACCTGTACGCGGCGGCCTATGGCGCGTCCCCGGCGGAAATTGGCCTGGTGGCGGCGGCTTTCCCGCTGGCGCAGCTCATTGGCGTGCCGGTGATGGGGGCGCTGTCAGATCGCTTCGGGCGTAAACCGCTGCTGCTGCTCAGCCAGGTATCCACCTGCATCGGCTTTCTGCTGCTGGCGCTGGCCGGCTCGCTGGAGATGATCCTGCTGGCGCGGCTGATTGATGGCCTGTTCGGCGCGAACCTGGCCACCGCCCAGGCGGCCCTCAGCGACATCACCGATGAGCAGAATCGCACCCGCGCCCTGGGGCTGACGGGCGCGGCCTTCGGCCTGGGCTTCATCTTCGGCCCCATGATCGCCATTCTGACGCTGGAAATGACCGCTAACCTGATGGCCCCGGCGCTGTCGGCGGCGGGGTATTCGTTTTTGTCCATCCTGCTGACGCTGTTCATCTTTAAAGAGACGCTGCCGCCGGAACGCCGCCGAACCGTGGCGGCGGGGCGGGGGGCGGTGCCGCTGCGCCTGCTGCAAAACCCGCTGCTGCTCCTGCTGCTGCTGCTCATGTTCGCGCAGCAGCTCATCTTCTTCGGCTTTGAGAGCCTGATGGGCCTGTTCACGCTCAGCCGCCTGGGGCTGCTGGGCCAGGCTAACGCGCTGCTGTTCCTGTTCATTGGGCTGCTGCTGGTGCTGGTGCAGGTACGCTACATCGGCCGCTGGTCGCAGCGCTACGGCGAGCGCCGCCTGGTGCTGCTGGCGCTGGCGCTCATCGGCGGCGGGCTGCTGCTGTTCGCCACCACGCCGGCGCAGCCACACCCGTTTTACCTGCAACGCAATGCCGCTTTCGACCTGCGCGACCAGGCCCAGAGCGCCACCGAAGCCATGATCGGCGATCTGGAGGTGCCGCTGCCGGCGGATGGCAACAATGGCGTGGGCGGCATTCTGTGGCTGCTGGCGGCGCTGGTGCCCCTCTCTATCGGGGCCGGCCTCATTCGCCCGTGCCTGAACAGCCTGATGACGCAGCGCGTTAGCCCGCAGCAGTACGGGGCCGTGCTGGGCCTCAGCGCGGGGGCCGTCAGCGCGGCCAATGCGGCCGCCCCGCTGCTCGGCGGGGTCATCTTCCAGGCGCAGGGCGTGGCCGCGCCCTTCCTGCTCGGCGGGGTGCTGATGCTGGCGCTGCTGGCGCTGAGCGGGCCGGCCCTGCGCCACCTGCCGCCCGGCCCCGCCCGGCCGCCGGCCCCGCTGCCCGATTGAAACCAGGTGTGCGCCATCTGCGTACATGCCGCCGTAAGCAATCACTTCCACTCTGTCACCACAGGTCCGGGATCGCTGCTGATGAAACGTGTGTTGTTTTACCTGAACTATGCCTACCAGAACATTCGCCGCGGCGGGCGCTGGTCGGCCCTCGCCATTTTTTGCATCGCTGCCGGGGTAGCGACCGTGGTCGCCCTCCGCAGTTTGGGCCTGGGCATCGGCGATTCGCTGATTGGCAGTGTCCGCACGGATAACAAGGGCGATATTCGCCTCTTTAAGCCCAACCGCGGCGAGTCTTTCGGCCAGTTTTTCGCCTTTGGCGAGGAAGCGCCGGCCTTCAGCGCGGCAGAACTGGACAATGTGGCCGCCTGGGTGGCGGAGCGCGGCGGCCGTACCACCGCCTTCACCCGCGGCGGCAGCCTGCAGGTGGCCAAACTGGGCGCGGACGGCGTGGAAAGCCCGCAGTCGGTGACGATCCTCATCATTGACCCGGCCACGTACCCGGTGACGGGCAGCATCCGCACGCAGCAGCCGGCCGATGCGCCGCTGGCGGCGGTGTTCACGGAGGGCAACGATATTGTCATCAGCGCCAACCTGGCGCAGCAGCAAAATATCGCCGTGGGCGATGTGGTGCGCGTGGGCGGCACCACGGCCGAATTCACCGTGCGGGCCATTGTGGATGCCGCCTATGAAGCCGGCGTGCAGAATATCTTCAGCTCCTTCTTCGGCTTTGCCTACATTGACCTGGCGGATGCCCGCCAAACCCTGGGCGAAGGCATCGACCCGAATACCATTGGCATCGTCTTTGATGCGCCGCCGACCGGGCAGGCGCTGGTGGACGCGGCCGAAGTGCTGGACGACATCGCCAGCCGCGACAGTGGGGCCACCCGCTACAGCACGGTGGAGCAATCGCTGCGTAACCGCGAAGCCGTGGCGCAGATCATCGGTGATTTTATCGTCGTGCTGGGCCTGGGGGCGCTGCTCATCGGCGGGGTGGGCATTTTGAACACCATGCTGGTGATGGTGCGCCGCCGCACGATTGAAATTGCCGCCCTCAAAACCTTCGGGCTGAAGGGCCGCCAGGTGGCCTGGCTGTTCCTGGCGGAAGGGCTGCTGCTGGGGCTGGTGGGCAGCATCATCGGCAGCCTGCTGGGCCTGCTGCTCAGCGGCATCGTTAACCGCTACGGCGAAACCTTTTTGCAGCAGCAAATTGTGTGGCGGCTGTACCCGGAAGCGCTGCTGTATGGCTTCGCTCTGGGCATGGTGACGACGGTCATTTTTGGGCTGGCACCCATCATGACGGCGCTCACAGTGCGCCCCGGCATCATCCTGCGCCCCAACGATAACCACATTCCCACCACCGGCCTGCTGCAAACGCTGCTGCTGCTGGTCATCGTCACGCTGCTGATCGGGCTGGTGGTGGGGCAGATCATCAGTCCGTCTTTCGGGCTGTCGTCGCGCTTTGATGCCAGCGCACCGTACCTGACGGGCATCGTGGGCGTGGCGGCCACGCTGCTGCTGCTGGGGGTGCTGGTGCTGCTGCTGTGGGTCATCGTGTGGCTGGTGGGCAAACTGCCGTCTTTCGGCAGTGTCACGCTGCGGCTGGCGCTGCGGAACCTCTCCACCAATCGCATTCGCACGGCCACCACGCTGCTGGCGCTGTGTGCCGGCATGTTCGCCCTCAGCAGCATTACCTTTGTGGGCGAGGGCACGCGCCAGCTTTTGAACCTGCAACTGAGCCAGCAGTTTGGCGGGAATGTGCTGGTCTTCCCGCTGGCCCCCGGCAGCCTGGGCACGTCGGTAGGCGAATTTGCCATCAACAATGCGCTGATGGGCCTGCCGGGCATCAGCGGGCGCACCACCATCGCCAGTTATGAGGTGCGCCTGGTGGCCGTGGATGGCGTGCGCCTGGCGGAAAGCCCGCCGCCCCCCCCGCCGCAGACGGGCACCGCCGGCCGCCCGCGCCGCCCGGCCATGACGCTGGATGAAGCCACCCTGGCCCGTACCGCCTGGGAGAATCTGCTCATCTGGGACAGCACCCGCACTGATTTTGAGCCGGCCGCCGTCATCGCCGGGCGCACCTTCACCCCGGCCGACCGCGGCCAGCGCTATGTGATCGGCTCAGAGGGTTCGGCGGCCACCCTGGGGATTGGCGTGGGGTCGGTGGTGA
>JALOOI010000168.1 GCA_025454495.1 Anaerolineae bacterium
TCAGCAAGCTGTTTACCAGCGCTCCGTGCTTCTGCCCAAAATTGAGCTGCCTGTCGCCAGTCTGCATCTGTCAGCGCCAGCGGGGTTAGCTGTGGAACAAAATCCATCTCAAATATATCTCGCTGGCGGTCTGCACGGAATTTCAGCAGGCCACGCATGACCTCATATTCAACAGGTTTGCAGAGATACAGCACATCGCCATCCCGGATGGACTGATTAAGGCGGGTGGTGGTGGGCGCAAACTGCCTGATGTAGTCCGAAATGGCATTCGTATCCAGAATGTAAATCACAGCACCGGGAACCCATCGTCATCCACCGGCTCGATGGTTTCTGCGTTCATCGCCTGCTCGATTTCGTCCCATTCTTCATCGTTGAAGCCCGCACGGATGGCCGTGGCAGCTTCTTGCAGACGACGGATACGCTCCTCCGGTGTCAGCGGCCGGGATACCTGAATTTCGTCGGTGCGCCTGTCCAGATATTCACGCAGTTCGCGCAGTTCTTCGGGCGAAAAACGGTCAACAGCTTCTTTCACGTCCTGTAAATTCAGCATCGTTGCCTCTCCGTTTTGCTCTATTTTACACTGCCCGGCCGCCGTGCTAAATAACCGGCGTTTTGGATGTCCACAGCGCTCACCTCAACCCCTCACCACGACGGGCCGCCGGCGGCCACAGCGGGCGGTGCAGCTTTTTCTCCCCGGCCCGGGCCGGCAGTGCGAGCCGGGTGATTTTAATCTTCCCACACCATATACAGCAGCGCCCCGGCCAGTGATTTTCCCAGCGGATCAATCCGCAGCGAGCGCGTGCCACCCCCGTCCAGCGCCTGGTAACACACGAAATTCAGCGCTTCGAGATTATCCAGCGTATAGCGCACCACCTGCCCCCGGAACAGTGCGCCAAAATGCGCCTGCACCCGTTCGGCCGTCAGGTGCGCCTTTAAGTCCTGGTAGTCTGCCGGCGTGCGGGCGATGATGCTGATGTTGGCGATGTCGCCTTTGTCCCCGGCGCGGCCATAGGCCAGGTCATACAGTCGGCGTGGCATGGCTTACACCTCCAGATACAGGATTTCCGGCGTGATGTGGGCGCGGTGCAGCAGGGTGGGGAACAGCCCCAGGATGATGCGCGGTTCACCGCTGACGGTGCTGCCCGAAACGCTCATCCCGGCCGGCCCGCTGAGGCCGTTGTGCATCATCAGGCGCACGGCATGTTTCAGGGTGGCTTCGTCCCGCGCTGTAAACATAACGCGCACCACCAGCTCCAGCGGGTCTTCGGCCGGCAGCGGGGCCAGCGGGCCATACAGGCTGTTGATCCCCAGGAGCTGGTATTCCACCCGGTCAAGGGGCAGGCCGCGCCAGGTTTCGGCGATCATGGTTTGCAACTGCGCGTATTTGCGCCACGTTTCCGGGTAGCCCAGGGTGAAGATCAGTTCGCGCATGTAGCCTTCCAGCCGCCCCAGGTTCAGCTTCAGTTTTTCCGGGCGCGGCCGCCCCTGCACCCCGCTGATCTGCACGCGATCAGCGCCCAGGTCTTGCAGGCGCAGCGTGGTAAAATCCGCCACCACATCGGGCGTAATGTACGCCGCTGGATCATGCACTTCATAGAGTAGCTGCTCTTTGACGGTGGCCGCGTTGACGATGCCGGGCAGGCCGGGGGTCTTCGTCAGGATGAAGCTGCCATCCGCCTCCACGTGGGCGACAGGATAGCCCAGTTTGTTCAAATCCTGCGCCGGTATCTGGTCGATCACGCCCAGGCTGTTACCCCCCACCACCTGGCCCGTGCATTCCAGCAGGTGCCCGACCACGATGCCGGCCGCCAGCCGGTGCCAGTCGTCCCAGGACCAGCCATAATGGGCGATCAGCGGTGCCAGGTACAGGCAGGGGTCGGCCACGCGCCCGGTGATGACCATGTCCGCGCCCTGTTGCAGCGCCGCCACGATAGGCGCGGCCCCCAGGTACACATTGGCGCTGGCAATGGGATACTCGGCCGGGTTCAGCGGCACCCCGCTTTCCAGATGGGTGAGGGGTTCGCCGGCTTCGTTCAGGTCTTCCAGGCGCGTGAGCACATCATCGCCGGTGACGGCCGCGATTTTGAGGCCGTGCAGCCCCTGCCGGGCGGCCGTTTCGCGCACCATGCGGGCCGCCCCCTGCGGGTTAAGGCCGCCGCCATTGCAGATGAGCGGGATTTTGCGGGCGAAGGCTTCCGGCAGGATTTTGCTGGCGATGATCGCCAGGTCAAAGGTGTACCCGCGCGACGGGTCTTTGAGGCGGTCTTTTTGCAGGATCGCCAGCGTTAATTCCGCCAGCGCCTCAAAGCAGACGACATCAACATGACCGCCTGTAATCATGGGCAGGGCGCTGAGGACGTTATCCCCGTAAAAGCCCTGCGCTGAACCAATGCGATAGCTCATGAAGCCCCCTGGCTAAGCGTCCCACAGGCTGCCGCTGCTGTCACTGAGGGCCAGCAGGGTGGAGATGAACGGACTCATCTCTACAAATTTTCGCGCATCGTCCACGGTGACGGGCAGCCGGCTGAAGCCCACCAGCAGATAAAACGAGCCGCTGATGAACTCGCTGCCCAGGCCAATCACCGACTGAATGCCATACTGCGCCACAAAATCCTGCGCCGGAATGAAGGGGCTGCCGGGTGCTTTTTCGATGTGGAAATAACGGTCGGTGAGGGTGTTGCCTTCTTCCATCTTCAGCGCCGAAGGGGCGCTGACCGGCAGATTCGGGTTAAAGCGCAGTTGCTCAAAGGCGGCCCGCAGCATGGGCGACAGGCTGCTGCCCGCCGGAATCGCCTGGTGGCCCACCGACAGCCGCCGATCCTGCCAGGCAGCCTCAACGCCGATGGTCGCCGCCAGCGCCAGCCAGCGCTCCTGCCCGTCACCGCTGGCCACCCGCACACCCGGCGGTAACTGCCCGTGCTGGCACAGCCGGAAAATGCGCAGCAGCGCAAAGGCGGGCTGCCCGGCCTCGTCCTGAAAGGTGTGGTAAAGATGCGTGACGATCAGGCGGGCGACTTTTTCAAACGACAGGGACTGCCCGCGATGCTCCAGAAAAAAACTGCGGGTTACCTCGCGCACCTCGCGCTCTGTGATGCTGCTGAGTACTGCCACTGGCTTTATCCTCTCTCCGGTTACTGTCGTTACGCCCGCGGTTCCATGCCTTCCAGCCGGGCGATGATCTGGAGCATAATTTCATCCGCCCCGCCGCCGATGCTGGTCAGCCGCGAATCTCGATAATAACGAGAAATCCACGTTTCTTCCATGTAACCCATGCCGCCGAAGAACTGAATGCAGGTATCGGCGACCTGGCGGGCCAGCCGCCCCGCCTTCAGCTTGCACATGGAGGCGATGCGCGTCACTTCCGGCGCAGTTTCGTTGATGGCGATGAGGCGGGCACAGTGATAATTAAGCTGGCGGGTGGCTTCAATCTCGGTCAGCAGTTCGCCCAGTTTAAATTGCAACCACTGGTTGGCGATGAGGGGCCGGCCAAAGGCGTGGCGTTCCTGGGTGTACTGGATCGTTTTACGGACGGCGTGTTCAGCGCCGGCGGTGGCGGCAATGGCACCCACCAGGCGCTCCATCTGGAATTGTTCCATCTGGTAATAGAAGCCCTTGCCTTCATCGCCAATGCGGTTTTTCACCGGCACGCGCATATCTTCAAACGTCAGCAGCGCTGTGTCCGATGACCAGTTGCCCAGTTTTTGCAGGCTTTTGCTGACGATGAAACCCGGGGTATCGGTGGGGACGATGATGAGCGACATGCCTTTGTAGTCGCTGCCGTCGGCGGTGCGGGCCAGCAGGCACACCCAGTCCGCCTGGGTGCCGCTGGTGATGTACATTTTGCTGCCATTGATGATGTAATCATCGCCATCGCGCACGGCCCGGGTTTTAATGCGGGCCACGTCGGAGCCGGCATCCGGCTCGCTGACGGCGATTGAAGTCACCGCTTCGCCGCGAATGGCCGGGGCCAGGTAGGTGGCTTTCAGCTCATCTGAGCCGTATTTGGCCAGCGCCGGGGTGGACATGCCTGTCTGCACGCCGATGGCCATGGGCACCCCGGCCCCATCGGCCCGCGCCAGTTCCTCATTCAGGATGACGGTGAACCAGATGTCGGCCTCTGCGCCGCCCCATTGTGCCGCATAGTTCAGCCCCAGGAAGCCCAGATCGCCCATTTTTTTGAATAAAGCGTGCAGCGGGGCGATGCCGGCTTCTTCCCAGGCATCGATATAAGGGTTAATTTCGCGTTCCACAAAACTCCGCACGCTGCGGCGGAACATCTCATGTTCGGCGCTAAAGGGCGTGAAGGAGGCCGGGGAGGGTGCCAGGGCGACCATGGTTAAAACTCCTCTCAAAAAAAAGACTGCGGATGGATTTTAATCGCGCACGGCCTCGCGGAGGCGGGGCAGCAGCGCTTCAGCAACGGTTAAATTGCCGGTTTCGGTGATATGCACCAGATCATAAAAAATGGGACGTTCATCCGCCGCGAACAGATCGGCCAGCCAGAGCACGCCGGTCACGCGGCCGTCGGCGATGCGCTCGGCCAGATCCAGGCTCATCGTTTCATACAGCGCCCTCATGCCGGGGTACTGAGCTTCCATGGCCGCCAGCGCCCCGGCTTCGGCCGCCGTCAGCGTTTGTTTAAACATCAGCGCCGGCTGCCAGATGACAATGACCTCCACCCCGTCGGCTGCCGCCAGCGTCTGGATCATGCGGACGTGCGCCAGCCAGCGCTCCAGAATGGCCGTGGCATCGGTGGCCGGGGTGCCCACCAGGGCAAAATTGGCCTGGCGCAGGGGGCCCACCTCGGGCAGCGCCAGCACCGGCATTCGCCCGCGCAGCAGCCGGCCGGTTTCGGCATCGGCGATGCGCTGCGCTTCCTGCAACGGAATGCCGGCCAGCCCCTGCATGGTGGCCGAAAGCACATCGTTAAAGCCCTGGTAGAAAACGGCCACCTGCGGCCGGTGGCCGCGCAAAAGCTGTGCCTGGAACAGCAGCAAATCCTGCATACTGACGTAGCCGGTTTGCCCGTAATTGACCAGGTAAGCCGCGGTGCCTTCCTCGTGCAGCAGCCGGGCCAGGTGGCCGGGGATGGTGAAGGCATCGCGCGCGCCTTCGCCCCACATGGTGCTGCCGCCGAAAAAATAGACCGCGGGCGCGGTGGCCGGGGCCAGATTCGGGGTCACGCGCAGCCCGTCCGCCCCCACATTGATATATTCCCCGGCGAAAGGCTGCACTGTCCAGTAGCTGTAGGGCAGCCACTGCACCCGGCGCTGCGCCTGTTCCGCCATGAACTGGCCGGTGGTGGGCGCGGGGCCATCATCGTAGAACACCAGGGCGCTGGTATCCAGGCTGCCACGAATGCGGTCATCCAGCGCCGCCGCCCGCACCAGGCGATTGGTCAGCACCGATAAGCCGGCGGTGACGGCGGCCAGCACCAGCCCGATACCGAGCAGCAGCCACAGGGTGCGGGTACGTTCCAGCCCATCCCGCAGCGCCGGCCACTGCACCGTGGCCACCATCAGCGCCAGCAGCAGCGACCAGCACAGCAGCAGGAAGCGCAGCGGATCCGTGATGGCCGGCGCGACGTTGACCAGGAGCCAGGCGGCCGCAATATTCAGTTCCAGCAGCAGCAGCAGCAGGGCCAGCATCCGCCAGCGATGGCCCAGCCAGCGGGCGGGGCGGGCCATTTGCTGCGCCAGTATGTCTAACGGAGTCCGCAGCGCCCAGGCACATACCACCAGCACCAGCACCACCACCAGCCCGAAGCCGGCCAGAATCAGCCCGCGCAGGGTGCTAAAGGTGGCGGTGGCCGGGGCCGGCGACACAAACAGCGCCAGCCACGTCAGCAGCGCCGGCAGCAGGGCCAGCAGCCCGAAGGCCAGGCCGTTACGGGCCATTCGATCGGCGGGGGTGACGCTCATGATAAGCCGGGGCCGCGGGTGGCACAGCGCGGGCAGGTGGATGACAGCATCAGAGGTTCTCCTGGCTACATCCTGAAATTGCCATAGCGCGGTGCGCCCTGCGAGAACCAGTCGCGGTTGTAGGACATGCTCAGCCCGATGCTGAGCGCCTGACGGGTGGCGCAGGGGTCCAGCAGACCGTCATCCCACAGCCGCGCCGTGCCATAGTAGGGGTCGCTCTCTTTCTCAAAGCTCAGCCGTACCATCGCCTTCATCATCTCGATCTGTTCTTTATCCGGTTCCACGCCCTGGCGGCGGGCGGCCGATTCCTGGATGATGCCCAGCACCCCGGCCGCCTGATCGGCCCCCATGACGGCCGTCCGGCTGGTGGGCCAGGCGAAGAGGAGGCAGGGGTCATAGGGGCGGCCGCACATGGCATAGTAGCCCGCGCCGTATGCGCCGCCGATGAGGACGGTGAACTGGGGTACCGTGCTGTTGGCCACGGCGTTAATCATCTTGCTGCCATCTTTGATGATGCCGCCCTGCTCGGCGCGGGTGCCCACCATGAAGCCGGTGATATTTTGCAGGTAGATCAACGGCGTGCGGCTGTGGTTGCAAAGCTGGATGAACTGGGCGGCTTTGTGGGCACTGTCGCTGAACAATACGCCATTGTTGGCGATAATCCCCACCGGGAAACCATTGAGATAGGCATAGCAGCATACCAGCGTGCTGCCGTAATCCGGCTTAAAATCCAGCACCTGCGAGCCATCAACCAGGCGGGCGATCACTTCGCGCATGTCCAGCGGCTTACGAATGGTGTCAACCGGGATGATACCGTACAGCTCCTGCGGGTCATAATATGGCTCCTGCGGCGGGCGCAGGTCTGCCTGAATGGTCTTGCGCCAGTTCAACTGGGCCACAATCTCGCGGCCAATGCGGATGGCATCGGCATCGCCGGTGGCCACAAAATCTGCCAGGCCGGAGATGCGGGCGTGCATATCGGTGCCGCCCAGGGTTTCTTCGTCCACTTCTTCGCCGGTGGCCATCTTCACCAGCGGCGGCCCGCCCAGGAAGGCCAGCGCCTGCCCGCGCACAAACACGGTGTAATCGCTGAGGCCGGGGATATACGCCCCGCCGGCGGTGCTGTTGCCGAAGACCAGCGCAATCTGTGGCAGCCCCAGGGCGCTCATCTGCGCCTGGTTGGCAAAGCCGCGCCCCCCTTTGACGAACAATTCCGCCTGGTGCGGCAGGTTCGCCCCGCCCGATTCCACCAGGTACAGCATGGGCAGCCGGTTGACGCGGGCAATCTCCTGCGCCCGCAGCGATTTATCCACGCTGATGGGGTAGGAGGTGCCGCCCTTAATGGCCGGATTGTTGGCGCTAATCATGCATTCCACCCCGCTCACGGTGCCAATGCCCGCGATGATTCCCGCGCCCGGAGTTTCGTTGTCGTACATATCGTGGGCGGCCAGGGTGGAAAGTTCCAGAAACGGCGTGTTGGCATCCAGCAGCAGCTCCACCCGTTCACGGGCGGGCAGTTTGCCGCGTTCGATCATCCGCTGATTGCCTCTGGCTCCGGCGCTGCGTACCGCCGCCTGCCGTTCGGCCAGCGTCTGCATCAGCCGCCGGTTATGCTCATCATTGTGCCGGTATTCCTCGCTGCGGGGGTTGATTCTGGTCTGAATGCGCTGCATAAGGGCTGCCAACTTTGCAATAAATTTTAAGCACTACCATGCCAAATTGTACCCGCATCCGGGCCGGCTGCACAGGTGAGGCCCGCGCCGCCAATCTTGATACTTTCTTGATACACCGCCCCGGCGAATTTCCTTGACAGGTTCTATATTCAGGTCTATTATTCATGCTATTCTCATGCTGGAGTTCGTTATGAACCCGCCCAACTGCCCAACTCCATCTTACCCCCTGTATCATCGTCTATCGGTAGCCTTCAGCGCGGCCATCGCTTCGCCACCTCGGCCTTAAAACAACCACATATCTTTTTTGATTTTTACGAAGGGAAGCTCGAACTTGTTTCGGGATTATTTCCGTTCATGCTATCAGCCATTGTACCGGGGGGAACTTCACATGGCGAATATCAGCCTTCAGCGACTGCTCATTGGTCGCCCGCTGGAAACGAAAGACCTGCCGCATCAGGCGGTGAGTAAAAAAGTGGGGCTGGCCGTCTTTGCTTCGGATGCGCTGTCGTCTACGGCCTATGCGACGGAAGAAATCCTCATCATTCTGGCCATTGCCGGCGGCGCACTGTGGACGGCCACCTCGGCACCCACGCTGGGCCTGTCCATGCCCATCGCCATCGGCATCGTTATTTTGCTGACCATCGTCACCATCTCCTACCGGCAGACGATTTACGCCTATCCCAACGGCGGCGGTGCCTATATCGTCGCCCGCGATAACCTGGGCGAACTGCCGGCGCAGGTGGCCGGCGCGGCCCTGCTGACGGATTACATCCTCACTGTTTCGGTGAGCGTGTCCTCCGGCGTGGCACAAATTACCTCGGCGGTGCCGGGGCTGCTGCCGTACCGGGTGGAAATAGCGCTGGCAGTCATCATCATCATGACGGTGATTAACCTGCGCGGGGTGAAAGAAAGCGGGCAAATTTTCGCGGTGCCCACCTATTTCTTCCTGGGCATGATGGCGCTGACGCTGCTGATCGGTTTTGCGCAGTACGTGGGTGGCTCGCTCGGTGTGGTTACGGGCGTGGAACCCATCCATGTCGAACACATGGAGTCGCTGACGCTGTTCCTGTTCCTGCGGGCTTTTTCCAGCGGCTGCACGGCCCTCACCGGCATCGAAGCCATCTCCAACGGCATCACTGCCTTTAAAGAGCCAAAGAGCCATAACGCCGCCGTCACGCTGGTATGGATGAGCAGCATCCTGATTACGCTGTTCCTGGCCATCACCTTCCTGGCGAACCACGTTCAGGCCATCCCCAGCCACAATGTGACGGTGATCGCGCAACTGGCGGCGGTGGTGCACGGGCAAAACAGCCTGCTGTACTTCCTCACCCTGGCGGGGACGGCGCTCATCCTGCTGATGGCGGCCAACACCAGCTATGCCGATTTTCCGCGCCTGGCCGCCCTGCACGCCGGCGACGGTTTCCTGCCGCGCCAGTTGACCATTCGCGGCAGCCGCCTGGTGTTCTCCTGGGGGATTATGGTGCTGGCGATTGCGTCATCGCTGCTGGTGGTCATCGCCGATGCCCGCACGACGGCGCTTATCCCGCTGTATGCCGTGGGGGTGTTCCTCAGTTTCACCATCAGCCAGTCGGGCATGGTGGTACGCATGTGGAAGATTAGCAAGCTGAAGCCCGGCGAAAAAGTGCAGGGGCTGGAAACAACCATGGAATATGACCC
>JALOOI010000169.1 GCA_025454495.1 Anaerolineae bacterium
AGACTACCCAGGGTTATTGTATTGGCAAATTCTTCTGCTACCTGTGCATCACTGATATCACAGTTGTGTTCAAAATATAATTTAGCAGCTCGTCCAATTGCGAGGGTAACAAGTGCATTCGTTACAGCATTAGCTGCCATCGCTGCTCCAAAACCAATACCGGTGAAGCGAATAGCTTCCCACAACACATTCATTGATACAATTGTCGCACTCTGAATAGCAGCACCACGTAACAAAGTATTGATAAGTTTCTGAGTGTTATTATCAGACCATGGAATTCCGTAAACCATTGCAAGTGACCCCACCATAATCCCATTGGCAGCAACGAGAGGAGTGATAGATATGATAATAGGAACACCCCCCATTGTAGCTGTTGTAACAACGGCAGTTGCAATCACAGCATTAGCTTTATCATTATAATTAGACATGATAGATTAACTCCTGTTTGTTGATATGATTGAGATTTTTTGATGATGTTTTCAACATCATCTTATAAATAAAATACTATCACTAATTGATAGTTTTGCAATCGCTTTATGTAAATATCCTGTATCGATTTTGTTCATAAGTAAAGATAAATATTTTTATTAATATTAATAAATAATTTATATTAGCAGATAAATAGAGGTAAAATCAAATAATCTTGTGATCCAAAGTGATCCAAGTCATTGAGCTTTGATTTCTTTGATCCATCAGTTCCCACATCTTTTCCTCCATAAGTAATCGTTATCACGACTATATCCTTGCTTATTTTCAGTTTGTGAGGTTAAATCATCAACAGAGCATAAAGATAGCACGGAGAAGCAGCCACCATGCCAATTCAATCTATCGACTATGTGCCGGGCCGGGTGGTCTACAGCCGTGCCACCGGCATCACCACCGTCCCCGAACTGCTGGAAGCCGTCCATTATTTTGAAGACCAGGCCCGCCAGACCAGCGCCCCGCTGCTGCACGTCATCTCCGATTTGCGCCAGGCCCGCCAGATGCCCACGCTGCATGAACTGGTCGCCATGAACGTGCCGCAGAATGAAAAACTGGGCTGGATGCTCATCGTCGGCAGCAACAAATTTTTCCATTTCATCTCCTCGGTGCTGGCGGGCATGTTCAAAACGCGCTTTCGCTATTACGAAACGCTGGAGCAGGCCATCGCTTTTTTGCAAAGTGTGGATGAAAGCCTGCCGGATTTGCAGGCCCCGGAGTATCGCCAGCACATCAACCCGTTTCTGGCCGAGGTGTGAGCCAGCCCCGCTGATCGTTCTCTCTACGCAGTCTCATCATTCCTTTACATACGGACAAAATTTATCGGGTACAGTAACCCGATACCGTGCTGCCATGATGGGCACACGACCATGCTAAGGGAGACGATGCGATGGCTGATAAAAAGACTCCGGTGATTATCCGCTTCCTGCTGGATGTGCAGGCCGAAGAAACCGCCTTCATTGATGTGGAATTTGGCGACGATAAACAGGCCAAAGCCGCCCTCAAAAGCGTGCTCAGCGCCAACGGCGTGATGATCGCCCTCACCAATGCCGATGATATGCCGGTGCTCATCCGCACCGAATACGTGGCGGCCGCCTTCCCGGTGGAATATGACGAGGATGAAGACGAAGAGGAAGACGACGAATAAGCGGCCGCGGCTGCCTGACGAGGGCGGGAATTGCTGCCCGCCCCCCGAAGTTACAATTTTCAAACCTTTAGCGGCTGTAATAGACCGTGGGATGAAGGAAGCATGAAGATTGGGTCTGAATGTTGTAAACCCTCACCCTTTTCCCGGCACATCTGTTAAATCCCCTGTACAATACCCCTACATCACACACATCGAGAAAGGAGCCTGGTAAAACGCAATAGTACCGTTTTACCATCTGCCATGAACGATCCCAGAGTGTCTGACCTCACCGTCACCCAGTTGCAAAAAATTATCCGCGAGACCGTTCAGGAAGCCGTCGCGGAAGTGATGATCGAATTCAGCATCGCCGCCGAGATGGATCAACACCTGGCGTATGAAGCTGAAATGTCGGATTATTTGCGCCACAGCCTCCAGCAATCCGGGGCCATCCTGCCCGACCTGCCCGGCAGCCATCGCGCTGATGATTGAAGGCCCGCCATGTACCACGCTCCCGGCCCTGCCTCTGTGCGCGGGCGGTTTTTTGCGCTAAGATGCAGGGCATAACCACCCAATCCCGACGGCTGGAAGCACAACCCCATGCCCGCGCCTGCGACTCTCGTCATTCTGCCTGCCCTTAATGAAGCCCGTAACCTGCCCGGCACCCTCGCCCGGCTGCGCCAGTGCCTGCCCGCGGCCGATATTCTGGTGATTAATGATGGCTCGCTGGATGCCACCGCCGCCGTGGCCCGCGCGGCCGGGGCCCTGGTGCTGGATATGCCCTATAATGTGGGCATCGGCGCGGCCGTGCAAACTGGCTTCAAATTCGCGGCGGCCTATGATTATGATATTGTCGTGCGTAATGATGGCGATGGCCAGCACGCGGCGGAGGATATTCAGGCGCTGCTGGCGGCGCTGGCGGCCGGCGATATTGATGTGGCCATCGGCTCGCGCTTCATCGGCGGCGGCGATTATGGCACCTCGCCGGCGCGGCGGGCGGGCATTCTCATCATCAGCCGCCTGCTGAGCGCCATCACCCGCCAGCCCATCACCGACCCCACCTCCGGCTTTGCGGCCTTCAACCGCCGCGCCATTCGCCTGTTTGCCCGCCTGTACCCGCACGATTACCCGGAGCCAGAGGCCATCCTGCTGCTGCACCGCAGCGGCCTGAAGCTGCGCGAAGTGCCGGTGACGTTCCGCGCGCGGGAATATGGCCGCTCTTCCATTACTGCGCTGCGGTCGGTGTATTATATGCTGAAAGTGATTCTGGCCATTTTAATCAACCTTTTGCGGCGTGCGCCGGTGATCGAGGCAACGGTATGACAGTGGCAGCCCTGGGCGAATTATTGATTGATTTTGTGGCGCTGGAAAGCGGGGTCACGGTGGGCGAGGCTTCCGGCTTCATCAAAGCGCCGGGCGGCGCGCCGGCCAATGTGGCCGTGGCGCTGGAACGCCTGGGCTACCCGGCGGCCTTCCTGGGGCAGGTGGGCGATGACCCTTTCGGGCATTTTTTGGCCGACGTGCTGGCTTCGGAAGGGGTGGACGTGCGCGGGCTGCGCTTCACCGACCGCGCCCGCACCTCGCTGGCCTTTGTGTCGCTGGCGGCCAATGGCGAGCGCAGCTTTATGTTCTACCGCCACCCGGCCGCCGATATGCTGATGACCCCGGAGGACGTGGCTTTTACTGTGCTGGACGAAGCCCGCGCCTTTCATTTTGGCAGCATCACCATGATCGCCGAACCGGCCCGCCGGGCCACGCTGGCCGCCGCCGACTACGCCCGGCGGAAGGGGCTGTTCATCTCCTACGATCCTAATTTGCGCCTGGCGCTGTGGCCGGATGCCGCCGCCGCCCGCGCCGGGATGCGCCTGGGTTTTGAGTATGCCACGCTGCTGAAAGTGAGCGTGGAGGAACTGGAATTCCTCACCGGCGGCCACGATGCGCGGGCCCTGTGGCAGCCACAGTTGCAACTGCTGGTGGTGACGCATGGCGCACAGGGGGCCGTGCTGTATACTGCCGATGCCGAATATCATCAGCCGGGCTTCGCGGTGGACGCGGTGGATACCACCGGCGCGGGCGATGCGTTCCTGGCGGCGCTGCTGGCCGGCCTGCTGGAGCCGCCGCCGGGCGCAGCGGTGGATTATGCGGCGCTGCTGCGTTATGCCTGCGCGGTGGGGGCGCTCACCACCACGGTGAAAGGGGCCATTCCCGGCCTGCCGGTGCGGGCCCAGGTGGCCGATTTTCTGGAAAGCCGGCCCTGAGATGCACATCCTCATCACCGGGGCCCGCGGCCGCCTGGGCAGCCGCTTACTGCACACGCTGGCGGCCGCGCACCACGTCAGCGGTTACGATCTGCCGGAACTGGACATCAGCGACTGGGCCGCGCTGCGGGCGGCCGTGCGGGCCGCCGCGCCCCAGGTGGTCATCAATGCCGCCGCCTGGACGGATGTGGACGGCTGCGCCCGCGACCCACAAAAGGCGCTGCTGATGAATGGTTATGCCGCGCAGAATGTGGCCCTGGCCGCCGCGGAGGTCGGCGCGGCGGTGGTGCAGGTGAGCACCAATGAAGTCTTTGACGGCCAGGGCCGCCACCCCTGCGACGAATATGCCCCCTGTGCGCCCATCAACCCCTATGGCTACAGCAAATGGGCCGGCGAGCAGGGCGTGCGCCAGGTGAACCCGCGGCATTACATTGTGCGGACGGCGTGGTTATTCGCCCACGGGGGCCGCAATTTTATTCAGGCCATCCTGGGGGCTGCGCGGGCCGGTAAGCCGCTGCGCGTGGTGATCGACGAAGTGGCCAACCCGACGTTTAATGATGATCTGGCGGCGGCGATTGCCGATCTGATCGAAACCGGGCGCTATGGCACCTACCATCTGGTGAACGAAGGCGCGGCCTCGCGCTATGCTTTTGCCCGTTACACGCTGGAGCTGGCCGGCCTGGGCGCGGTGCCGCTGGAACCCATCAGCCTGGCCCAGTGGCCGCGCCCCTCCACCCCGCCGCGCTATGCCCCGCTGCTGAACACGGCCGCCGCGCAGATGGGCATCCGCCTGCGCCCCTGGCAGGCCGCCGTGGCGGACTTTTTGCGCCAGGCGGGCGAGATGCCGGCTACAGGCTGAACAGCGTCGGCTGCGTCTGGACGCTGGTGGGCACCATCCACAACTGCTTATCCGCCCGCCGCAGCAGGTCGGCGGCTTCGGCCAGCGTGGCCACATAGCCCCAGCGGTCCGTCAGCGGGTTAATGCTGCGGTTCAACAGCGATTGCAGCATCACGTTGCGCGTCATCACCACCGTCCAGCCCAGGTGCTCCTCCTGCAACAGCGGCGCGAACACATTCCGCAAACTGCCGGTTTGCCGCGGCAGCGTCGTCACCCGCAGCGCATCCATAATGAGGTGTACACTGCCACTGCTGCTGCGCAGCACACTTTGCACCTGCTCCACATTTTTCGCCAGCACCGCTTCGGTCAGTCCGCCATTCATTTGTAAATACAGCACCTGCGGCTCCAGGTGCCACGCCAGACGCGATAACATCAGTTTGACTCCATCCTGTAATATAAACAACCTGTCAACAACGCGGGTAACTGCGATGGGATATTACAGTTTTACCAGTCGTTTCGAATTCATTTTACTCTCGTTTACTGATAGTTGCAATTACATTTCACATAAAGCCGGGCGGCAGTTTTGTTAAAAATCGCATCTTCTAATAATAACAAAAAGTCTGTCATTACCGGCAGCGTCACAGGACTGGTGACAACCGCGACCATGGCCGCGATCGCCACCCTGCCCCGGCCTCTTAGCGCTGCACCAGCCGGTCGCCGGGCTGCACGGTATACAGCCCCTGCGCCGCGCCTAAAGTGGCGTAATAGCCGCGCTGACCATCGTCCAAAAATTGCAGCGCGGCCTTCATCGCGGCGGCGGGCAGCGGGCCGCCGGCGCAAAAGCGGCTGAAGGGTTCGCAGGGGGGCGCGGGCTGCACCTGCACCAGGTCGATCAGGCTGCCATCTTCGGCCCGCTGGATGGCCAGCGCCCCGGCCGGCACGTCCGGCGGGCCGGCCGTCTCCAGCAGGATATTTTCGCCGGCGCAGCCCGGCACCAGGTGCGCCCCGAAGCGGGCCTGCAGGGCGGCATAATGGGCCACAAAATTAAAAGATAGCCCGTTCAGGTTATCCCGGTTGCGCGTTTGCGGGTGGCGCAGATGATGCACATCCAGCAGCCGCACGCCATCCGGGGTGATGCCCTGCACCCCCTCCGGGCTGAGCAGCAGCTTTTCCACCACCAGCAGCGGCGCGGGGCTGTAGTGGCGGTCTGCGCCGCTGCCGGTCTTGAGGGGGGAACGCTGAATTTGAACGCGGATAATGGTGCCGATGAGGTGCATAAGGCTCTCCTGAGGGTGCAGTTACAACCAGCAGGTGCGATTATGCCGCCTTCCGGCGCTAAAGCCAGTGGCAGCCTGGGCCTCAGCGCGGCGGATCACCGCTTAAAGATCATTGCTGGCTGTGTTACACTGGCATTTGCACAGTTCACCGGTGAGGAAGGGAAAAGCGGCCATGACTGCCAGAGACAGCTATCTGCGCCGGGTGGGTTTATTTCAGGATTTATCGCCGGAGGAACTGCATTCCATCAGTCATGGCACCCGCCTGGTGCATTACAGCGCCGGCCACCTGTTTTACATGCCGGAAGATGCCGCCGAAGTGCTGTTCATCCTCAAGCAGGGGCGGGTGCAGCTTTACCAGGTATCGCCGGATGGCCGTAAGCTGGTGGTGGCCATTTTGCATCCGGGGGCCATCTTCGGG
The DNA here is from genome assembly GCA_025454495.1 of Anaerolineae bacterium. Classification (GTDB taxonomy): domain Bacteria; phylum Chloroflexota; class Anaerolineae; order Aggregatilineales; family Phototrophicaceae; genus JALHOR01. The sequence goes on from JALOOI010000169.1 coordinate 6,395, forward strand.
CATATGGCGCTGGTGGGGCAAAATATGCATTATAACTATGCCCAGGCGCTGGATCAGGTGGTGATTTGTGTGTGGAACCGGGAAGAAGTGGAGGCGCTGCTGCTGCGCCAGCCGCGGGTAGCGCTGCGCTTTCTGGATGCCGTGGGGGAACGCCTGTGGTATGCCGAGCAGCGCCTGGCCGAAGTCGCTTTCATGCGCGTGCCGCCGCGCCTGGCCCTGCTGCTGCTGCGCCTGTCTGACCAGCACGGGTCGCCGGTGTTGCAGGGCTACACCCACCAGGCACTGGCGGATATGCTGGGCGTTTACCGCGAAACCGTATCGCAAATTTTGAAAGCGTTTAAGGCTGACCGGCTCATTCACCTGGGGCGGCGGCGGCTGGAAGTGCTGGATCGGGCGGGGCTGGAGCAGGTGGCGGGCAGCCATGAAGCCGGGCGGGGGGCCGCCCCGGCTGCGCTGTCCGATTAAGGCTCAGGCGCGTTTGCGGGCGGCTTCCAGGCATTCGCTGCCGGTGCTGCCACAGATCAACCCGTGACGAATGCCCGCGGGAATGGCAATGCGATCCCCCACGCGCAGGCGCACGCTCTGGTTCACATCCGGCAGGGTCACTTCCAGCGTGCCGGCGGTGATGTAAATGACGCGGTGATAATTGTTGCTGCGCACAGCCTGCCGGGAATTGGGCGTGCCCTGCCAGTGATAGGGGGTGAGGCCGTCTTTGTTCATCAGGCGGGTAATGGCGGAGAGGGTGGGGTTCTGGCTGCCCTGCCAGCGTACCACTTCCACCGGGGTATTTTGAATTGCCACCGGGCGTTTGACCTTTCACACGACAACCATTGCTTTATCATTCTCATTGTATGAAGAAACCAGGGGCTGTAAAGTTACAAAAATCACATTTGAGCAATTTCTCATGCAGCAATCGCTGGAAAATGGATAGAAAGCGGTTCGTCTTCCTTAATCCCCGTTATTCGTCGCCGGTGAGCGTTTTTTCCAGCAGCCAGCACGGTTCATACACATGGCGCGTCATGCCCCGGTGATCGGTGTAGCGCCAGCGGCCATCATCTTCGCCAAAGATGGTATAGCCGTGGCGCTGGTACAGCCGCAGCGCCCCCTCATTATCCTGGGCCACGGCGATGGTGGCCCGGCTGTAGTGCTGCCGCCGCAGGATCTCCTCCGCCGCCAGGATTAAGCGCGTGCCGATCTGCTGGCGGCGGAACAGCGGCAGCACCGCGAAGGAATACAGATACGCCCGCTGGTGGCCATCCGCCAGATACTGGTTGCGGCTTTCGTACAGGATGAACAGCCGCCCCACCGGGTACTGGTTGCAATCCGCCACCAGCAGGCAGCGCCGCCCGGAATGCTGATCCTGGTAGGAACGGCGAAACACCTGGCGAAAATGTTCAAATTCGCCATGCCATTCCAGCAGCGGCAGGTCACGCTCCTGCATCTGGCGAATGGTGATGGCAAGCTGAATGCTGAACGAAACCTCTGGCTGCACGTCCATGGCGGCCCTCCTGGCATCGCTGCCGCCCATTGTACCGCAGGCGGCCCATTTGCCCACCACCCCCGCCACCGCCCGCCCCGCCTCACCCATTGGTCATGGGCCAGTGGCGAAATTTTAACAACTGGTTTATAGTCTGCCGTGTACAGGGGAGTAATATTATGCAGCGCATTGCGGTTTACCCGGCATCGCTGGACCCGATTCATTACGGGCATATGGATGTGGCGGTACGGGCTTCGCGCATTTTCGATGAATTGATCGTGGCGATTTACGTCACGCCCAAGAAAAATGTGCTGTTCCCGGTGGAACAGCGCATCGAACTGGCGCAAAAATGCTTTGAAGGGTATAACAATATCCAGGTGGCTTCCTTCGCCGGGCTGGCGGTGAATTATGTACGCTCTGTCGGCGGGATGGCACTCATCCGGGGGCTGCGCGTGTTCGGCGACTTTGAATTTGAGTTCCGCATGGGGATGGCGAATAAGAAACTGGCCCCCGACATTGAAACGATTGCCATCCTGGCCGACGAAAAATATATGTATATCAGCAGCAGTACCGTGCGCGAAATTGCCGAACTGAATGGCGATGTGAGCCAGATGGTACCGGAACACGTGCACGCGGCGCTGCGGCTGCGTTACGCTGCGATTCAGGCGCAGACGCTCAGTGACAAGGGAGGATAGCGGTGGATATTCAACATCTGGTAGACCGGCTGGAAGAACTCATCGACGAGGGCCGCCATCTGTTTGGCACCAAATACACCATGATTGATGAGGAACGCGCACTGGAAATCATCGACCAGATGCGAATTTCTATCCCGGAGGAGATCGAAAAATCGGTGCGTATCCTGCAACAGCGGGAGCGCATTCTCTCCGAGGCGCACGAAGAAGCGGCCCGCATCGTGCAGCAGCACCGCTACCGCGCCGAACAATTGATTGATGAAGATGCCCGTGTGCAGGCGGCCATGGCCCGGGCCGAAAGTGTGAAGGAACAGGCCCGCCAGGAAGCGCAGCGCATCACCGCCGAGGCCGACCAGTATGTGCTGGAACTGCTGCGCGGGCTGGAAAACCAGCTTAACCGCAGCGCGGCCGAAGTCCGCAACGGCATCAGCCTGCTGCAAGAGCCGCCGCTGCCGCGCCCACAGGTGAGCGTGGCGCAGCCGGTGCATGTCCCCCTGCCGGAAGCGGTAGAAATCAACGGCGATTATCAGGACGATCTGTAAGCAGCGGCCCGGAACCGGGCCCGGCTGGATGGTCAGTAAATTCATACCGCCGCGTACAACCCGCTTGACGGCAAAATGTGGTACCTCGTTGCACACGGGGATAGCCTGCCATGCGCCTCATTTATCTCGTCCTGGGCTGGATCAGTGGTTTGCTGCTGGCGGCGGCGCTGCCGGGCGGCGTGCCGCTGCTGTGGCTGCTGCCGGGCGCGCTGGCGCTGGCGGCCCTCATCCGGCTGCGGGGCACCCCCTGGTTAAAACCGCTTCTGTTCCTCGTCGGGCTGGGCCTGGGCGGCTGGCGCTACGGGCTGGTGCCGCAAACAGCGGATATTGCCCGCTACAACAACACCGGCGGCGCACAGATCAGCGGGCTGGTCATCACTGAGCCAGATGTGCGCGATGACCGGCTGCAATTTCAGCTCCAGGCGCACACCATTTTCACCGGCTCGCAAACGTTCATCACCGCCGGCGTGGTGCTGGTGAGCACGGCCCGCACCGCGGAGATTGCCTATGGCGATACCGTGCTGGTGACGGGTGCGCCGGTTACGCCCGCGGAATTTGACACCTTCTCCTATGCCGATTATCTGGCCCGCAGCGGCATTTTTAGCGTGGTGCAGCCGGCCATCGTGGAACGGGTGGCGCAGGGCGGCGGCAGCCCCCTCCCGGCGGCGCTGCTGGCGTTGAAAGCGCAGCTTGCCGAACACATCGGCCGGGCGCTGCCAGAGCCGGCCGCCGGCCTGCTGACGGGCATCCTGCTGGGGAATGAACGCGGCATCGCCCCGGCCGTCAACGAAGCCTTCACCCGCACCGGCACGGCCCACCTCATCGCCATCAGCGGGTTTAATATGGCCGTCATCAGCGGGGTGACGATGAGCGCCCTGGGGCAGCTTACCACGCGGCGCGGGCTGGCGGCGGCCGCCGGGTTGCTGTTCATCGCCCTGTATACGGTGCTGGTGGGCGCGAATGCGGCGGTGGTGCGGGCCGCGCTGATGAGCAGCCTGCTCATCGTGGCCCCCCTGCTGCGCCGCGAGTCCTATCTGCCGGCTTCGCTGGCGCTGGTGGCCCTGCTGATGACGCTGCACAACCCGCTGACGCTGTGGGATGTGAGCTTTCAGCTCAGTTTTCTGGCGGTGCTCAGCCTGGCGCTGTGTGCCACGCCGCTCACACGGTGGCTGGATGCCGGCTGGCGGCGGCTGCTGCCGGCCGGGGCCGCCCGGCTGTGTACCGCGCTCATCACCCCGGCGCTGGCGGCCTCGCTGGCGGCGCAAATCCTCACCACGCCGTTGATTGCGCTCATCTTCGGGCGCTGGTCGCCGCTGGCGCTGCCGGTGAATGTGCTGGTGGGGCCGGTGCAAACGCTGTTGTTGTTCAGCGGGGCGGGCGCGGCGCTGCTGGCGCTGGTGCTGCCGGCCCTGGCGCAGGTGGTCTTCTGGCTGGCGCTGCTGCCACTGGCGTGGACGCTGGCCATCGTGCGGGCCTTTGCCCGGCTGCCCTTTGCCGATCTCAGCCTGGCGCTGAGTCCGGTGCCGGTGGCATTGTTCTTCGCGGGGGTGATGATGGTGGCACTGTTACAGGCGGAAAATCCGCACGGGCTGCGGCGGCTGGCGGGCGGGCTGCGCCGGCACAGCGTGCTGGCCGCCGTCCTGTTCGCCGGCGGCGGGCTGGCCCTGCTGCTGCTGGCCCTGTTCCTGGCCCGGCCGGATGGCCGCCTGCATGTGTGGTTCCTGGATACCGGGCACAGCAACGCCATCCTGCTCCAGACCCCCGGCGGGGCCCAGGTGCTGGTGGATGGCGGGCGTTTTCCCTCGCGCCTGCTCACCGCCCTGGGCGACCGGCTGCCCTTTCATGATCGGCATCTGGATTTGCTCATCCTCACCCACCCGGACGATGCCGACCTGGCCGCGCTGCCGGCGGTGCTGGCCCGCTACAGCGTGGGGCAGGTCATCACCGGCGGCCAGCCCTCCGAATCGGACACGTACCAGGCGCTGCTGGCGGCCCTGGCCCCTTACCCGCAGCTGGCCGTCCGCGCCGGCTACAACCTGGCCCTGTCGGATGGCGTACAGATGACTGTGTGGAACCCGGCCGCGCCGCCCGCCCTGGGCGACCCCACCGGCGATCATGCGCTGGTGCTGCGGGTGCAGTACGGGGAGGTCGCCTTTTTGCTGACGGGGGACGTGAATGCCGCCGCCCAGGCGCGGCTGCTGGCGGACGGGCTGCCACCGGCGACGGTGCTGCAACTGCCGCAGCATGGCGCGGCCCGGTCACTGGCCGACGGGCTGCTGGCGGCCGTCCGCCCCGCGGCGCTGGTGCTGCAAAGTGACCCGGCCAACCGGCGCGGCGACCCGGATGAAGGCACGCTGCAACAACTGCCGCCCGGCGTACCGCTGTGGCGCACCGATACCGGCGGCACCCTGCATTTCTGGACGGATGGGCGCAGCCTGTGGGTGCAGCCGGAGGTGGCCCCATGACCGCCTGGGAGCCGGCAGCTTTTGCGGCGCTGGTGCAGGCGCTGGCCGGGCGCGGCCTGGTGCCGGTGGCGGATGCCGAAAGCGGCTGGTGGACGGCCGCCACCGGCGGCGCGGCGCTGCCCTGGCCGGCCACGCTGGAAGAATTTTTCACCGGCAACCCCGGCGATGGCACCACCTTCGCCCCCGGCCTGCCGCAGCATCCCGGCGAGGCGGCCCTGGCGCAGCACTTCGCCCGGCTGCGGGCCCGCCCGGATGTCGTGCTGCTGGCCGTGGGCGTGACCGAAGTCGCCTGGAATGGTTCGGAGCAGGATCGGGCGGTGGCCGAAGCGCTGTACCTCATCACCAGTGCCGATCCAGCCCGCATCGCGCCGGAAGCCGTGGCCATCCAGACCGATACGGAGCCGGCCGAAGTAGGCCGCGGCTGGTTCGGCCGCTATTTCCCGGACAGCCTGGAAGCGCTGGACGAACAGCCGGCGCTGGCGGCCCTGGGGCTGCTGCCCCCGCCGCCCGGCTGCACGCTGTATATTCTGTGGTGGAGTTAGATCGACCGTGAAACCGAGGAGAAGCCTGTGAACCAGCCCGACGCACCAGATCACGATCACAACCACAACCCCGATCACGCCCCGGCCCCGGTGCCGCCCGCGCCGGAAAATGCCGTCCCCGCGCCGGAAAGTGCCGTCCCCGCGCCGGAAAATGCCATCCCCGCGCCGGAAAATGCCATCCCCGCGCCGGAAGACATCGCCCCTGCGCCGGAAAATGCCGTTACCGCTGAGCCGGATGAAGTGATTCGGCGGGCAGAAGATCGCCTTCAGGATACCGTGAACGTCATCGTGCGCGATTCGGGCGTGGTACGCAAAGCGCAGT
>JALOOI010000014.1 GCA_025454495.1 Anaerolineae bacterium
GTATCCACCGGCGGCACGGTGGCATCCGGCGGCAGCGCGGCCTGAAGCAGCAGATAGTAATTGGCCATGCTGCCATCATACGTTTGCGCGGGGATGCCCTGGGCGGCCAGCGCGGCCAGCGCCGTCTGCGTCACCTGGTCGGGCGTGCTGTCATCAGCGTACAGCGGGGCCCGCGCCGGCAGTTGCTCATCCAGGAAGGGGATGCCGCCGGGGGGCACCAGGCCGGTGGACAGCGGGCGATTGGTGGCCGGCACCGGCTGGTTGAACAGCGCATAATCCAGCCCGGCCGTGCGCGAATAGCCCGCCCACGGCACATAGGGCGCAGCATTGATGCCGCCGCTGCCATCGGTCGCCAGCAGGTTAAAGGCCTCCAGCGGGCGCTCGCCGGTCAAAATTTGGCCCAGGGCCGCCCCCGCCTGGTTAAAGTCGGACGGCAAATTGTGCAGGCCAATCGCCAGCGGCTCGAACAGCAGCGCCAGCGTGCGAATGGGGTCGGCAAGCTGCGTTTCCTTTAACGGAATGACGGCCCGCACATCCAGACTGACGGGCAGCGCCGGCTCGCGCACCGGCACATTCAGGTTAAGCTGCACCGGCAGTTGCAGCCCGGCCGGCAGTTCCAGTTCCACCGTGGCATTCACGTTGAAGGCATTAATCCCTGGCAGGTCGATCAGCGCATTCACCTGCAACGGCACCGGCCGCGTCAGCACCACGATGGTCTCGGTGTTCAACGCCACATCCAGGTTCACCGGGATGGTATCGCGCACCGGGATCGTCCAATCGATGGTGGCATTTTCCAGGCCCACGGCCGTACTGTGCAGCCCGCCCACCAGTGGATCGGCAATATTATTTTTAATCTCAAAAATCAGGATGCCCGCCCCGATGAGGACAACCACCAGCACCAGATTGACGATGAAGGAAAAGATGACCATGAAGCGCCAGATGAAGCGTCCCAGTCCTTTAAGGAAGCGCATAAGCATGTCTCCTGGACCACTGCCGGTTGAATGACCCCATGCTCACAAGTATACGCGCTGCACGGGAGGCGGGCAAATAGATTTCTAACCCCCGCCACCATTTGTAAAAATCGTATCAAAGAGGCTTGCCAGAATGCTGATTCACGGCTATAGATAGAATTTGTAATAATTGCTATGATTCACCCAGGGACAGCCCTTTGCTGCCCGGATAGAGGCGAAAACAATGTGCGGCATCGTCGGTTATGTGGGATCGCAGGAAGCAACGCCCATCATTCTGGATGGGCTGGGCCGGCTGGAGTATCGTGGTTACGACTCCGCCGGGGTCGCGGTGCTTCAGCAGGCAAACATCGAAGTCCGGCGCGATGTCGGTAAACTCATCAACCTGCGTCATCGCGTGTATCAGCAGCCCATTCACGGCAGCATCGGCATTGGCCACACGCGCTGGGCCACGCACGGCGTGCCGGCCGAACACAACGCCCACCCGCACGTCAGCATGAACGGCGATTTTGTGGTGGTGCACAATGGCATCGTGGAAAATTACCAGGAACTGCGCGAAGAACTGACGGCCGAGGGGGTCACGTTTACCTCGGAAACGGATACCGAAGTGATCGTGCAGCTTGTCGAGCGCCTGGCGGCCAACGGCGTGCATGACCTGACGGAAGCCGCGCGGCAGACGGTGAAGCACCTGCGCGGGGCCCATGCCATCGTGCTGATGAGCCGGCACCAGCCGGATCGCCTGGTGGCCATCCGCATCGGCAATGCCGGCGGCGTGGCCATTGGCGTGGGCGAGCAGGAAAATTACGTCGCCTCCGATATGCCGGCCATCCTGGAATATACGCGCCGGATGGTGTTCCTGGAGACGCGCCAGATCGCCACCATCACCGCCGACGGCATTACCCTGCAAACGCTGGACGGGGCCCCGGTGGAGGCCGTCATCCACAATATCCCCTATGACCCGGTGAGCGCGGTGAAGGGCGAATACAAGCACTTCATGCAGAAGGAAATTTACGAGCAGCCGCGCAGCATCACCGATACCATCCGCGGGCGCATTGATTTTGAGCATCAAACGGTACACATCCCGGAATTGAACCTGACGGCGGAACGGGCGCAATCGCTCACCCGCATGGTGACGGTGGCCTGCGGCACCAGCTACTACAGCGGCCTGGTGGGTAAATTCTTCATCGAACACATGGCGCGGCTGAACGTGGAAGTGGATTATGGCAGCGAATACCGCTACCGTGATCCTATTCTGGACGCGAACACGGCCGTGCTGGCCATCACCCAGAGCGGCGAAACGGTGGATACGCTGGCCGCGCTGGAAGAAGCCCGCGAGAAAAAATCGCTCATCTGGAGCATTGTGAACGCCATCGGCAGCCAGGCCATGCGCGTGGCGGATGGTTACATCACCATGAACGCCGGCCCGGAGATCGGCGTGGCTTCCACCAAAGCCTTCACCACCAGCATTGTGGATCAATACCTGCTGGCGCTGTACCTGGGGCAGTTGCGCGGCACGCTGAAGCCGGACGTGCTGCATCGTTACACCCAGGACATCGCCCGCCTGCCTAACCTGGTGGGGCAAACGCTGGAACTGGAAAACCACATCGAAGAACTGGCACGGCTGTTCTACAAGGCCAGCAACTTTTTGTACCTGGGGCGCGGCATCAATTACCCCATCGCGCTGGAAGGGGCGCTCAAGCTGAAGGAAATCAGCTATATCCACGCCGAAGGCTACCCGGCCGGCGAAATGAAGCACGGGCCCATCGCGCTCATTGATGAGCAAATGCCGGTGCTGGCCATCGCCCTCAAGGATTCGGTCTACGACAAGATGATTAGCCAGATTGAGCAATCCAAAGCCCGCGGCGGCAAAGTGATCGCCGTGGCCACCGAAGGCGACGAGTTCACCAGCCGCGTAACCTGGCCAAAAGCGTGACGGTGGAATAAGCCGTTACGCCAGCTCCGGCGGCGGGGGCAGCCCTGCCCGCCGGAACAGGGCCGCGATATAGGCCAGCAGCACCGTGACGATTGCCTCGCTGACAACTTCCGGGGCCAGGTGGTGCGGGGGGTCCGTAAGCTGCATCAAGCCTTTGACGATACCCACGCAGATGAGCGCATTCTGCTGCTGCTCGTGCGCGGGCAGGGCCGGCCCGCGGGCGTGCAGCAGCCGCGCCACCGCACTCACAATTTCGGCGTGCAGCGCGTGCGCAGCCGCCACCCTTTCCCGCATGAACAGCGGCCGAAACGCCGCATGAGTCATTTCAAAATGCGCAAAAGCCAGTACCATCTGGCGCAGCAGGGCCGCCGTCGTGAGCTGTGCGCTGCGGGCCGGGTCTAAATGCTGCTGCACCACCGCCCGCAGGTCGGCCACGTAGCGCTCCTCCAGCGCCACCAGCAGCGCCTCTTTATCGCTAAAAAACTGGTATAGCGACCCAATCGACACCCCGGCGCGGGCCGCGATGCTGTTGGTGGTAGCCTGCTCATAACCCAGTTCCGCGAAAACCTGCGCGGCGCTGTCCAGCAGCCGCGTCACTTTCTCCTGGCTGCGTACCTGGCGCGGCGTGCGCCGCCTGCGCTCGTCCATCCGCTGCATCCTGTGCTTGATGAGAAAATGCTGAATGATCCTTGAAATGCGAGTAAATGCTCATATTATAAAAATGTGAGCAATCGCTCGCGTTTTAGACTTTGATTATACCCGCAATGCGGATGCAGCGCACAGGAGCGAAAGATGAGAGCATTTGTCACCGGGGGAACGGGGCTGCTGGGCAGCAACGTCGTCAGCCTGCTGCTGGCGCAGGGGCATGAGGTGCTGGTGCTGGCCCGGTCAGCCGCGAAGGCCGCGCAACTGCTGCCGGCCGGTGTCACGGTGCTGACCGGCGATATGGCCGATGTGCCGGCCTTCGCCCATCATCTGGCCGGGGTGGATGTGGTGTTTCACACGGCGGCCTATTTCCGTGAATACTTCAGCACCGGCGATCATCGGGCGCGGCTGGAGCAGATTAACGTGCAGGCCACCATGCAGCTTTTGAACGCTGCCGAAGCGCAGGGCGTAAAAAAGGTGATCTACGTCAGTTCTTCCGGGGTGATCGGCCTAAAACCGGGCGGTCTGCCCGGCGATGAAACCACCCCGCCGGATGCCCACACCCACAGTAACCTGTATTTTCACAGCAAAGTGCTGGCCGAAGAAGCTATCAGCGCCTGGTTGCAGACGCATCGCCTGCCGGTGGTGCTCATCCTGCCGACAGCCATTTTTGGCCCCGGCGACTCGGGCCCCACCGGGGCCGGGCAGATGATCCTGGATGCGCTGACCGGCCGCCTGCCGGCCATCCCGCCGGGGGGCCTGAGCGTGGTGGATGTGCGCGAGGTGGCGCAGGCGATGGTGAACGCGGTGGAGCGCGGCCGCAGCGGTGAGCGTTACATCATCAACCACCGTTACTACAGCATCGGCGAAATTCTGGCGCTGCTGGAACGACTGACGGGCATTCCCGGGCCGCGCCTGCCGCTGCCCTATCCGCTGGCGCTGCTGGTGGCCACTGGCTCCGAACTGGTCTCCCGGCTGACCGGCACCGAACCGCAGATCACGGTGAACGCTATACGCACGCTGGGGCTGCGCCGCGAAGTCCGCACCGACAAAGCGCAGCGCGAACTGGGCATTCAGACGCGCCCGTTTGAAGAGACTCTGCGCGATGAGGTGGACTGGTTCGCCCGGCACGGCTACATCAAAGATGCCCGCGTTCTGGGCCAACTGGCGCACAGGGCCCGCTGAGGCTGTCGCGCAGGGCCCGCAGCGACAAAGCGCAGCGCGAACCGGGCATTCAGACGCGCCCGTTTGAAGAGACCCCGCGCGATGAGGTGGACTGGTTCGCCCGGCACGGCTGCATCAAAGATGCCCGCGTCCCGGGCCAACCGGCGCACAGGGCCCGCTGAGGCTGTCGCGCAGGGCCCGCACTTTGTCCGCGTCCACGCGGCCTGCTGTCATCACGGCGCTGGCGGTGTGCACGGCGTGTACGCCGGTGAATGCCACCAGGTCGGCCGCGGTGGCCAGGCGCACCCGGCCGGCCGCCACAAAATGATACTCCGGGCAGGCCTGCACCCACTGCCGCAGGGTATCCCGCCCCAGGTCAACCTCCGGCGCACTGCCCGAAGCCAGCACCCGCTGCACCGTGCCCCGCAGAGCATCCAGCGCCGGCAGCGGGTTCACACAGTGATCCAGCGCCCGGTGCAGCGTGATGACGGCCGCCGGGGCCACGGCCGCCACCTGGCGGATGAGATCAACATCCAGCGTGCCATCCGGCCGCAGCCCGCCGATGACCAGCCCATCCACCCCCAGGAGCAGCATCTGCGCCGCCTGCGCCAGGATGTGCTGCTGTTCCGCCGGCGTGTACACGAAATCGTGGGCGTGCGGGCGCAGGATCACATGCAGCGGCAGCCGCACCTGCGCCCGAATGGACTGCACCAGCGCCGGCGGCGGCGTGAGGCCGTCCTGCGCCAGATCAATGGAAATTTCGATGCTGTTCGCACCGCCGGCGGCCGCCTGCTGCGCGTCTGCCAGGGTGGTGACTGCCACTTCCAGGCACGTCATGGCCGGCGCTCCACGGCTTACCGGGCGGCCGGGGCCAGCGGGGCGCGGGGCGCTTCGGCCGGCGCGAAAAAGAGTTTCTCCAGTTCCACCGCCGCCAGCACCACCGACCCCAGCAGAATGCACAGGATAAATTCCGGCGGTTGCAGCACCGCCGTCTGGAACGCCTGGCGCATAAACGGCACATACACCACGATCAATTGCAGGATGAAGGTGGACAGAATCGCCCAGAACAGCAGCATATTCCCCTTAAAGAAAACGCGGAAGAAGGAGACATGGCTGCCGGGGTGAATGCCCATCACATGGAACATCTGCACAAACGCCAGGATGCAGAAGGCAATCGTGCGCGGGATGCGCTCGGCTGCGCCCAGCAGCCCATCCACCGTTTCAAAGGCCTCCATCCCGCCCGCTTCGCTCTGGCGCAGGATGTCTTCGCGCTCCGTCAGGCTCAGGCTGTCCCAGTTGGCCGGGATGAAGCTGGCTTCGGCCCCCAGGAAGGCCAGCGCCTGGTCACGGGTCAATTCTTCGTAGTGCCCTTCGATGATGTGGGTGCGTTTTTCCACGCTGTAACTATCCCAGTCGGCGGGCAGCACCAGGTGTTCCACGCCGGAGCGCTCCAGCAGATCGCTGAGGTCGGCCCGGGTGAAGGTTTCCAGCCCCAGGGTGCGGCTGAAGGCATCCATGCCATTGGCGCTGTGCCCCCACAAAAAGCCGCCGATGGTGAGGATGGTGATAAGAATACCCACCCACACGATATGCCGGCCCATGCCGCCGGCGAAGATGCTCTCCCGGGTGGGGCGGGGGCGGCGCTGCATCACGCCTTTTTCTGCCGGTTCAAAGCCCAGGGCGATGGCCGGCAGCCCGTCCGTGACCAGGTTAATCCACAGAATCTGGATGGCCAGCAGCGGAATTTTTAGCCCGGCCAGCAGCGCCACGAACATCACCAGAATTTCGCCCACGTTGGAGCTGAGCAGGTATTTGATGAACTTGCGGATGTTGTCGTAAATGGCGCGGCCTTCTTCCACCGCCGCCACGATGGAGGCGAAGTTATCATCCGTCAGCACCATTTCGGCGGCCCCCTTGCTGACTTCGGTGCCGGTGATGCCCATGGCCACGCCAATATCGGCCTGCTTCAGCGCCGGAGCATCGTTCACGCCGTCGCCGGTCATCGCCACGATTTGCCCCTGCGCCTGCAACACCTGCACGATCTTCAGCTTGTGCGACGGCGATACGCGGGCGAAACAGGCGGTTTTTTGCAGTTCCTGCGCCAGGCGGGCATCATCCAGCGCGTCCAGTTCAATGCCGGTGATGGCCCGCTGCTCCGCGGTGAGGATGCCCAGGTCGCGGGCGATGGCCTCGGCCGTCAGCGCGTGGTCGCCGGTAATCATGATGGAGCGAATGCCGGCTGCGCGGGCCGTCTTCACCGCTTCACGGGCTTCGGGCCGCGCCGGGTCAACGATGCCCACCAGCCCCACCATCACCAGGTCGCGCTCGATGCTCTCCTCCAGCTTCGCCGGGACGGCGCTCAGCGGGCGATAGGCAATCCCCAGGACGCGCAGCCCCTCGGAGGCCATTTTGTCGATGCGTTTTTGCCAGCGCTGGCGGCGTTCAGCCGTCAATTCTTTGCGGCCTTCGGGGAAGTGTTCGGCGGCGGCCCATTCCAGCAGCTTATCCGGTGCGCCTTTGGTGATGGACACATAACGCGGCGTGTCGAACAGGCGCAGGTCTTCGGCCGCGGTCACATCATGCACAGTGGTCATGGCTTTGCGGTCGCTGCTGAAGGGCAGTTCGCCGATGCGCGGCATGGTCTGTTCCAGCACCGCGCGCGACCAGCCCACTTTTTGCGCCGCCACCAGCAGCGCCCCCTCCGTGGTATCGCCGACGATGTGGTATTCCCCGCCGGATTGATCCAGATGGGCATTGGTGGCGAGCGACATGGTTTTCAGGAAGCGGGCCACGGCGCTGTCCTGGAGGGGGTCGATCTTTGCGCCGGTTTCGCTGACGAAATCGCCCTGCGGGGCGTAGCCGATGCCGCTGATGTTGATGTAATCGTGCCCTGGCAGCGCCAGGTAGGTGGCGGTCATTTCGTTGCGCGTCAGGGTGCCGGTTTTATCCGAGCAGATGACCGTGACCGAGCCGAGCGTTTCCACGGCCGGCAGCCGGCGAATGAGCGCATGTCGCCTGACCATGCGGCTGGCCCCCAGGGACAGGCCAATCGTCACCAGGGCGGGCAGGCCTTCCGGCACGGCGGCCACCGCCAGGCTCACCGCCACCAGGAACATGGTTTGCGGCGGAATTTGCTGGATGAACACACCGACGACGAACACAATGGCCACCACGATCAGCGCCCCGGTGGCCAGCGTTTTCCCCAGTTGATGCAGCCGTCGTTGCAGCGGGGTGACGTTTTCTTCCACGCCCATCAGCATCCCGGCGATTTTGCCAATCTCCGTTTGCAGCCCGATGTCCGTCACCAGCAGCAGCCCGCGCCCGTAGGTGACGGCCGTGCCCATGAAGGCCATGTTGCTGCGGTCGCCGGGGGTGAGCGTGCCGGTGCCCGGCAGTGCCTCTGTCTGCTTGTCCACCGGCACCGATTCGCCGGTGAGCGCGGCTTCTTCAATCCGCAAATTGACCGATTCCAGAATGCGCCCGTCGGCAGGGATGGTATCGCCTTCTTCCAGCAGCACCATATCGCCCGGCACCAGGTCCACCGCGCTGATCTGGCGGACTTCGCCATCGCGGCGCACGCGCACCAGCGGCACCTGCATGGCCCGCAGCGCGGCCAGCGCCTGCTCCGCGCGATATTCCTGGTACACGCCCAGGGCGGCATTGAGCACGACGATAATCAAAATGACGATGACATCGGTACTTTCGCCCAGGAAGGCGGAGATGAGGGCGGCCACCAGCAGAATGATGACCATAATATCTTTAAATTGCTGGATGAGCAGTTGCAGGATGGTGGTGCTTTCACCGGCGGGCAGGCTGTTGGGCCCGTGCTGTGCGCTGCGCCGGGCGACTTCGTCGGTGGCCAGGCCGCGCTCTTTGCTGCTGCCCAGCACCGCCAGCGCCGCTGTCGGTTCGATGCGGTAAAAATCGGTCATGGTTTTTCCCCCCGTGCTATCACGAACACGCCTCTTGAACAGGCGTGATGGGGGCGATTATAGTCCTAAAAGGAGCCTCCGGTAAACCAAAAACCCCCATTTTCCGGGGGTTTTGGCGCTGCTGTGCCGGGCGCGGGCTTATTTGCCCAGGCGTTTCTTCAGTTCGGCCGTCAGCACCGGCACGAACGCATACATATCTTCCACCACGCCATAGCGGGCCAGCTTAAAGATGGGCGCTTCGCCGTCTTTGTTGATGGCCACGATGAGCTTGCTGTTACGCATCCCCGCCTGATGCTGGATCGCGCCGCTGATGGCGCAGGCGATGTACAGATCGGGGTTCACATTTTTGCCCGTTTGCCCCACCTGGTATTCGTAGGGGATGAAGCCGGCATCGACGGCGGCGCGGCTGGCCCCCAGGGCCCCGCCCAGGGTATCCACCAGCGGTTGCAGCACGCTGGCGAAGCCATCTTTGGCTTTCCAGATGGCCGCATCGCCGGCATCGGCCGGGGCTGCTTTGGGGTTGTTGGCGATGCCGCGCCCGCCGCTGACGATGATGGCGGCATCGTTCAGGCTCACTTTGCCACTCTCTTTTTCAAACGCTTCGATCTTGACCGGGATTTGCGCTTCGCTGAGCACCGGGGCCACCGCCACCGGGCTAACGCTGGCGGCCGGATCCGCATCCAGCGGTTTAAAGGCCCGCCCGCGCAGGGTGACGAATTTGGTGCCGCTTTTGATGGCCAGTTTGCTGATGATCTTGCCGGCGTAGGCCGGTTTCACCGCGTGCAGTTCGTCGCCGTTCAGGGTCAGTTCCACCACGTCGGACAGGATGCCGGCATCCACATCGGCGGCACTGGCGGACAGCAGTTCGCGGCCGGCGGCCGTCGCCACGGCCAGCACCACCGCGGGTTTGTGTTCCTGCACCAGCTTCGTCAGCAGGGCCGCATACGGCTCCAGGCGATAATCATGCAGGGTGGCATCATCGCACACGACGGCCGCGGTTGCGCCGTACTGCGCGGCTTCCGCCGCGATGGCCGCCGCATTCTTGCCGAACACCGCCGCCGTCACCGTGCTGCTCAGCCCGCGGGCGGCCGCCAGCGCTTCCCGGCTGGAGGGGTTCATGCTGCCTTCAAAGGTTTCGATCCAGACCAGCACACTCATAGCACTTTTTCCTCCAGCAGTTTATCAATCAGTTTGGCCGCTTTTTCTTCCATCGAGGCACCCTCGATGATTTCGGTCTTCACTTCGCGCGCCGGCGGGTTCTGGTAGGCCACCAGTTCGGTGGTCTTGCCCGGCAGCGCTGCGCCCAGGTCGCCGGCTGACCACACCGGGATGGTGGCTTTGGAGGCTTTGCGAATGCCGATGAAGGACGGGTACCGCGGTTCGTTGATGCCCTTCAGCACGGTGATGACGGCCGGCAGGCTGGCCGTGACGACCTGCTTGCCATGCTCGGTGATGCGTTCCACCTTCAGGCTGCCGCCGCCGGCGCTGAGGATTTTGGAGACATTGCTCACCATCGTCCAGCCCAGTTTACGGGCGGTCTGGTAGGCGTGGCTGTCGGTGCCAATATCAATGCTCTCTTTGCCGAAGATCACCAGCCCCACGTCGCCAATCTTTTTGACGGCCGCGGCGGCCAGCACGGCAAACGCCAGCGTATCGGTGGGGTCGGCCGGCGCTTCCACGCGGTAGGCTTCATCCAGCCCCATCGCCAGGCTGTGCTTCAGTGCTTCGTTGTGCATCTCGGCACCCACGGCCACCACGACGGCCTTGCCGCCCAGGTCTTTGGCGCGAACGATGCTCTCTTCCAGCGAATACTCGTCCCACGGGTTGACGACAGTGGCTGCGTCGCCCCAGGTGATGGCACCGCTGCTGTTGACTTCCACTTTCGCAGCGGTATCGGGCGTGCTGCGGGTAAAGGTCACGACGTGCAAGGGAATCCTCCTGTACTACAGATGGTCATAGACCCGGACATTCTACAAAGATTCGGCCAGAAAATCGAATCTCTGTTAAATTCAATCGGCAGAGTGATGACGAATGCCATAGCCAGAAGATGATGACTGACGGGGCCGGTAAGGCACCGGCCCCGCGGTACGGGTGTTTAGAAGTAACTGCCGATCAATTCCAGCAGCGCCTGGATGTTGTTGGGGTCGCCGGATTGCAGGGTGGTGTTGCTGGCTTCCGCCATGCGGCTGAGCGTGCGCGTATCCGCCGCGGAGCCATAGGCCACCGGGATCACAATCACCGGGTTCAGATCGTTGCGGGTGGCGCGAATGGCATTGGTCACGGCCAGCAAATCATACTGGACGGATTCGGTATCTTCGCCATCGCTGAGCACCAGCACCGCGCGGATGCGGTCGCCATCGTCCGAGGCCGCGGCGATATTGTTCATCACGGCCACGGTGGCATCATACAGGGCGGTGCCGCCCTGGGGTTGCAGCGACTGGATGGCCTGGCGCAGCGCCTGTTGATTGCGCTCCAGGTTATCCAGCGGCACCACTTCGGTCACGCTGGTATCGAAGACGGTCAGCCCCACGCGGTTGTTGGTCTCCATCTGGTCAATGAACGCCAGCGCGGCCTGCTTGGCCTGTTCCAGCCGGTTCTCCTGCGCCATGGAGCCAGAAATGTCGATCAGCAGCATAATATCCGCCTGCTTCTTAACGAACGTCCAGCTCTCCTGAATGGCGACGATCACCTCAGCATCGGGCACATCCAGCACGGTGGCGGGGCCCTCTACGGTCACGCCGTACTGTTCTTCAAACGGGAAGCCCAGGGGCACATCCGGGTTCGCCGGGCGGAAGCCATAGGACATGATGTAGGCCTGCGGGTCGGGCAGCAGCACATAATCGGTAAAGACGCGGGCCGCGGCCTGCTCTTCGGCCGTCACCCAGTCGCCATTGACGATGCCGAAGGGGTGTTCGTGCCAGAAGGTGCCTTCTTTGGGGTAGAGGGCCACCAGGCGTTCCGGCGGCTGGTACTGCGTCAGCCCGCGATTGATGGCGATGAGATCATTTTCTTCCAGCGCCACGAAGTCCAGGTATTCCGGCCCCTGGGCGATGTAATTCTTAAATTCGGTGGTGCGGCGCGAGTAGTGGCGAATCAACTGTTCGATCTCGCGCACGCCGGAACGCACGTCTTCATCCATCACCACGTCCATCGTCAGCACGCGCCCGGTGAAGCCATTTTCGCGGGCGGCGGCATAAAATTCGGCGATGAGGGTGGAGAGGCCGGTGGAACTGACGAAAGGATCGGTATGGCCGTAGAAGACCGTGCGCCGGCCGTCGGCAATGCCGAAGTCCTGCCAGCCGTTGGGCGCGTCCAGCACCTGGAGCAGTTCTTCCCAGCCGATGTCATCATAGCCCACCGTTTGCCGGATGGCGTTCAGGCGGCTTTCCCAGATGGCCATGACCACCGGGGCCAGGGCGGTGGGGCGGGCTTCGGACAGGTTAAAAATCTGGCGGCGGCTGAGGCTGTTGGCCAGCGCCAGCCAGTGGCTGACACTGGGCTGGAAGATGACCGGGCGCTCCACGTTGCTGTTGGAGGGGGCGATGAGGGCATTCACGATGCCCTGCATCACCGTGCCGGAGGAGCCATTTTTGCCGCTGATGAAGATGGGGCGCTCGCCTTCGGCCAGCGGCTGCCCGGTGACGGGGTTGATGCCGCGCCGGTAAGAGTCGTTGAAGTCCTGCATGATTTTGGGCATGTAGTCCTGCGACTCTGGCGCATAAATAATATCAATCTGGATGGCGTTGGCCGGAATGCTGCCCTGATCGGTGGTGGTGGTGCTGCTGTCGCCGCCATCGCAGCCGGTGAGGAGCAGCATGAACAGCAGGAAACTCGTCAGCCAGTGATTTCGCATGGTTGGATCATCTCTCCCTTGTGAGGCGGACTATGAACACACTATTCCAGGGCCCGCAGCAGAATATCTGCTTCGGTGCGGGCGGGCAGGGGCACCACCTGGGCGGGCACGTAGTCCGCCAGGATGCCGTAGGGGGCGGCGACGGTGAACAGGGTGGCGCTGCTGTCCACCACGCCGCTGGCGGGGCGCAGCCCGGCCGCGCTGGCCGCCTGCTGGCCGGCCGGGCCGGCCAGATAGGCCGCGAAGGCGGCCGCCGCCTGCCGCTGCAGATCGGTGGTGCTGGCATCGTCCCACAGTGCCAGCGGGAAATCCAGCAGCACCTGGTAGGCCGGGTAGCTGAAGACCAGGCGCTCCTGGCGCAGCAGTTCATTCAGGCTCACCAGCCACTGGGCTTCGGGCAGCAGGGCGAAATCGGCCACGGAAGCCCCGCGTGAGGCCATCGCCTGCGCCGGCGATTCGCCCAGGCGCTGCGCGTTGCGGACGGCGGCGGCGAAGGGCTGCCGCCAGGCTTCATAGGCGCTGCCGCTCAGGCTGCTGCGGCTGATGGTGCTGCTGCCGCCCAGGTCCGCCACCCCGCTCACCAGCGCCGCCAGCCCGGCCATGGAGCCGGTGGGCCAGTTGAGCGCCATATTCACATTGCCGCGCACATCGGTTGCGCCGGCGGCGGCCCAGGTGCCGGCGGCCAGCACCGCGTTCACGCTCGGCCAGTCCAGCGGCAGGCGGTCATCGTCGGTGATGACCTGCACCCGGCTGATGAAGCCGCCCCACACCAGCGGCGTTTGGGCCAGCGAGGGCACCAGCGGCGTATACGCCAGGTTGGATGGGCGATATTGCAGCGCCGCCGAGGACGAGGGCAGCCACAGCAGCGGGTGCGATTGCGCCGTCCAGCCCGCCGCGCCCGTCCACACGCGCACATCATTGATGACCGTCGTCACATTCACCCGTACCCGTGTGGTGCCGTTGTTGATGGTGGTCTGGCTGGCGTTGAAGGCCTCCACCGCCCCGCGTACCCACGTTTCCGCCAGCGGGTCTACCGCCAGCGTGATTTCCAGCGGCGGCTGCGTCCGCACCAGGCGGTCATAACCGAGCAGCCCGGCGATGACCACGATGAACAGGATGAGCACAATGGTTGAACGTCGCAACATGATTACCTCTTGTCGGGTTGATTCCCGCCACCATACATGTATTGTAACGTGAGAACGCCGAAGCTGACCCCCTCAAGGTGGGGGATTTGACGCACTTTTAACGATTCGCCCCCGCGCCCGTTCCGGGGCACCCTGGCGCTTGTCATCCCCTGCAATCAGGCATATAGTTAGGCTGTAGCGAATGACCGCTGACCCCTTTCACACCCTGAACGGAATCGGAGTTCTCCATGTCTAACAACGTAGGTCAGGTCACAAATGCCCTGCGCGAGCGCCAGTATATCGCCACCGATGAGATTGCGACGGTGGTGTTTCTGGCCACGCAGCTTGGTAAACCGCTGCTGGCCGAAGGCCCGGCGGGGGTGGGCAAGACCGAGCTGGCCAAAGCCTGGGCCAAAGCCACCGGGATGCCGCTGATCCGGCTGCAATGTTATGAAGGGCTGGACGAGAGCAAGGCGCTGTACGAATGGGAATATGCCAAACAGATGCTGTATACGCAGCTCCTGCGCGATAAGCTGAGCCAGATTTTATCCGAAGCGGAGACGCTCTCGGCAGCGGCCGACCGGCTGGCGCAGGAAGATGATGTGTTCTTCAGTGAGCGCTTTTTGCTGGCCCGCCCGCTGCTGAAGGCCGTCACGTCCGATGTGCCGGTGGTGCTGCTGATCGACGAAATTGATCGCGCGGATGCTGAATTTGAGGCTTTTCTGCTGGAAATCCTCAGTGATTTTCAGGTGTCCGTGCCGGAACTGGGCACCATCCAGGCGAAGCACCAGCCCTTTGTGCTGCTCACCAGCAACAACACGCGCGAGCTTTCCGAAGCGCTCAAGCGCCGCTGCCTGTACCTGTTTGTGGATTACCCCTCGCACGAGGCGGAACTGAACATCGTGCGGCTGCGCGTGCCAGAATTGAACAGCAAGCTGGCTTCGCAGGCGGTGGAAGTGGTGCAAAACCTGCGCGGGCTGGATTTGAAGAAGAACCCCAGCGTGAGCGAAACCATCGACTGGGCTAAAGCGCTGGTGCTGCTGAATGCCAACACGCTGGATCAGACGACGCTGGAAACCACGCTGACGGTGCTGCTGAAGCATGAGAGCGATGTGCAAAAAGCCCGCCGCGCCCTGATGCGGGCCCAGGGCACCGACCGCGACCTGCCCGGTGGCGGCAGCGGCAAAGGGCGGCGCAACCCCTTTAATTAGAGGCGCACGATGGGTTCATGGTGGAAGGGGCTGGCGGCAGCGCTGCTGTGGGTGGGCGGGCTGTCGCTGCATGAACCCATTCGGCTCATTTTTAACGATAACCTGTTTTACCTGGATATGGCGCTGTATGGCCTCAGTGCGCCAGAACGCCTGGCTTCCCCTTTTGCGTATCGCTTTTTAACGCCGCTGCTGGCCGGCCAGCTTGCCAGCCTGACGGGCAGCACGCCGGCACAGGCGTTTTATGCGCTGGCGCTGGTTGGTGCGGTGCTGCAACTGCTGCTGGTGTACGCGCTGGCGCGGCGCTTCGGCGCGGATGACGGGGCCGCGCTGGTGGTGCAGGCGGTGGTGGCGCTGTCTTTTTACCAGGTGCGTTTTTTGCTGGCGGATTCGCTGCGTCCCGACCACCTGGCCTACCCGCTGATGCTGGTGGTGATGCTGCTCATCTTCGCCGGGCGGCGGTGGCCGGCGCTGCTGCTGGCACTGGTGGGGCTGAATGTGCGTGAATTTTTCCTCATCCCGCCGCTGCTCATCGGGCTGCTGGCCTACCGCGATTTCAGCCGCCGCCGCGACCGGGGGGCGCTGCTGCTGCTGGTGACGGCGTTTGGTTCGGTGTGGGTGGTGTTCCTGCTCCAGCGCCTGCTGATTCGGGTGAGCAGCGTGGCCGCCTATCTGGAGCCGCTGCGGACAGATTTTGTGGCGGTGCTGCTGGCCACCCCGCTGGATGTGGCGCGGCTGTACAATGTGGGGCTGGCAGCGACCGGGTATCTGCTGCCGCTGCTGCTGCTGCTCACCCCGGCCCGCTGGCGGGCCATACAGGCTGAACGCCGCCCCCTGGGGCTTATTACGGGGGTGTACAGCCTGGTGGTGCTGCTGATGACGCTCTATGGCGGCACGGACATCCCGCGCTTCGTCACCTATCTGTTCATCCCGCAGGCGGTGCTGCTGGCGCTGCTGCTGCGCCGGGGGGTGCCGCCGCTGGAAGTGGCTTACATGCTGCTGGTGGTGGCGCTGTATAATCGGCTGTTCTTCGCCATGCCGCAGGACGGCCGCGCCTACCTGGATTTTCATACCCCCTATGCCAGCGTCATCAACGCGGCCACCTGGCGTTTTAGCCTGGCCATCGTCGTTTGCCTGGCGGGGATGCTGGCGCTGCGGGCGATCCTGCGCCGGGGCGCAGCGGCCCGGGGCCGCCACCCGGCGACCCCCTGACCCTGAACTGACCCGATTAGTCGTGCAGCCCTTCGCCGTTGTAGCCGCGCCCCACCCCGCGATAGATGAAGCCCAGATCGTGCATCACCTGCGGATCGTAGATGTTACGGCCATCCACCAGGATGGGCAGTTTCATGCTGGCGCGGATGCGTTTCATATCCAGTTGCTTAAATTCGTTCCAGTCGGTCATGATGACCAGGGCATCGGCATCTTCCGCCACCTGATAGGCGTTGTCCAGCAGGGCCAGGCCTTTCAGTTCGGCGGTGGCGGTTTCCATGGCCACGGGGTCATACGCCCGCACTTTGCCGCCCTGGTTCATCAGTGACCGGGCGACGGTCAGCGCCGGCGCATCGCGCACGTCATCGGTATTGGGCTTAAAGGCCAGCCCCAGAAGGCCCACCTGTTTACCCTCCAGCGAGCCACCGAGCAAATCGCGCACCTTCAGCACGATCTGCTTGCGCTGGAAGTCGTTGATTTCCATGACGGCGTTCAAAAGCTGCGGGTGCATCCCGTGGGTGAGGGCCATGTTGGCCAGCGCTTTTACGTCTTTGGGAAAGCAGCTACCCCCGTAACCCACCCCGGCCTGAAGAAAATGCGGGCCAATGCGCTTATCGTAGCCCATGCCGCGGGCGACTTCGGTCACGTCCGCGCCCAGGCGCTCGCAGATGATGCTGATTTCGTTGATGAAGCTGATGCGCGTCGCCAGAAAGGCGTTGGAGGCGTACTTAATCATCTCGGCGGTGCGAATATCGGTGATGACGATGGGTGCTTTCAGCGGCTCATACAGCTCGGCCACTTTTTGCGCGGCCGCCGCATCGGTGGAACCCAGCACCGTCCGGTCAGGACTCATAAAATCGCCGATGGCCGAGCCTTCGCGCAGAAATTCCGGGCAGCTTACAACGGCGAAATCCACCGGCTCCGGCTGCGATTTCTTCACAATGTCCGCCGTCCAGTCGCCGGTGCCCACCGGCACGGTCGATTTGTTGATGATAATCAGCGGGTGCCGCATGTGTTCGGCGATGGTCTGCGCCGCCGCCCGCACATATTTCAGGTCGGCTTCGCCATCCACCGCCGAGGGCGTGCCCACGCAGATAAACACATACTGCGCCTGTGCCAGCCCGTCATCATAGGAGGTGGTAAAATGCAGCCGCCCGGCCTTGACGTTGCGCTCAACCAGTTCTTCCAGGCCGGGTTCATAAATCGGCATGATCCCCTGTTTGAGTTTGTCGATTTTTCGCGCGTCAATATCCACCGTGACGACATGATTCCCCAGATCGGCAAAGCAGGTGGCCGTCACCAGCCCCACATAGCCCGACCCGATCACGCAAATCGATTTCATGGTTTCATCCTTGCTGACATAAACCGATGATATATACATCACCGGGGCATCGAATGCTCACTGGCAGGAGTATATCATAATCTTTCGGGCAGGATCAGGCGGGGAGTGTTGCGAACCTGTTAAGGGTTCGGGCGCTTTTCCCCGGCCCGTAGTTCATTGCTCAGGAAATACCAGGCCAGCGCCATGGTCAGCGCGGCAAAGCCGCCGCCCACCAGCAGCCCCACCAGCAGCGCATGGACGACGAGATTATTCTGCGCCAGCGAAAACAGCGTCATCGTCAGCACGCTGCCCACCATGCCACCGGCGGCGATGAGGCCGGGGGCGGCGGCCCGCCGGCGAATAGTGAGATAAATACCGACGATCACCCCGGCGAACAGGGCAAAGAAGATCAGGGCCAGCAGATTCATAGCATCAACTCCCTTAGAAATCAGGACAGGGGGCGCAGCACCGCCCGCACCGGCGAACCGCAGGCGGCGGCCAGCTTCAGCGGCAGCGCGATCAGTTCATAATCACCATCGGGCACAGCGTGCAGGCACAGGCATTCCAGGTTCACCAGGCCATGCTGCCGCAGCGCGTGGTGGCAGGGCAGGTCCTGGCTGTGAAAAGCATCCACCGAGGGCGAATCCAGCCCGATGAGCCGGTAGTCCAGCGCGGCCAGATGCTCGATGAGGGCTACGCTGAGGTAAGGAAAAGTCTCCGGCCACCGGTCATCCGGCAGGTGGCTCACCGGCGAATGAATGAGCAGGCGCTCGCCGCCGCGCAGGTCTACCCCGGCGAAATCGGCCGGCAGCAGCGGCCCGGCCGCTTTCGTCACCGTCACCACCCGCGCCCGGCCCAGGTAGGCCGCCAGCGGCATCGCCTCCGGGTGTGCGCCGTCGGTGGTGTAATGATAATACGCATCGGCATGGGTGCCGGTGTGCGGGCTGAGCGTCAGCGTCAGCAAATTGACGTTATCCCCGGCCGCCAGTTGCAGCGCCGGGGCCGCCTGGTAGGGGGTGTCGCCGGGCCACACCGCCGTGGCGGGGCTGACGCGCCGTGTGATGTCGTACAGCATCCTGCTTCATCCTGGTTCGCGTGATGAATCCTCCTTTAGTGTAAAACGATTCTCGCCTTTGCTGCACGAAATGCAGTCGAAATTGAACAAAATGATACTCCCGGCGCATCCGGGCCGGCTGTCTCGACAGAAAGACCCGAATCGGTTAAATTTATGGCGCAGGATATTTCACTCAATGTTAATCTCGTCGGGTTTTATGAAAGAGGGCTTAATAATGATGCGTGTACGACTTTGCCTGCTGCTGCTGGTGCTGCTCATCGGCGGCCGGCTGCTGGCGCAGGACAACAAGGACGGGCTGCCCGTGCCGACCCTGGTCACGATTCCGGGCACCCTTCAGAGTGTGCTGGGCTGCCCCGGCGACTGGCAGCCAGAATGTGAAGCCACCGCGCTCACCTATGACGCAGCGGCCGACCTGTGGACGGGTACGTTTGCCCTGCCCGCCGGCAGCTATGAATACAAAGTGGCGCTCAATGGAAGCTGGACGGATAACTACGGCGCGAATGGCGAAAAAGGCGGCGCGAATATCCCGCTGACGCTGGACGCAGAGGCCGAAGTCACCTTCACCTATGACCACAAAACCGGCATCGTCACCGACAGCGCCGGCACGGGCAGCGGCCCGGCCGCCCCGGCCGAAGCCGGTGCCGCCCCGGCCCCGGTCATCCCGACCATGGTCAACGTGCCCGGCACCCTTCAGCCGGCCCTGGGCTGCCCCGGCGAATGGCAGCCGGATTGCACCGCCACCCAGCTAGAATACCTGGCGGAATACGATGTGTGGACGCGCACGTTTGCGGCTGTGCCCGCCGGCAGTTATGAATACAAGGTCGCCATTGATGGCGGCTGGGGCGAAAATTACGGCGGCTTTGGTGATCGGGATGGGCCCAATATCCCCCTCAGCGTGCCTGCCGATGTCCCCATCACCTTCGTCTACGATCATAAAACGAACTGGATCATGGACACGGTGCGCCAGCCGCTCGTCACTGCGCCCGGCACCTACCAGGATGAACTGGGCTGCGCGGCCGATGCCATGGCCGATTGCCTGCTCTCCTGGTTGCAGGATGTGGACGGCGATGGCATTTACACGCTGACCACGGCCGCCCTGCCGGCCGGTGAGTATGAAGCGCAGGCGGCCGTCAATGGTGCGGTGCTGCCCGGCGCGGCGCAAACATTTACCGTGGCGGCCGACGGCGAAGCGGTCACTTTTGCCTACGATGCCAGCCTGAATGCGATGGTGGTTACTGCGGGAGGATCGGCTGTGTCCGGGGCGAATTTGCGAGAACTGCGGGCCCACTGGGTGAACCGCGATACCCTGCTGTGGGCGGTGGAGCCGGACGAAACGCTGTCTTACCGGCTGCTGTACAGCGCCGATGCCAGCATGGCGGTCGATCTGTTCGGGCTGAAGGGCAGCTTTGCCGCCCTGCCGCTGACACCCGGTACGGCCGATGCCGCCACCCTGGCGAAATTCCCGCATCTGGCCGGGCAAACTGCCCTCAAAATCGACCCGGCCGACGTGGCGCAGGTGCCAGAGATTTTGCGCGGCCAGTTCGCCGTGGCGGCCTATCGCGGGGACAATGTGGTGAACCTGGCCGGGCTGCAAATCCCCGGCGTGCTGGATGATCTGTTTACCTATGAAGGCGACCTGGGCGTGGTGTTCGATGCCAATGGCATTCCGTCCGTCACCCTGTGGGCCCCCACCGCCCGTAATGTGAGCTTCCTGCTGTATGCGGATAGCAACCCGCGCACCGACCCGCAGCTTTTGCCGATGGTGCCCAATGCCGCCACCGGCACCTGGCGCATCGTGGGGCTGCCGTCGTGGCAGGGGCAGTTCTACCGCTTCGTGGTGGAGGTGTACGCGCCTTCCGTGCAGCAAATCGTGCAGAACGAAGTCACCGATCCCTATTCCATCAGCCTGTCGGTGAACAGCCTCCGCAGCCAGATCGTGGATTTGAACGAGGCAGCGCTGAAGCCCGCCGGCTGGGATACGCTGGCCAAACCGGAACTGGCCGCGCCGGAAGACATCGTGCTGTATGAACTGCACATCCGCGATTTTAGCGCCTTTGCCGACGATGTGCCGGCCGAACTGCGCGGCACCTACAGCGCCTTCACCCTGCCGGAGACGGCCGGGATGCGCCACCTGGCCGGGCTGGCCGCCGCCGGGCTGACGCATGTCCATCTGCTGCCATCGTTTGATATTGCCACCATCAATGAAAATCGCCGCCGCTGGTTTGAGCCGGATTATGCCGAACTGGCCGCGCTGCCACCCGACAGCGACCAGCAGCAGGCGATTCTGGCCGAATTCCGCGATCTGGATGGCTTCAACTGGGGCTACGATCCCTATCATTTCAACGTGCCCGAAGGCAGCTACAGCACCAACCCCGATGGCCCGCAGCGCGTGCTGGAATATCGCCAGATGGTGCAGGCGCTGAACCTGGCCGGGCTGCGCGTGGTGCAGGATGTGGTCTACAACCACACCAACGCCGCCGGGCAGGAAGGGCGGTCGGTGCTGGATCGCGTGGTGCCGGGTTATTATCACCGGCTGGATGACAAAGGCCAGGTGGCCCGCAGCACCTGCTGCGCCAACACCGCCACCGAACATAACATGATGCGCCGCCTGATGATCGATTCGGTGCTGCTGAATGCCCGTTTCTACAAAATCGACGGCTTCCGCTTCGACCTGATGGGGCACCACATGCTGGCCGATATGGTCGCGGTGCGCCAGGCGCTGGATACGCTGACGCTGGAAACCGATGGCGTGGACGGCCGCAGCATTTACGTCTATGGCGAAGGCTGGAACTTTGGCGAAGTGGCGGACAATGCCCGCGGCCTCAACGCCACCCAGTTGAACATCGGCGGGACGGGTATCGGCGTGTTTAATGATCGCCTGCGCGATGCCGTGCGCGGCGGCAGCCCCTTCGGGGATCGCCTGGTGCAGGGCCTGTCTAACGGGCTGTACGTGCTGCCCAACGGGCTGGATGAACGCAGCGAGTCGCTGGAGCGCCTGCTGCTGTCCGCAGATTTAACCCGCGTGGGGCTGGCGGGCAACCTGCGCGATTACACCTTCACCGGCCTGGACGGCACCCCCGTCACCGGCGCAGACGTGGATTATAACGGCAGCCCGGCCGGCTACACGCTCGACCCGCAGGAGAACATCCTGTATGTGGCCGCGCACGATAATGAAACGCTGTACGACATCATCGCCTACAAAGCCCCGCGGGATACCACCCCCGAAGACCGGGTGCGGATGAACGTGCTGGCCATGAGCTACATCATGTATGCTCAGGGTATACCCTTCTTCCATGCCGGCGATGAAATGCTGCGCTCCAAATCGCTCGACCGCAACAGCTACAATTCCGGCGACTGGTTCAACCGGCTGGATTTCACCTTCAGCAGCAATAACTTCGGCGTGGGGCTGCCGCCGCGGGCGGATAACAGCGCGGAATACCCCACCATGCAGCCGCTGCTGGCCGACCCGGCGCTGCGGATGGGCCCGGAAGCCATCACCGCCACCGTCAGCCGCTTCCAGGATATGCTGCGCGTGCGGGCCAGTTCGCCGCTGTTCCGCCTGCAAACGGCGCAGCAGGTGCAGGAACGCCTGAGCTTCTACAACGTGGGGCCGGAGCAGCAGCCAGGCGTGATCGTGCTGCTGCTGGATGATCGCCAGGGGGATGATCTGGATGAAACCTATGCGGCGGTGGCCGTGGTCTTCAATGCCACCCCGGCGGCCATCACCTGGGGCGACGCTGCCTTTGCCGACCAGGCCTTTGAACTGCATCCGGCGCTGGCCGCGGGCAGCGATGAGGTGCTGAAAGCCGCTGCCTTCGATGCCGCGACGGGCACCTTCAGCGTGCCGGCGTGGTCTACGGCCGTCTTCGTGCTGCCGCAGCGCGGCGCGATGCTGCGCTAACACGCGCTATTCTGACATCATCACCGGGTGGCCCACGCTGCCCGGTGATTTTTTTGGGGGCCCGCCGCCGGGCCTAACCCTGACCCTGACCCTGACGCTAACCCTTGCGGCTGACGCGAAATTGCAGCGGAATGCCCAGCAGCAGCCGCGTTTGCGCCTGGAGCGTGGGCAGCGCCACCACCAGCAGCGTGAGCACCGGCAGCAGCGGAAAGCTAATCATCGTCCAGAAAAATTCCGTGGCCGTCATGCGCTGGCGGCGCGGCGGCCGTACCACCATATCCTGAAACCAGAAGATCATCCCCGCGGCGATGACTAGCAGGCTGGCCACCGTGATGATGAACCACGCCGGGTTATCGATCAACCGGGCCGGCACCGAGGCCAGCAGCGCCGGATTCACCAGAATTTCCACCGGGTTAAAGGGCGAAATTTCCGGGTGCAGCAGAATGGGAAGCTGCGACCCGGCGGTGATGATGATCCAGCCGGCCCCGGCCAGCAGAATATCATGGGCGATGCGTACCAGCAGCCGGAAGGACGCAGCAAAATTGACCTGCGGGTTATCGATCATTTTGGCCAGCATGAAGCCCACTTCCTTGCTGCCCCAGGCATGGCGCAGCGTTTGCTGGTAGCGCTCGCGCAGTTCATCCAGCACGCCATCGCCGATGGTGGCATCGGCCATGAAGGGCAAAAAGATGGGCCGCAGCGTCACCCGGCCTTCACGGGCGAAATAGGCTTTGATGAACATATGCCATTCATCCGCGATGACATCGTTATCCCAGTAGCCGCTGGCATCCAGCAGCTTCAGGCTGAGCGAATAGGACGACATGGGCATGGCTTTCCACCACGGCGAAGCCAGATAGGCCAGTTCCATGGCCGTGGCATAGGCATTGACGATCCGCAGCAGCGGGTTAATCTCCCAGATGTTGCCATGATAGCGAATGGGCGACTGCCAGAAGCGCAGGTGCCGGTCCGCATCCAGCGCAAACTGGCAGGTGAGGGCGTAAAAAAAGGCCGGGTGCCAGCGCGTATCCGCATCCTGCGTGGTCACACACAGATGCTCGATGTTGTAGCCCAGTTCGTCCACCACTTTGCGCTTAATCCAGCGGGCCGCCCACGATTCATTGGCGGATTTGCACTGCATCTCGCCCGGCAGCCCGCGCGGGTGCACGGTGTAATACAGGCGGGCGAAGCAGGCGGCATATTCGGCTTTCAGCAGTTCGGCTTTTTGCACGCTGTCGGCTTCGCCGGCTTCCATGGCCAGCACCACGATCAGCCGCTGCCGCGCTTCATACTGATGTTTGAGGTTGTCCAGCGTGCGCCGCAGCACCGGCAGCGGTTCTTTGTAATTGGGGATGATGACGATGTGCTGCACGGCATCCCAGGGCAGCGCGGCCGGGGTTTTCTGGTCTTCGTACACCTGGTACCAGTTGGTTTGTTCCCAGCGCCGAATTTTGACGATGCCCATGGCGTTGAACACGGCCGCCATGCCGAAGCGGATGGCCGAATACAGCCCCAGCAGCCCGGCGATCAGCAGCAGCGTGCGCGGGAAAGCGATGGCGCTGGCGATGGAGAACAGCAGCGCCAGCCACGCCAGAAAGCCCGGAATGCCATCCAGCACGCGCTCCGGGATGGGGGTCGGGGGCGTGCCGCCCCACATCGATGGCCCGGCACCAATATGCACTTTGCTGCGACGTTCATCCCCGGAGCGATACGGCACACCCGACCATCCCGCCTGCTTTGTGAAAATCCGCACGACACACATCAGCATCATAGCACAGCCGGCCGGCACTTGCTACCACCGGATGCCGGGCTGTGCTGGATTTTGGGTCTGATGTTAAAATACCGCCAGGCTTACCGTGTGACAGGATGAAACACATGAATCCGCGTGTCCTCATCATCGAAGATGACGAAGAACTTTCTCGCTTATTGCAACTGGATTTACAGCGGCATCGCTTTGAGGTAACGGTGTGTAAAAATGGCCTGGAGGGGCTGCGGACGTTCCAGGAGAGCCGGCATGACCTGGTGGTGCTGGATGTGTCGCTGCCGGGCATGGACGGGCTGACGGTGTGTGAGCGCATCCGCGAAATTTCCAACGTGCCCATTTTGATGATGACCGCGCACGCCGTCAGCGAGCATAACATCGCCGAAGGGCTGAACCGCGGGGCCGATGAATACATGGTGAAGCCCCTGGGCAAGATCGAATTCCATGCCCGCATCAAGGCGCTGCTGCGCCGGGCCCGCATTCAGGATGAGCCGGCCGAGACCATCACCCGCTTTGATGATGGCCATCTCACGGTGGATTTGAAGACGCGCCGCGTCATGATCGGCGGGGAAGAAATTCGCCTCACCCCCACGGAATTTAAGCTGCTGGCGACCTTCATCCGCAATCCGGGCGAGGTGCTCAGTTTTCAGCAGTTGCTGGAATGGGTGTGGGGCGCGGAATACACCAGCGAACACCATTACCCGCGCATTTATGTCTCGCACCTGCGCCGCAAGATTGAGCCGGACATCAAAAACCCGACCTATATTCACAACGAATACGGCATCGGCTATCGCTTTGTGGGCACCGACCAGGGCTGAGCGTTAGCTCTGGTTGACCAGGCAGGTGAGCGTGAGCGTAAACGCGCCGCGGCTGCTGCCCAGGTCCTGCTGGAAGCGGGTGGCCACGATGGTATAGGTGCCGGCGGGCAGGCGAATTTCGCGCAGGAAGGCGTTGCTGCCGCCCCCGCGCGGGTCATCGTCGTTTTCAAAAATGAGCGTATTATCCGCATCCAGCACTTTTAAAAACGTATCCAGGTTGCCCGCAGTCGCCTGCATGTCCAGATCGACGGTGACGGTGCGCGGGGTGGTGAAGGTGTAAGCGCTGCTGAAGGCCTCATTGCTGAGCTGGCCGCTGACGGTGCTATCACAGGTGATGGGGGTGGCTGCGCCGGTGACGGTGACGCTGCTGCCAATGGTGCCCTGTGCCGGGGTCAGCGTCAGGCTGAGGGTAAACGTGCCGGTGGTGCTGCCCAGGTCCTGCTGAAAACGGCTGGCGATGATGGTGTACTGGCCATCGGCGGGCAGTTCAAACGCGCGGATGAAGCTGTTTTTGCCCGCGCCGGCGCTGGTATCATCATCGTTAAAGACCAGTTCGGTGCCCGCCGCATCGGCCAGGATCAGCAGCGGGTCCAGGTCGCCGCTGTCGGCCAGCATCTGGATATCGACCACATCGCCGGTGCGGCCGCTGAAGACGAAACGCACGGCAAAGGCTTCCTCGCTGATGCTGCCGGTGGTGGTATAGGTTGCGCCATCGGCCAGGTCGGCCGGCGCAATGACCGTGCCGTTAACGATGAGCGTAATGCCCAGGATTTCGCGCAGGTCGCCGGTGCCGGTGTCGCAGGCGGCCACGCCTTCGGTCACGCCGCTGAACGGGGTCGTGTCCAGTTCCAGGTAGCGGCGCAGGTCAGCGCAGGCGGCTTCATCCTGCCCCAGGGCGGCCAGCGCATAGCCGCGGCTGTACAGCGCGTAGGCATTCTCCGGCTCGATGGCCAGCGCGGCACTAAAATCCGCGGCGGCGGCCGTATAATCGCCCTGGAAATAGTAGGCATCGCCCCGGCCGTTGAGTGCCGAAACGCGATCCGGGGCCAGTTCCAGCGCCCGGATAAAATCTTCGATGGCGGCCGGATAATTGCGAAGATTGTAATAAGCGTAGGCGCGGCCTTCGTAAGCATCGGCATCGCCGGCGTTCAGCTCAATGGAGCGATCATAGGCCACGATGGCCCCTTCGTAATCATCAAGCTGCCGCCGGGTGAAGCCCAGGTTATAGAAGATGATGGCGCTGTCCGGGTTCAATTCGGCGGCCCGTTCAAAATCGACCAGGGCCAGGGTGTGTTCGCCAAGCTGGCTGTAACTAAAGCCGCGGCTGTTCAGCACATCGGCATTGTCCGGGTCGAGTTCCAGGGCGCGGGTGTACAGGTCAACCGCCCGCTGATACTGCCCGTTGCCGCGCTGGGTATCCGCCTGGTTCAGCAGCACTTCGATTTCGCCGGTGGCTCCGCGCGGCGTATTGGTCGGTGTCCTGGTGGGTGTGTGCGTGGGCGGGCTGGTGGGCGTATCCGTCGGTGTTTGCGTCGGCGTGCCGGTGGGTGTGCTGGTGGGCGTAGCAGTCGGTGTCTGCGTGGGTGTAGCAGTCGGCGTGCCGGTGGGCGTGTGCGTCGGTGTGCTGGTGGGTGTGTGCGTTGGCGTGCTGGTGGGCGTATGCGTCGGCGTATGGGTGGCTGATGGTGTGCTGGTGGCCGTCGCCGTGGGCGTGGCGGTTTCGGTGGGTATGCGCGTGGGGATGAGTGCGCCGCGCAGGGTAGCCGACGGCAGCGGTACGGGCGTGCCATCGGCGGGCTGGCAGGCCGCCAGCACCAGGCTGAAAAGAACAATCACCGAAATGAGGCGCACAGACACAGCAATACCCCCGCGTGCAGTCCACAAACTACATTCATTGTAAACGCCGGCCGTTATTCTGGCGAATGGCGCGGGGCAGAACTAACCGCTTTCGCACCATTTTTTACCCCTTTAATACCCCGCCGGGCGGTCAGCCCCACCAGTTCGGTCTGGTAATCGTACAGGCTGCGGCGTTTTTCCGCATGGGCCGCCTGCGCCAGGCGCACCAGTTCCGTCACCAGTTGCGCCGGCGGCAGCCCGGAAGGTTCCCACAGGTAAAAGGCCAGCGAACCGGGCATCGTGTTCATTTCGTTCAGGTAAACCGCGTCCGCGGCCGGCTGCACCAGAAAATCAATGCGGGTGATGCCGCGCCCGTCCACTGCCTGGAAGGCCGCCAGCGCCATCTGCTGAATGCGCTGCGTGAGCGCGTCACTGAGGGGGGCCGGGATGAGGCGGTCGGCGCTTTTCATGCCGCTGCTGCCGCGCAGATATTTATCCTCAAAGGACAGCAGTTCATCCTGTGTGATCGGCTGTTCCAGCACCGAGGCCCGCGCCCCGCTGCTATCCCCGATGACCGCGCAGTTCACTTCCACCCCGCCGACGATGGCCCGTTCCACCAGTATCCGCCGGTCAAAATTGGCGGCAATGTCGATGCGTAATTTCAGCATCTCCAGGTCATCGGCGCGGCCCACCCCGATGGAAGACCCCAGGGTGGCCGGCTTCACAAACGCCGGAAAGCCGATCTGGTCGCACACGCGCCGCAGGACTTCTTCCGGCTGCTGCTGCCACGCGCTGCGGCTGAAGCCCACCTCCGGCACCACCGGAATATCATGCTGGCGCAGGATGTGTTTGGTCATGATTTTGTCATTCGTCAATGCGGAGCCGAGCGTGGCGAAGCCCACATAGGGCAAATCCGCCAGTTCCAGCAGCCCCTGGAGGGTGCCATCTTCGCCGTGGCTGCCGTGCAGGGCCGGGAAGACCACATCCAGGCGCTGCACCCGCGGCTTTTTCAACCAGCCCGCCGGCAGCGGATCCACCAGCAGGCCATGATGGCGCACATCCGGCGACAGCAGCACCGGCACCACGTCGGGCCGGTCTGTGATGCGCCCGGCGGCGAAGGCTTTCAGGTCACGCAGGGGCGCGCCGGTGAACCATTTGCCCTCGCGGGTGATGTACACCGGCACCACCTCGTACTGCTCCGGGGGCAGGGCCTGCATAATCTGCTGCCCGGTGACGATGGAAACATCATGCTCCACGCTGCGCCCGCCGAAGATGACCCCGATGCTGGTTTTACGCGCTGCTGCGCTCATAAGCTTCTCCTCGGTGCGTTTAGGCTGCCCCCGCTGCGCCGGCGGCCGGGGGTTATGCGCTGAGAAGCATAGCTTAAAGCCTCCGGGATGCAACGGTGAATCGCGCCGGGGGGGTGTGCTATAATGCCCGCCGCAGGCATCACGGGCCACCAGGGAGCACGCCGCGCATGAGCGAGATTCCGGTCACATTCATCACCGTGCAGGGGCTAAACGTGGCCCAGGCGATCAGCGGGCAGGGGCCGCCGCTGCTGCTGCTGCACGGCTGGGGCGCGTCGTTAAAGCTGGTGTGGCCGCTGGCCGAGCGCCTGGCCCGGGCGGGCTATCGCGTGTATGCGCTGGATTTGCCCGGCTTCGGCGCGAGTGACCCGCCGCCGGCCCCGTGGACGGTGTACGATTACGCGGCCTTCGTCACGGCCTATCTGGACGCGCACGGGCTGCCACAGGTGCATCTGTTCGGGCATTCCTTCGGCGGCCGCCTGGGGATTATCCTGGGGGCGCAGCAGCCGCAGCGGCTGCAAAAGCTGGTGCTGGCCGGCAGCGCCGGGGTACGTGCGCCGGCCCCGCTGCCGGTGCGCCTGCGCCTGGCCGGCTATAAAGCCCTGCGTGATGCGCTCCACCGCGCCGGGCTGCGCGCACTGGCCGAGCGCCTGCGGGCCGCCTACAACGCCCGCTACGGCTCCACCGATTTTCAGCAGGCCACCGGGGTGATGCGGGCGACCTTCGTGAACGTGGTGAATGAGGATTTGCTGCCGCTGGCGGCCCGCGTGCAGCGCCCCACGCTGCTGTTCTGGGGCGACCAGGACACGGATACGCCGCTGTGGCAGGGGCAGCGCCTGGAACAGACCATCCCCGATGCCGGGCTGATCGTGCAGGCGGGGGCCGGGCATTACAGCTACCTGGAGCGCGTGGACGAGACCGCGCGGGTGATGGATCATTTCTTCCGCCAGGCGGCCGCGCCCCACCCTGAAGCCAGCATAAAAAGATTGTAACGCCGCCGTGCCGCATCCCGTGTTATAGTCAGGGCAGCATCTCGCACAGGATCCCCGGAGGACTGGCATGGCACGGATTGAGAAAGATGTCATTATTCACGCGACCACCCAGGAAATTGACGAATTCGCCATCAATGCCCGCACCTGGCCCGAATGGTCTACCGGCGTAGAAGCGGTGGAGGTGGATCACATCTTCCCGGAGAAGGGCGGTAAGCTGAACCTGAAGTATAAATCCGCCGGGCTGACCTTTGATATTCAGTTCACCACGCGCGAGATTGTGCATGGCAGCCATGTCATCTGGGATATGGAAGGGATGATTAACGGCTACCAGCACTGGACGTATGTCCCGGCCGGCGGCGGGGCGGTCAAAGTGAGCTGCCTGTTTGAGTACACCGTGCCCGGCGGCGGCCTGGGCGCACTGGCCGATAAGCTGATCGTGGAACGCATGAATACCGCCAACATCGAAAGCACGCTGGCCAATTTGAAGAAGATGGTGGAAGGCTAACCCGGACCCCGGTATGGCGGCGGGCCGGCCCGCCGCCGAAACCCTCTCTTATCAGCCGCCCATGTCGCCCCGTATAATACGCTGCATGGACTGACCAACTGGCGCACTGGCGCGGCGGTACACAGGACTTTATGCCAACCCTCCTCCTGATGCTCATCGTGCTCACCTGGCTGGCCGGCGCGGGGGTGCGCGTTTACCGGCAGGCGCGCTTTTTCCAGATCGAAGAATACCTGAACGGGCGTTATCTGCGCTGGTGCCTGGCGGATCGGCAGCGCTGGCTGCCATCGCGGCCGGCGGCCGTGTGGTTCGTGGGGTCGGCGGTGGGGCTGTTCCTGGGCGAAGCGCCGGGGTCGGTGCTGCCGCACCTGCTGGCGCTCATTGCCGCGCTCATCGCGGTGCTGCCGCCGGATGAAGGCGAGATCAAGAAAAAATTTGTGGCCACGCCGCGGGCCAAACGCCTGCTGGCGGCCGCCTGGGCCGTCGCGGTGCTGCTGCTGGCGCTGCTGGTGGCGCTGGCCACCGCCGCCGGGGCCGTGCTATCGGACGCACTGGTGCCGCTGGTGGGGCTGGCGGGCCTGCTCACGCTGCTGGCCGCCCCGCTGCTGCTGGTGGCCGGCAATGTGCTCATGATCCCGGTGGAGGCGGCTTTCCGGCAGCAGTTCATCCGCCGGGCGCAGCGCGTCATGGCCGACGTGCAGCCGAAGGTGATCGGCATTACCGGCAGTTATGGCAAAACCACCACCAAAAATTACCTGCACGCCATTCTCAGCGGGCGCTACCACACCTACGCCACGCCCAAAAGCTACAACACCATGATGGGGGTGTGCCTGGCCATCAACAACGACATCGCCGGCGATTACAGCGTGGAATATTTCATCTGCGAGATGGGCGCATACATCCCCGGCGAAATTCAGCGCATTTGCCACCTCACCCCGCCGGATATTAGCCTGGTGATCGAAGTGGGGCCGCAGCACCTGGAGCGCTTCGGCAGCCTGGAGAACGTCGCCATCGCCAAATATGAGATCATCAAAGGGCTGAAGCCGACCGGGCTGGGCGTGTTTAACGTGGATAACCCGTACATCAAAACCATGTACGAGCGCGGCTATCCCGATCAGCGGATTGCCGTCAGCACCCGGCTGCCGCCGGAGAGCACGCCGCCGGCCCAGGCCCGCTTCATCGCCTCCGGGGTGACGCAAACGCTGGATGGGCTGTCCTTCGCGGTGACGGATACGCTGACGGGCGCGAGCGCCTTTTTTAGCACGCCGCTGGTGGGCGAGCATAATGTGCTGAATGTGCTGCTGGCCACGGCGGTGGCCGTCCATGAGGGGATGACGCTGGCGGAGGTGGCCCGCCTGGCGCAGCGGTTGCAGCCGGCCGCAAGCCGCCTGGTGCGCCAGGTGACGGACAGCGGCATCACCATCATCAACGATGCCTACAGCGCCAACCCGGTGGGCATCGTCAGTGCTTTGCAGGTGCTGGGGCTGCACACCGGCGGGCGGCGGCTGCTGATTACCCCCGGCATGGTGGAACTGGGCCATTTGCATGAGCCGGAAAATCGCCGCCTGGGGGAACTGGCCACGCAGTACGCCACCGATATTATCCTCATCGGCGCGAAGCAAACCGCCCCCATTCAGGCCGGCATCCGGGCCACGCCGTTCCCGCCGGAGCGCCTGCACATTATGGAAACGCTGTCGGAGGCGGTCGCCTGGTATCAGCAGCAGTTGCAGCGCGGCGATACCGTCCTGTTTCTCAATGATCTGCCGGATACCTACTGACTGCGGGCCGGGCGGCTGCCGGCGGCGAAATGGCATTCTGTCGGTATAATGAAGCCGGTGATGGCTGCGGGTTGATAGCTTATGGAACTGTTGATTTTACTGGGTCTAACTCTCATCAACGCGGTGTTCGTCATGTCCGAACTGGCGGTGATTTCCTCGCGCCGGGCCCGGTTGCAGGCCCTGGTGGATGCCGGGGATCGCCGGGCTAAAACCGTGCTGGAACTGATGGACAACCCGGATCGCTTTCTGTCCACGGTGCAAATTGGCATTACGCTCATTGGCACGCTGGCCGGGGTGTTCGGCGGCGCGGCCATCGCCGAAGATATTGCCGTGTGGATTCGCAACACGCTGCCGGCGCTGGCCCCCTATGCCGACCCGCTGAGCGTGGCGGCCATCACCCTGCTGACGGTGTATTTAACGCTGGTCATCGGCGAGCTGGTGCCCAAACGCCTGGCCATCCAGAACCCGGAGCGCATCGCCTGCACGCTGGCCGCCCCCATGCAAAGATTATCGCGCCTCACCGCGCCGCTGGTGGCCCTGCTCACGCTTTCCAGCAACCTGGTGATTCGCCTGCTGGGGGTGAAACCGCCCTCCGAGCCGGCCGTGACCGAAGTCGAAGTGCTGTCCATGATTGAGCAGGGCATTGAGGGCGGCATTTTTGAAGCCTCCGAGCAGCAAATGGTGCAGGGCGTGTTTGAACTGGATGCCCGCCAGGTGCGCGAAATTGTCACCCCCCGCCCGGATATTGTGTGGCTGGATATTGACGATACCCGTGACGACATCCGCCGCAAGCTGAGCGAAAACGTGTATTCGGCGTACCCGGTGTGCCGCGATGGGATTGATAATGTCCTGGGGGTGGTGCACAGCCGGGAACTGCTGCTGCACGTCATCTCCGGGGGGGACAAAGTGGAGTTAACGCGCATCATGCAGCCGCCGCTGTTCATCCCGGAGGCGGTCACTGTGTCGCGGGTGCTGCGCCGCTTTAAAGAATCTGGCATTCACATCGCGCTGATCGTGGGCGAAGATGGCGGCGTGGAAGGCCTGGTGACGCTGAACGATATTGTGGCCGAAATCCTGGGGGCTATGGATCAGGAAGACCCGCAGTTTACAAAGCGCGAGGATGGCTCCTGGCTTATCGACGGCTACATGCCCATCGCCCGCTTTACGGAGATGTTCCCGGATATACAACTGCCGGAGAACGAAGAAGGTGAATATCAATCGGTGGCCGGGTTCGTGCTGGCCCGCCTGGGGCGCATTCCGGCGGCGGCCGAGGGCTTTGTGTGGCAGGGTTACACTTTTGAAGTGGTGGATATGGACGGGGTGCGGATTGATAAGGTGCTGATTCGCGCGAAGGGGGACAACTCGTGAGTTCCCGGCTGCGCTGGCTGTGCCTGCTGCTGCTGCTGACGGGCGGGCTGCTGTGGGCGCAGCCGCCCGCCCCGGTCATCACGGCGGCCAATGTGGCCGCGCTGCAAACGGTGGCCCGGGTGGATTTTGCGCCGGCCGCCGGTTTTAGCAGCGGGGCCTTT
This sequence comes from Anaerolineae bacterium, assembly GCA_025454495.1. Lineage (GTDB taxonomy): Bacteria > Chloroflexota > Anaerolineae > Aggregatilineales > Phototrophicaceae > JALHOR01. The sequence goes on from JALOOI010000014.1 coordinate 32,855, forward strand.
TTTATGAATGCGGCCGGCACCCATTTCGCCGCGCCGAGCCGTACCGCGCTGTGGCGCTGGCAGATGGACGCAGCCGGCACGGTGACAGCGCTGCCGCCGGTGCCGCTGGCGGGTGCCTGGTTGGTGGACGCACAGTATGATGCTAATCATGGCCTGGTGGCGCTGCTGAGCGTGGGCCCGGCCT
>JALOOI010000170.1 GCA_025454495.1 Anaerolineae bacterium
TTGATTGCATGTATGCCGCGAGCACCACAGGAGCCCATCATCAGGGCAGCCGCCGAAATCGCAGATCACGAACACGTTCAGAACTGACCGCCACGGCGATAATCTGCCCCTCAGCGTCACCCGGCAAACGTTTAAACGAATAAGAGCCAGCGAAAATGCTGATTTTTCTGGACCCGCTGCCCTGCAATGCCTCCAGCTATGCGGAACAGTCTACGCCGACAGTGTTGCGCGTTCTCCAAATACCCGTGGGGGTGTGCCACGACACGCAGCCGGTTATCTTCAGCTCAGGGCGGCAGCGACTGCGGCCATGCCCGCGGCTATGCTTCCGGCAGGCGCAGCGTGAAGGTGGTGCCATGCCCCGGCTGACCGTCGCTGAGGACGTGAATCGTGCCGCCATGCAGTTCAACGATGGCTTTCGCAATCGCCAGCCCTAACCCGGTGCCCCCGGTCTCACGACTGCGCGAGCGATCCACCCGATAGAAGCGGTCAAACACATGCGCCAGGTGGGCCGCCGGAATACCATCCCCGGTATCCTGAACGGCAATGGCGATCTGTCGCGCCTCTCGAAAAAGCTGGATGCGGATGGTCTGCTGTGCCGGGGTGTGCGTGATGGCGTTTTGCAGCAAATTGTGTAACACCTGCTGCAAACGCCCTTTATCCGCCTGGATGGTGATGATTTCGCCCGGCATCTGTACATCAATGTGGATGTCGCGCTTCTTCGCGGTCGATTGAAACGCGGCCACAGTCTGCGGAATCAACTCATTGAGGATGACCGGGGTACGATGCAGCAGCAGTTGATGCGCCTCTGCCTGCGAGAGTTCACGCAAATCATTAATCAGCCGGTTCAGCAGTTCAGTTTGCGCCATCAATTTTTCGATTTCCCCCTGTTCCAGCGGATACACGCCATCCAGCAGCGCCTGGAGGTTGGCCTGCAACACCGCCAGCGGTGTCCGTAGTTCATGGGCGACATCCGCCACCAGGTTACGGCGCAGGGTTTCCGCCTGTTCCAGATCGTGCGCCATGGCATTGATGGACTCGGCGACCGCCCGCAGCTCGCGGCTGCCTTTGACGGCCGCCTGCGCAGTAAAATCGCGCCGGCCCAGGCGCTGCACGGTAGCCGCCAGTTGGGATAAGGGCGTGACCAGCGTTTGCGCCAGAATGAACCCGGCCATGATCGCCAGCGAAGCGCTGATGAGTGCGAACACCAGCAGCAAATGGCTGATCTGGCTGATGACCAGCGGGCGGTTGCGCCGGATGGTCATGTTGCCCACCGGCGAATGCACAATGTCCAGATACCCGCGTATGCGCCCATCCACCATGATTAAGAGCAACTGTCGGGCGCTCACATCGTCATAAAATGGCTGTTCGGCGGTGCCATACAGCGGGCGCAGGGCTTCATCCATAAAGACCAGCGTTAAATCCGGCGGCAGGCTGCGATCATAACTGAGGATAAGGTCGGTTACACCCTCCCAGTGGCCATAACGGCGATAATGCTCTGCCAGTTGATCCGCCAGGCTGCCGGGCGCAGTTAATTCATTGCGGATGAACAGCCGCAGGACACCCGCCTGGCTGGTGAGGATGCCAATAGAAGCCAGAATCACCGGGCCCAGCAGAGCGATTAAACTGAACACCACACTAAAACGCACCCACAGACGATTCATGAGGGGTCCCCCAGGCGATAACCAATGCCATAAACGGTCTGGACATAGGTCGGTGCGCCGGGATCAGGCTCGATCTTTTTACGCAGATTGCGGATGTGGCTGTCCAGGGTGCGCTCCAGGCTTTCATAGTCATAGCCATGGCGTTTCTGGATGAGGTCACTGCGGCTGAAGGGGATACCGGGCTGCTGAAGCAGTGTGACCAGCAGCGAAAACTCCATCGGGGTCAGGTCTACTTTGCGGCCATCGACCGTCACCAGCCGCCGCAGCGGATCAACGATCAGCCCTTCATACGTCAGTAAAGTATCCTGCTGCTGGCTGTAATCCTGCTGGCGGCGGAAGACGGCCCGAACTCTGGCGACAATCTCACGGGGGTTAAACGGTTTGGTGACGTAATCATCCGCGCCTAATTCCAGCCCTAAAATCTTATCGGTATCTTCCACCCGCGCGGTGAGCATCAAAATATACAGGTGCGCCAGCCGCGCCTGGCTGCGAATGAAGCGGGTGATATCCAGCCCATCTTTATCCGGCAGCATCAAATCCAGGATAATGAGATCGAAGGTTTCGTGCGCCAGCAGCGCCAGCCCTGCCTGACCGTTATACGCCGTATGGACGTGAAAACCGGCCTGCTCCAGATAGGCTCGCAGCACCCGGACGATTTCCTTATCGTCTTCAACAATCAAGAGCTGTTTGTTCATGGGCGTTCCATTCAATACGCGCTGCTGATCCAGCCGTCAGGGAGGCAGTGCGCCTGCCTCCTGACTCTGGATATAGTATAGTGCGGGTTAGCGCTGGCAGCCGACCAGACATTGCGCCGCCTGATAACGGGCGGTTTCCTGTGCCACACCCTGCTGCACACTGACGATCACGACCTGACGGGTCAGTTCGCCGCTGCCATAGCGTGCCGGGTGATAGTGCCCCTGCACCCCGATGAAGGTATCCAGCCCGTTGAGCGCGTCCTGAAGCCCCGCCGGTGCTCCCCCGGCCAGTTGCGTGGCGATGAGGTAAATCGCATCGTAATAGGCCGCCGCCTGCGGGATGGGCGGGGCCCCGTAGCGCCCGGTATAGCGGCGGCTGAAGTCACGGCTGATCCAGTCGCCCGCCTGGGCCCACCAGTTCACCGGGCTGATGACCTCAAACGAAAGCCGGCTGAGGTCTGGCACCAGATCGGGTGTCAGGTAGCCATAAGCGAGGATGCTATCCCACCCGCGCGCCTCCAATTCGGCAGCGAGCGCAGTGAAAGCCGGCTGTGTTGACCACACCGCGACCGCCTCCACCCGGGCTGCCACGATCTGATCGGCCAGCGCGGCAAAATCGGCGGCAGCGATGTCGTGCTCCAGCGCCAGCACGATCTCGCCATCGGCACTGGTGCGGACGGTCTCACCGAAGACGGCGACGGCATCCAGCCCGTAATCGGTCAGGACAGCGACGGTGGCCAGGCGCGTCACCTCACGCACATCCAGCAGATAGTGCGCCGTGGCACCGGCCAGGGTGGCATCGGTGGCGCGCAGTTGATACACCGCACCGCCCCCGCCGGCGGTAATGTGATCGGCGGTGGCCGAAACCAGTTGCACCGGCTGCCCGCTGCCCATCTGAAAGAGATTGGGCAGCACCTGCCCGTTGTAATCGGGCCCGATGAGCACCTGCACGCCATCACCGGCGGCCTGCTGAAGGGCGCTGCCGGCAGCGGTCGCCGATGAGGCGCTGTAGGTGACTAAATCCAGCGTGTAACGCACGCCATTCGCGCCGATAACCCCGCCGGCTTCATTAATTTCACGCAGGGCCAGCCGGGCTGCCTGTTCCACCTGTTCGCCAATCGCTCCGGCGGCACCGTCCAGCGTGGCGATTAAGCCGATGCGAAAGGTGGCGGTTGACCGGGTGGTTTCGCCACGGGTATCGACCCACCAGGTATCCGGGCAGTTCTGGCAGCTTCCCCCGGCATAACGGACGACTTCCATCAGGCGGCCATCATCCTGCACCTGGATCACCCGCAGGGACGTTGTGCCGCCATTGCGATACTCGCCCTGCACGCCGCTGAAACCAGTTTGCGCGGCCAGGTGACTGCGAATGCTGCTGGCACGCAGCCCGACAGCAGTTATAGAATTCGCCAGGAGATAAATGGCATCGTAGCCGGCGGCCGCCTCATCGGGCGGTGTGTCCCCCCATTGAGCCACATAATCTGCCACAAAAGCCTGGCTGGCGGCATCATACGCGGCCGGTGTCCAGCCACTTAAGCCATAAAGCTCCTGCGTCAGCGCTGTTCCCGCCGCCGCGACAAAGCCGGCATTCAGACCGCTGTAGATGATTTGGCCCTGCCAGCCTCCCTCATGCAGCGCCGCCAGCAGGCCGGCGGCCTGGCTGTCCAGCGTCCAGATGAGCAGGGCTTCGGCATCAACATCGCGCAGGGTTTGCACATCCGCCGCGAAATCGTCTTCATCGGCTTCACGGACGAAGTCCGCGACGATCACCTCTGTGCCGGCCGCCCGCTTAAAGGCCGCCGTCCCGGCCAGCGCTTCATCCGTCGTGGCAGAAAATACGCCAATGCGGGTGAGGTGCTGTTCAGTGACCAGATAATCCGCCGCGGCCGTGGCCCGGTCTTCCAGGGTGGCGGTCAGGCGAAACAGGGTATCCCCCGCCGGGGCATCATCCCCGAAGGAGAGTACAGCCAGCCCCTGCGTGCCGGACTCCCGAAGGGCTGCCGCCAGTTCACGGGCATGGGGCCCCAGCACCGCCACCGCATCATCATCCACCGCGTCAGTTAATGCTGTGCGGGTGGCTTCGGCAGTATCGGCCGGGTAATAGACGATCTCCAGCGCGTAACGGTCGCCGCCGGCCAGGCGGAGGCCCGCTTCATCATCGTCGCTGCCCGCATTAATTTGATCAGCAGCAGTCACGGCCGCCTGATAAAGCTGGCGATCCAGGGGGGCGCTGCTGCCATTCTCGTGGCCGATGAAAGCAATCCGCACGATCTCCAGATTATCTTCCTGGGCAGAAACCGGCCGCAGGGCCGTTCCAACGAGCAGGACGGGCAGCAGCGTCAGGGTGAGCAGGTGTTTCAGTTTCATGATGATCTGATCCTCAGGGTAAAGGCGAAGATGCCCGGTTATTCGTAACGTAATGCTTCAATCGGTTCCAGCGCGGCGGCCCGATTGGCCGGATACACGCCGAAGAAGATGCCCACGAGGGCCGAGAAACCCAGTCCCAGGGCAATCGAATCGAGGCTGATGACCGCATCCAGCACACCGCTGGCGTTGACCAGGGTGGCAATCAGCACCCCCACACCCACCCCCAGCACGCCCCCGATCAGGCTGAGGAAGATGGTTTCGATCAAAAATTGCTGCGAGATATGCCCGCGCCGCGCACCGATGGCTTTGCGCAGGCCAATCTCCCGGGTGCGTTCACTCACGGAGACCAGCATGATGTTCATAATGCCGATCCCGCCCACCAGCAGCGACACGCTGGAAATGGCCCCCAGCAGCACCGTCAGAATGCCGGTGATGGCGCTGGCGGTATCCAGCAGGCTTTGCTGATTGAGGATGCTGAAGTCGTTGTCTTCATCGCTGGCCAGCCGATGTTCACGGCGCAGCAGGGTTTCGATGTTTGCCGAAATCTGCTCCACATCGTCCAGGCGGGTGACAGCAACGATGATGCTGGTGACGAGATAAGCGCTGCTGCCCGTCCGGCGGGCATCAAACAACTGGCGATAGCCGGTCGTCAGCGGCACATGAATTTCGAGATTCGGGTCCTGGCCGAAGCCGCCATCCTGGTCGGCCAGCACACCGATCACCACAAAGCGCTTGTTCTCAATGCGGATGTCGCGTCCAAGCGGGTTAAGCCCGCCGAACAATTCTTCGGCCGCCCGCCGGCCCAGCACGGCCACCCGCGCATTACCATTAAATTCGGCTTCGGTCAGATAGCGGCCGATTTCAAGATCAATGTTGCGGATGGGCGCATAATCGGCAGTCACACCGCGCACGGTGGTTTGCCGCCGTTCCTGGTCGCTGCGGACATCGAGCGTGCTGTTGTACTGCGGCAGCACGGCATCAATCCCGGTCAGTTCGCGGGCCAGGGCGCGCGCATCATCATAGGTGAGGGTACTGGCATTTCTGCCGCCGCCCCCGCCACCCGGCCCCGCGGTGATGGGCCGGGCACCGGGGCTGATCGTCAGCAAATTGAGTCCGGTGCTGGCGATTTGTGCGGTGACGGAAACAGTCGCCCCGCGCCCGACAGCGATCATGGAGACCACCGCGGCCACACCAATGATGATGCCGAGCATCGTCAGGGCGGAACGCATCTTGTTGGCCAGCAGGGCATCCATGGCCACGCTCAAGTTTTGCGACAGGCTCAGCCCGGAGCGTTTTAGAGGCGCGGGGGCAGGGGTGCCGGCCGCGGTGGGGCCGGCCGCGGCAGTGAAGCGCGGGATGAAAAGCTGTAACACCAGGCCGGCGCTGCCAGCCAGGGCGATCCAGAAACCGCTGCCGGCCCGGTCTACAAAATTGATGGGAATCGTCAGCAGCGTATCCATCGCAAAGAACAGCGCGTAGTACACCAGTGCCAGCAGCCCGCAGGCAGCAATCAGCACCGAAGCCAGGCGATAGTAGCGCGGCTGCCGGATGCGCCAGCCGGTCAGCAGCAGCGCCGCGCCCGCCGCCAGGGGAACGAGAACGATACCGGCCTGTCCGGGCAGGCCCGGCAGGCTGCCAGCGCCCGGCCAGAAGCGGCCGCCGGTGGCCGGTGTTGCAGCGCCGCTGCTGCCAGAGGTGGGGTCTGTTGCGCCCTGCGGCGCATTCGGCAGGGTGAGTCCTGCCGGGGGCGTAAAGCCCTGGGGCAGGATCAGCGTCAGGATGCTGCGGGCATGGGGTGGCAGCGCCTTAAGAATGCCCGGCATGAACCACCTCCCCATCCCGCATAACGATGGTGCGATCAGCCTGCGGAGTGCGTCACCAGGATGAGCGTAATCCCCTGTTCCGTATGCAACTGGCGAAACAACCGCATGATTTCTTCGCCCGTCCGCGAATCCAGGTTGCCGGTAGGTTCATCGGCCAGAATGATGGACGGCTGGTTGATGAGGGCACGGGCAATAGCCACCCGCTGCTGCTGCCCGCCGGAAAGTTCGTTGGGTTTATGATGGGTGCGATCACCCAGACCGACCAGTTCCAGCGCCTGCCTGGCGCGTTGATCGCGCTCACCGGCGCTCACCCCGGCATACACCAGCGGCAAACCAACGTTGGCCAGAGCGCTGTTGCGGGCCAGCAGATTGAATTTCTGAAAGACGAAACCGATGCGGTAATTACGGATGTCTGACAGGCTGTCGTCGCTGAGCGCGGCGATTTCTGTGCCATCCAGGCGATACGTGCCGCTGGTAGGTTTATCCAGCGCCCCCAGAATGGCCATCAACGTGCTTTTGCCGGAGCCTGAAGGGCCCACAATGGCGACGAACTCGCCTTTGCAAATGCTGATGGAGACACCATTGAGGGCACGCACGGCCGTATCGCCCATCTGGTAAGTTTTGGTCAGCCCGTGCGTTTCAATCACTGTCGCAGCGGGCGCGGCTACCGGGTGCTGCGGGGCCGGGTGGAGGAGCACAGGCTGCGTCGCCATCAGTTGCCTCCTGCGAAAGGCAGGCCGCTGCCGGTGGGCGCGGCAGTGCGTTCCGGGATAATGACCGTTAAACCGGCGGTCAGATCACCCTCAATCGCCGTCAGGCCATCAATGGTCGCGCCGGCGGTGATGGCCACCCGCGTGATCGAGTTATCGGCATTGAGGACTTCGACAAATTCTGCCTGTGCCTCGCGCTGAATGGCTTCGGTGGGGATGACCAGCACATCCTCCAGGCTGCCCACCACGATCTCGACGGTGGTCGTCATGCCTGCCCGCACCGGCAGGTTGGAGGCTGTGGTAATGTCCACCCGCACTTCATAGGTCACGACTCCATCAATGATGGTGCTGATGGGGGCGATGCGCGTCACGCTGCCCGTCATGGTCTGTGCGTCCAGCGCTTCCGGCGCAATGACGGCCGCCTGACCGGCCACCACCTGAGCAATATCCAGTTCATCGACACTGACATTGATGTGCAGTTGTGAGATATCCACCAGGATGATGGCCCCGGTACTGGCGTTCACCTGCTGCCCGCGGGTGATCTGGATACCGGCGATAAGGCCATCAAACGGGGCCACAATGACGGCATCCTCCAGCGCCGCGCGGGCATTTTCCAGTTGCAGCGCTGCCTGGTCAAGCTGGGCCTGTGCCGAAGTAATCTCATCTTCTGCGGGCCCGCGCAGCAGGTCATCCAGCGCCGCCTGGGCCTGCTCCACACTGGATTGGGCGGCGGCCACCGCCGCTTCTAACTGGGAAATCGGCGGGGTTTCCTGGCACTGCGCCCGCGCGACAGCATCACTGCTGCGGGCCACCCGCAGGCGCTCACCGGCCGCTGAATCGGGATCGGGGATAAAGGTGGCATCCATGCGATAGCCTTCGGCCACGTAATCCGCATAGGTATCGGTGGCGCGTTCCAGTTCGAGCGCCGCGTTTGCCACGCCGGCACAGTTGATGGTGGTGGTGTTGGTGATCGTTTCCAGCCCGGTCTGTGCCTGGGCCAGTTGTGAGCGGGCCGCCGCCAGGGCGGCTTCGGCCTGGGTGATTTCGCGGGCGGTGGGCGCAGCGGTCAGCCGGTCATAGGCGGCCTGCTGCACGATCAGGCTTTGTTCCTGGCGGGCGATCTGGTTCAGCAGATCGGTGGTATCCAGCCGGGCCAGCACCTCGCCGGCACGTACCTCCGCGCCCACTTCGATGAGAATCGCGCTGACGCGGCCGGACATGCCAAAAGCGAGCTGCACCTCATCTTCGGGGGCAATGGTTCCGGTGGTCTCGATGGTGGTGTTCAGGCTGCGCTGCTCAATACGGGTAGTGCGCTGCTCCTGCGCCGAAACGGTTGGTCGGCCGGGTGACAGCAGCAGCAGGCTGACGATCGCTACAACGCCGGTCGCCAGCACACCAATCATGAGCCGGTATTTGTTCATTGGACTGTTCCTTTCTGGAGGTTACGGCAGATTATTCGGGTTACATCTTCACTTTAGCGACCAATTCTGGAGAACTGATGCAGACGGTATGCAACCGGTATCGAATCTGCTGCGTGGCCGGCCGGTCATCCGCGCGATCAGCCGGCCGGCGCAGCCCGGACGGCCTGATCTTATGTGCTGCGTACTGTGGCCACGCTGGCAATGCCGCCGCGTGCCAGCGGGGGCTGATCCATCGTGGGGACTGACATGGCCATCAGCCGTCCGGGGCCGGGATGCTGTGCGGGTGATCTACTGCGCCATTATTGTGGCCCATCAGGGGTATTGAAACGAATAGGCCGCGGTTCATTCGAATGAACCGGCTCAAATGAGGCCGTCCGGCGGCTCATCGTGGCTGCCGAAACGAAGTGGCGCTGAGCGGCTCGGCTGGCGAATCACCATTCGATGGCGCAGGGGTGTCGATCATGACGGCAACGGTGGCCATCACGCCAGGGTGAAGGTGGCTGCGCCCGCCTCAACGCTCAGAAGGCGCGTGTTTTGTCCCCACCTGGCGCGTAATGTGAACGGCTCATCGGTACGGATATGGAGTGTGGGCGGGTCGTCTGCGCTGGCCCGTGCTTCGCAGATAAAATCGACCGTGCCGGTTGCGCCAAGGGGGTAGCGCCGCACACCATGCCGTTCTGGCAGGCGAATATCCCAGACCAGCTCTGCCTGCACCAGGCGCAGCCCGATGAGGTATTCGATGGGAATGCTGATGGCAGATACGCCTGTCCAGCCCACGAAATCGCGGCCCGCCGGCTTTCCCGGTGCGGTAAATTCCGGAGCGTAATTTTCCCACAGGGTACCGGTATGGCGGAACACCTGCGCGACATTCTCAACGTGGTTGCGGGCTATGGCGTATGCCAGATCATGGTGCCCGTACTGGCTCAATCCACACAGCACCATGTAATTGGTGGGGGCCCAGATGCCGCCCAGCCAGTAGCCCCCGTGCGGGTTATAGCTATCACTGTCGGCAGCCTGGGTGGGGACACGGTGCGGGCGGTTAAAGGTGGCGGGGTCTTCGAGATGCCGCAGCATACGCGCCACATGGGTCAGCGGAACCGGGGACGTCAGCAGCCGCCAGAAAGCAGCAATCGATTTCACACGACTGAAGGTGCCATCCGGCGCACGGTCATAATAGAAGCCGGTCGCCTCATCCCATAATTTTTTAGTGATGTACGCATTCAAATACTCACTGTCGGCTGCCAGTTCCTGGTCAAATTCCCGGCGCTGGATTTTAACCGCCATCCACGACAAATTTTCCACACTCAAGGCGGCCTGCATCGTCGCATCGACCCAGGTATAGCCCCGATGAGACCATTCGGAGGCGGGGACGCGCGTCTGGTTGTCCATCCCGCTGCCCCAGCCGCATGTCCAGTACGAGCCATCGGGGTGAGTACGCCAGTCGCGCAGCCAGCGCTGATAGGCCATGAGGGCCGGGAAGACGCGGCGCAGCCGTTCGCTGTCACCCGTATGCCGATAATGCTCCCGTTCCGCCCAGGCGAACAAATTGGGCCCTGTGCTGCGCGGGTCGAGCGACTGAAAGACGCTCGCGCCGGTGAAGCTGTTGATCTCGCGGCAGATAAAGCCATCGTCATGCTGGCTGGCGTAGAAGTTATCCAGTGACCTGATGAACGGAAAGACGCGCCGCCCGTAGCGCCCGAACAGGGTCATGAACACCGTATCCCACATGAAGATGCTGGCGTTGAACGCCGGGTCGATGAAGTTGCTGACGAAGCCGGAGGCTGGCTCCGGCCGGCGCAGGTTCTTAAACGCCAGTTGCCAGGCAAAATCATACAGTTCCACCCATTCGGGATGCTCATCGGCGACCAGTTCCGGCAGTTGCGCCCGGTCGTAGATGGGCAGTGGCTCCGGCGTATAGCGCAGCGTGCGATAGCTATTCTCATTCGCCGGGTAACGGGGTGGGAAGGGATACGGGCCATCGAAACGTTTGGCCGTGTAGTCGAGGTCAGCGCAGGACAGATCGAAGCTGTTCAGGAAGATCGACATCAGGTAGTCGTTGAAGGGGTAGGCCGGGCGCATATCCACCGCGTCGAAGGCGGCTTTGCGCGATGGTGTATGTGGGGCGAGCAGCGCCGCGATCTCTGCCAGCGTGCCGTACAGCAGGTAGTCTGCCTCTTTGACGTTCGGCTCGACCGCGGCCCCCGCCTGGCTGAAGCGCACTGACGCGCTCTCGTCGGATGTCACAAAGCCAAAGATGAAGATATTCGACGGGATGAGGGGATTATCGGCACGAAAGCGGGCGATGGTCGCCTGGAGCAGCGATATTAACGACATGCAGACCGTCCTCCGGCGGCGCAGCCCTCGCCAGCCTGGTCAGGCTAGCGCTCATCCCACTCGCCGCGCAGCGTTTGCTCAACGGCAATCAGATGCTCGTACATCCGCAGCCGGGCCAGCTCGGCATCGCGGCTACGGATGGCATCAACAATGGATTGATGGGCGTTGATGGCCCGTTCAACACCCGCCACCGACACTTTCCCACCCTCACGGGTGGCGGTGCGGCGGCTGCTGGCAATACCAAGCTGGGCGACGGACTGCATGATGCGCGTGAGCAGGGCATTATGCGAGTATTCCGCGATGCCGGTGTGGAATTCAATATCCAGCGTGGGAAAATCGGCCGGATTGTTGTCCAGACAGTCCCATGAGCGTGCCAGCACGTCATCCAGCGCGGCGATCTCCTCGTCGGTGGCCCGGCGGGCTGCCAGGGCGGTTGCACCCGGCTCGATCACCTGGCGGGCTTCGATGAGATTGAGGAAGGAGTTGTCATTGAGCGAGAAAACCAGATCAAAGCGCTCGACCAGCAACCCCGGCTCCAGCGAGGTGACGTAAGTGCCAGAGCCATGCCGCAGCTCGACAATATTCATCATCTCCAGCGAACGCAGCGACTCGCGCAGGGTGGCACGGCTGACCCCCATCGTCGCCGACAACTCGCGTTCCGGTGGCAGGCGGTCGCCGGGCTTAAGCTGCTTCTCGCGGATGAGCGACAATACACGCTCCGTAATCTGTTCGGAGACCGCCTCACGATGTACCGCGCCACGAAACTGTTCATTCAGATTGTTGTGCTGGATCGCCATTGTCGTACTGTCCCGGTGATCTGACCATTAGAACACATCAGAGCATCATGCAAATAACAATCAAGGTGTTGTGTGCGGCAGGGCCCGCCGCTTTAGCCTGATGCGCGTGATCTTTTGCCTCTGCAATTATACCCCCGGAGCATTTTGTGCGCTAACATCAATTCAGCGCCGGGGCAGCACCCGCGGCGCGAGCCGGGATGGTCCACCAGGCTCGCGGTCGCTCCGCCGCGCATTCTTGCGCCGGCTGGCCAGGAGGGCGCGATACCCTGCGCCCCCCACCAGCACCCCGCGCCGGCCTCAGGCCTTTGCTGCCAGCCAGGCATCCACCTGGCGCTGCATCTCGTCGCGGATGGCACCGATGCCGGCCGCCTGGAGTGCGTCGTTCAGTGCCGGGATCGCCGTCGCCGGGTCTACGAAGCCCCCACGAATGGGATTGGCAAACTCATCCACAACGGCGGCCACCGAAGCGACTTCCGTATCCACGGCGGCACGGTCGAAGGTGAAGCCCAGGACAGGCGAGGGCCGCGCACCACGATTGAGGGCGGCCGTTTCGGGCCAGGCTCCCACCTGCGTCGGATCGGTGTAGTAAGAGTTGAAGACGTTGCCATACATCCAGTCGGTGTTGGGGGCATAGCCGGTGTCGCCAAACGACGCAGCACCACCCGCCGGCTTGATGAGCAGGCTGGCCTCATCCGCCCAGTCCCAGTGAACGCCCTGCAGGCCTTTGCACAGCGTGTTGTAGAAGACCGGATCCGTGTTGACCAGTTCCAGGAACTTTACGGCCAGTTCACGATTGGCGGAGATGGACGAAACACCATTGAGCGTCGCGGTGACGCTGCCTGTCGTCAGCAGCGGCTCGGCAATCGCACGCGAAGCGACCGGCACGCCCCAGCGGGCTTCAACCTCGGCGTTGCCGCCTGGCTTAACAATGTCGGACACGCGCACGGCAAACAGCCCGGCTGCCCAGGCTTCATCGCCGCTGCCCAGGGTCGCCGGGTCGGCGGGCGCAAAGCCGGCCTGCAACCACGAGCGCACCAGTTCCGCACCCTGACGGAATTCGTCGGTTTCGCTGAAGATTTGCACCTGGGCGCTGGCATCCGTGCTTTTCACCACCAGCAGCCCATCCACCGGGTCAAAACCCCAGTTTTCGGGCACCATGATCGGGTCAAGGTAGTAGGTCACATGCGTGAGGATGTCATCGCCATCGACATAGTCTTTGGCGGCGGCCAGAATGTCCGTCAGGCCGGCGTAGCCGGTCAGCGCCTTGAATGCGTCCGCTGCGCCAATGGCCTCCAGCACATCGGCACGGATATACGGGCCGAACGGTTTGACAAAAATCTGCTGATTGATGCCGGCGTAAATGTTGCCCGCCACCCGCGCCGCTTCCCAGGTCTCCGGTGTCATGCTCGCCCAGTAGCCCGGTGCCAGGTCTGGAAGCAGATCACCAATGGGCGCGAGATATTCCTGATCCACATTGCTGTAGTAGTTATTGGTCCAGGGAGCCGTAAAACCCAGATCATAATTTTCGCCAGAGGCGTTGATTAGCCCGATCTGGTCGTTAAAGGCACCCCAGTCAATCGCCCGCAGTTCAATCGTTGCGCCGATCCGTTCCGCCATGTATTCGCTCAGCGCGGCCTGCACGGTGGCGACATCGGCCTGGGGTGTTCCGGGGAACAGGTAGAGCAGGCGCGGCAGTCCCTGCAAATGGTCTGAAGCGGAAACGCGCTTAATGCCAGACAGACCACTCAGGCCGAAGCCACCGGCCAGGGCAGCCAGCCCCGCACTCTTAAGAAAACTGCGCCGAGAAAATTTGCTATTCATGTTGCAAACCCCTGTATCTAATGATGCCCAATATTCACTGCCAAAACGGTGAGAAACCCTGCGTGGTGCTCTTGCGGCCTGTCAGCGCCACGCCTGACGTTTCATGCCGGTCTTCCCACCGTGAATGACCTACTTAAATGCCCCCAGCGTCACCCCGCGTATCAGGTAGCGCTGGAAGAAGAGAAAGAACACGGCCGCCGGCCCCGTTGCCAGGATCGCCATCGCCATCCGCGCCGTTTGCGTGGGCACATCGCCCATGTTCATCCCCACCGATGACTGAAGCTGCATCGCCTGGGCGTTGCTCTGAATGATATAGAGCAGATATTGCAGCGGGTACAGCTCGGCACTGCGGATGAAATATAGTGCCGTCGTCCAATCGTTCCAGTAATTGAGTGCTGTAAACAGGCCAATGGTTGCCAGGGCCGGTTTGGCCAGCGGCAGCGCCACGGAGATAAAGATGCGGAACTCACTCGCGCCATCCACCCGCGCGGCATCCAGCAGTTCCTCTGGCAGGCCGGCAAAGTAGGTGCGCAGGATCAGAACATAGAAACTGACCACCAGGTACGGCAGCAGCAGGGCGAAAATGGTGTCCTGCACGCGCAGATACTGCGTCATCAGGATGTAATAGGGGACGATGCCGCCATTGAACAGCATGGTAAAGAAGACATAAAAAGACAGCGCTTTGCGAAAGATAAAGTCCGGGCGGGACAGCACATAGGCCAGGGGGGACATGAGCATCAGTGCGATGACCGTCCCGACCACCGTGGTAAAGATGGTGACTGCATACGCCCGCAGGATCGCCGTGGGGTTGCGGAAAATAAGCTCATAGGCCGCGGTGCTAAACTCGGCTGGCAGCAGGGTGTAGCCGTTACGTGTGAGCGCGATCTCGTCTGTTAGCGAGGCCGACAGGATCATCAGCAGCGGCAGCAGGCAGCACAGCGCCAGGATGGTGAGCACCAGATGGATGCTGAAGCGCCCGATCAGGTTCATCAGTTGATCTGTATCAGCCCGCTTTTGGGCGCGGAGTTTTTCACTATACGTTGCCATGATACATCCTAAAACAGCGCCAGCGGCTCATCCGCACGCTCGATGCGGCGCACGATCCAGTTGAAGAAGATGACCAGCACGAAACCGACGATGCTCTGGTAGAACTGGGCCGCCGCCGCCATGCTGACATCGCGCGTGACCACCAGTGAACGATAGATGTAGGTATCCAGCACATCCGTCGCCGGGTAGAGCGTCGTCTGGTCGCGGGTGACCTGGAAAAACAGACCAAAATCAGCATTCATGATGTAGGCCAGTGAGAGCAATAGATTGATGATGACCAGCGGCAAGATGGACGGGAACGTGATGAAAGCGAACAACTGCCACCGGTTCGCGCCGTCAATGCGTGCCGCTTCGTAAAGCTGCGTATCAATGGCCAGCATCCCGGACAGGTAAATGAGGCTGCTCATGCCCACGCCAGACCAGAGGCTGACGAGCAGCAGGATGCCGGGCCAGAATTGTGGTGACGTGTACCATGAGACAGGTTGCAGCCCCATGCTGCGCAACATGCCATTGATTAAGCCATTTTCGGTGGCCAGAAATGAATAGACGAAGTAGGACACCACCACCCACGAGATAAAGCGGGGCAGCAGCAGCAGCGTCTGGTAGTAGCGGGTGAGGTAGCTGGAATAGACTTCATAGAGCAGCCACGCCACAAACAGAGAAAACATCAGCCCGACCACGATGAACAGAATGTTCAGCAGGATCGTGTTGCGCGTCGCACGAAGCGCTGTATCGGTGGCGAACAGGAATTCAAAGTTGGCCAGGCCAACGAATTCACTGCCGAACAGGCCGCGACGCACTTTAAAATCGGTGAAAGCAATCCACACCCCGAGCAGGGTGAGATACTTGAAGATGAAAATCCAGATGAGCGCCGGCAGGGCCATCAGGATCCAGGTGAAGTTACGCTTACCCTGCTGCGTGCGCCAGAAGCGCAGGCCGCGCCGCCAGCGCGAGCGCACAGTGGCTGGCGACGCGCCATCAGATTGAAGGGGGACTGGCAGAGG
>JALOOI010000171.1 GCA_025454495.1 Anaerolineae bacterium
CAGGCTTAGCTCTTCGATGTCGTCCAGCACCCATTTGATGGCCGGGGCCGCGTGGGCATAGACGATGAACTCCGTCGGCAGGTCATAATTGATGAAGGAAGCCAGCCAGGCCGACCGGAAGGTAATCACCCCCAGGATGCTGAACAGCACCACCGCGGCGAGCTGGCGCAGCAGCCGTGTGCTGGATCGCGGCAGGAACCACAGGACGATGGTGCCACAGATGCCCAGCACCGCCAGCGACATGATCCATGAATAGGTCTGGTTGAGCTGCGTGGTGCTTAACCCCTGGAAGGGCCCGCGCCCGATGATGGGCGGAATAATCACCTGCACCAGCGTAATCACCAGCACCGGCAGCACGAACAACAGGAGCCAGCCGCGTTCCCGCACGGCCGGCCAGTGAATGCGGCTGAAGATGCGCCCGAAGAACCAGGCGGTCAGGAAGATCATGGGGAAGGTGAGGTGAATGGCCAGCCACGGCATTTTTTCGCCCGCCAGGCTGTAGCCGATCAGGTTGAGCACGGCCAGCCATGACCAGAACAGCAGGAAAGGAATTTCTTCCAGCCGGGAACGCTGGTAATGGGCGATAAAAGCCTCAGAAGCGGTGTCGTCCGGGGCGCTGTCCGGTGCATTCGGGTCAACCGGGTCACCATCGCGGGGATGCAGCAGGTTCATTTGCACCACCGCCAGCGCTGCTTCCTGTTCGTCGTGGGTGCGCCGCCAGCGCCAGAAGCAGACGTAGCCGGCGATCATGGCGCACACGCTGCCGATGACCGGCAGGAATTCATAGAAGGGCATGATGATGAGCAGGTAGTAATACTGCGGCTGTGACCCGCGCCGGACTTCCTGCTGTTCCAGCCAGTAGCCCAGGCTGTAGATCATGCCGGTGCCCAGGCCGGCGATGTTGGTGAAGACGGTGGTGAAGAAGAAGGCGAAAATGGCATGGAAGATGCCCGCTGCGATCAACCATTTGCGCCAGTTCCACGACAGGCCGATGGCGATGGAGATCGTCATCAGCGGCAGCCACGCCAGGAAGCCCAGGATAATCTTGCCCACCTGGTCTGCGCCGTTCACATTGGGTAAATTGTCGATGAGCGCATACAGCGGCTGCGGAATGCCCGCGGACAGATTGCTAAAATCGGTGGCGGTGCCGCCCATCACCCACGGGATAGCGGCCGTGGCCCACGGCAAAATCAGCGTGCCGATGATGACCATCACATCAAATTCGGGGAACAGATCCAGCGTGCCCCACAGCCCATGCCCGATCTTTTCCTTCTCATCACCGGGCTGTTCCGGGCGGCGGCGGAAGACGTACAAAAAGGCCAGCGTCCCCACCGCCAGCAGCCAGGTGGCAATCATCGGCAGCCAGCGAATGGTCGCTTCATCTTCGCCGGGGACGTTGGGCGTGGCCGGTTGCAGGCTGTTGGGTTCGATGTGCGAGCGTTCTTCCACCACCACGAACAGGAAGCACACCAGGAACATCACGCCCACGATGTAAGCCACTTCGCCCCATTTGATGCCCCGCAAACGATCCCGGAAGGCCCACAGGGCCGTGCCCACAATGACGACGATGACGGCCACAATCGCCAGGAAAGTCCACAGGAAGTAAATTTGTTGATCCAGCACCTGCAACCCGCTGAAGTTGATTTCATCCGGGCCGGAGAACAGATCAAACTTGATAATATCCAGGATGATGTACATGCCCAGGGCCAGCACCCCGCCGGCGAGGATGCCCATCATGGTGGTGTAGAACACCGTTTTACCGGGGATGTTCCAGAAATACTGGGCCAGCCGCACAAACCAGTACAGCGCCAGGAAAATGCCGAAGATGGCGATGTAGATGAAAGCTGTTTCTTTTGACCCCAGGCTCATGAGCATGGCCGCCGCCAGAATATACAGCCAGTGTTCCCGCCGCCGCTGCTGTTCCGGGCCGTTCAGGTACATCAGGATGGCCCACATCATCAAAATGGTGTAAAACAGGTTGGGCGTGTCTTCGCGGATATAGCGATTGTAATACAACACCATAGGCGAGATGAGCAGCATGAGGGTGGCCAGGATGGCCCCCCATTTGCCCAGCCAGCGCCGGAATAACAGCGGCGACAGCACCATCAGCACGCCCAGCACCGAGGTGTAAATGCGGGCGCTAAAATCGCTATCGCCAAACAGGTAGTAGGAGAAGGCCGCCGCATGGAACAGGATGGGCCCGTGCATCAGCGGTGTATGCTGAAAATCACCCTCGGAATACAAATTGTAGGAGAAGCGGGTGTGCAGGCTTTCATCATGGCTCATCACCCGATCACCGAGATTATGAAAACGGGTGAACACCGCCAGCACAAAGATGACGATGTAAAAGAGCGTTTCCGGGGTGAGGCGCAGCACCCGCGCCAGCCCGGAGGTAGAGGTTTCACGATGGTTAGCAATCACGGTCATTCACCTTCTATCAGTCACACAGCGGGCAGGCATCAGGATGACGAACCGGCATCTGGCTCAGGCGTTGCCGGGGTATTGTCCAGGTCGGCGGCGGCAGCGCGTGCGCCGGGGGCGGTCTGGCTGGCCAGGGCGATACGTGGCGCATCCGGCCCGGCCGCCGCGCGCGTGGGGGTGGCCGGCGCGATGATGGTCTGCGGCGCGGGGTGCTGCGGTACTGCCGCCCGCACTGTGCCGCCGCTGCCCGAAAGCGGCAGCAGGATCATCATCAGCAGCAGGGCAGCCGTGACCCCGTACACCAGCAGCGCCGGGCGCGGCGGTGCCGGCTGGCGCACCGGCGGCCGGGCCAGTTCCGGCTGAATGCGCGACCATAAACGCGCCAGGTCGGTTTTGGCGGGCTGGCCCATGTGCGGCAGGTCGCGCAGCAAATCGTGATGCGTTTGCCGGTGCGCCTCATACAGTGACCGGCAGTGCGGGCAGCGCTCGATATGCCGCGCCACATAGCGCCGGGTGGCCAGCGGCAGTTCCTGGTGCAGGAAGGCCGGCAGGCGGGCGCGGGTGTAGTGGCAGGCGATGATATTGCGTGTCATCTCAGCTTATCCTTGCACCTGTAACAATTCTTCCAGCAGTCCGTGCCCCACCGCCTGCAGGCGAGTCCGCAGGTGTTCCTGGGCCAGGCGCACGCGGCTTTCGGCCGTTTTGGGCGGGCAGTCCATAATCCCGGCGATCTCGCGGTACGTCAGCCCATGACCGTAGCGCAGCACCAGCGCCTCCCGCAGGCGCGGCGATAGTTCCCCCAGGGCGGTATGGATGGCAGCGCTGGCGTGCTGCTGTGCCAGCACCGCTTCCGGCGTTTCGGAATGGGGGGCCGCCAGATGCAAAAGCTGCTGCCAGTCCAGCGTGAACCAGCGATGTTTGCGCCGGTACATATTGCGGCAGCGGCTGACGGCGATGGTGAACAGCCACGTTTTAAACGCCGATTTAGCAGCATCGAAGCGGGCTAAATTTTTAAAGGCATACACAAAGGTATCCTGCGCCACGTCTTCGGCATCCTGTTTTTGCAGCAGCAGGCTGTAACACAGCCGGTAGACCGCGGCCGCGTACTGCTCATAAAGCGCTGCATAGGCCCGCTGGTCGCCCGCCAGGCAGCGGCGAATGAGCTGCGCGACCATATCCGGTGCGGCAGCGGCGGGGTGAGTGGGCGTGATGTCCGTCATCCTGTCTCCTGTGGCGCATCTTCCGCAGTGATATACACGGGCCGGCGCGGCCTTCCTCACTTATGAGCCGGCCGGCAGGGCGTTGAAGACATCCTGACGCAGCCACAGCACCACAATATCCTGTGGCCGTGGCTCCGCCCGCAGCCGCCGCTGTGTGAACCACGCCGGCCAATCGCCGGGCACCGCCTGCCCGAACGTCCAGTGTTCGCGCAGCACAAAACTCTGGCCCACATACGTCCCGCCCAGGTCGGGCGGTTCGGCGGCGGGGGCCATCAGGATGATGCCATCTTCGCGGGCTTCGGCCGCGCTGGCCACAAATTCGGCCGCGGGATATTCGCGCAGCAGCCAGGCCATCAGACCGCTGTCGGTGATGCCGCGTGAGGCATCCATGACCACCGTCACCGGAATCTGCTCAGTAAAGCCGCGGTTGTTGCGCCGGGCAACATCCGTCAGCGTCTGTTGCAGCAGGGTAAAATCCGGCGTGACGGCCGCCGTATGCCAGATGCCACCGGGGGCGCTGGCATGGACGACAGCTTCATTCCAGCCGCCACCCACCCCGGAAACCAGCATAAAGACCAGCGTGCCCAGGCCCAGCCCCTGAAGCCCGGTGCTGTTCCCCCACAGGCTGGCCGCGATCATCAGCCCCACCAGCAGCAGCAGCACGGTAATGAGCAGCCAGATGAAGCTGTAGCGGAACATGGCATAGGGGGCTTCCAGCAGCAGCGTCACCGCCTGATCCAGCGGCACAGCCGGCGGCAGCGTGAGCAGGCCGCGGGCCACTTCCTGCCAGTGCAGCGCCAGCATCACCAGCAGCGCCACCACAATGCTCCCGACGGCATATTTCACCCAGGCGAAGCGCTGGCTGTACGTGCTGTCCTGCTGCGCCAGAAAATCATCCAGCATAAAGATCAGGGACACGCGATTTTTGAACAATTCGACGATGGCTTCCACCGCCAGCAGGGCCAGCGGCAGCACCAGCCACAGCGCATCGCCCGGCGTGCCGCCCCGGTAGAACAGCAGCACCAGCCCGCCGACCACAATCCACGCGACCAGAAAGCGCTCGCGCAGCCCAAAACGGGCCTGCTGCACCAGCACCACCACCCCGGCCACGGCGAAGAAGATGAGCAGCGGATCCAGCAGCAGCAGGGTGAGTAAGGTGTAGCCGGCCGGTGCATTCGGCTGGGCCGGAACGGAAAAGCCACGGAAAAAGCCCGCGATCACTTCGCCGACCATGCTCAGGCCGTCGGGGTACACCAGAAAGAGCGTCGAAGTCACCAGCACGACGGCCGTCATCACCACCAGCACCCATAACCAGGGGATGTCCCGCAGCAGTGCGCCCGCCCGGTCGGGCAGGCTGGTGCCAGCATTTTCCAGCGCCAGTTCCTGCGGCGTGCGCCACGCCAGCCACCACAGCGCCACGCCGGTGGCCAGCAGGCTGATGAGCAAAAACAGCAGTCCGCCCGGCTCGCTGAGGAAGATGAGCGCCGCCGCAAAGGCCGCCAGCCACAGCACATCCCCCTGGCGACGCTGTACGAGATAGCGCCGGGCACACCACAGCGCCGCCAGCGCCAGAATCACCGTCCACAGCGCCGGGTCGGTGGTGCGCCCGGCAATAATGCTGATGGGAGAGCAGGCCAGCAGCAGCGCCAGCAAAAACGCCCGTTCCCGCCCCAGTTGCGCCCGGAACAGCAGCGGCAGCAGCAGCAGCAGCACCCCGCTGATGACACCGGGCAGCCGCGCCGCCAGCAGGTCATCGCCCAGGATGCTGAAGGCCACCGCCTGCCCCCAGAAGGTGATGGGGCTGTAGGCCGGGGCGGCGGTGCCGGGGGCCTCCGGGTGGATGAAGTGCCAGGCGGTCAGGGCGCGGCCGGCTTCCACATCATCCAGCGGCACCGTATCCAGGTTGGCCAGGCGCAGCAGCAGCGCCAGCGCCAGCAGCGCCGCCCACGCCAGCACCTCAAAGGAGATGGTCAGCGCCGGGCTGGCCGCCGCCGGCGGCGTGTCTTCGGCCAGCAGGTTCTCCAGCGACAGCGGCGCGTCGCGGTTCAGTGCGTCATCCGTCATGGTGTTTACTCCATCGGCTCCGGCTCGATGCGGTCAGCGACAAGATAAATGCGCGTATCCCCGAACTCACAGACCACACCCAGGTGATCGATAAATTTTTCTTCCCCGGCTGCGTCGTATTGATCGCGCTCGGTGCGCCCGTACATGATGTAATCAATGCCGTAACGATCGATCACATCCACGGCCAGCGCCCAGTCCTGCGTATTGTACAGCAGTTCAATATCCTGAAGGCGTGTACCGGCAATCTGGCTGTAGGTGCTGCCGCGCCACTGGCGCTGGTGGTTATCCCAGCCCATGACGATGGGAATGCCGGTCAGCGAAGCCAGGCGGGCATAATAGGAGCGATACGCATCGCGCACGGCTTCCACCGCCACCACCTCATCACCCCGCACCCGCTGGCCCAGGCAGCGCACCGCCAGGTAATCATCGGCCGTCAGCGGCATTCGCGGGCCGCCATCCAGCGTCAGCGGCGGCAAATTTTCCGGCGGCAGGGCGTGGCGCTGCGTCTCGATCATGGTGCGGGCGTGAATGGCGAACACCGGGTACAGCAGCCCCAGGAACAGCACGCCGGCCAGCAGCGCCAGAAACAGCCCGCGGGCCGGCCCCCGCAGCCGTTCAGCATCGTCCAGCAGCAGCACATACACCCCGTAAGCGCCTGCCAGGCTCAGCACCACCCACGCCTGATAGTAAAATTTGAAAATGGTGTTGATGCGCGTGCTAAAAACATCGCGCAGGTATAAAAATTCCGGGATCAGCGTGAGCAGGATGGCCACGCCCACCAGCATGAGCGCGAAGCCGGTCGCCGGCGCGTAGGTGATGGCGGGGCGTTCCAGCAGCAGGGAACGGCGCGGGAACAACCGGGCGATGACGATCACCAGCAGCGCCAGCAGCAGCAGCGTCACAGGCAGGTAGGCCAGGCGACGGCTGATGAAGCCGGTGAGGGCGGCGGCCGGCCCGCCGTTCTGGTCAATGCTGGCCTGTACCACGCTGTTCACGCCGGGGAGGAGCAGCGCCAGGGCCGCCAGCCCCAGCATACTGAGCACCAGCAGCAGCAGCGTGCCCCCGGCCACCCCCGCGCCCCGCAGCAGATGGTTGCTGCCGGTCTGTGCGCCCTGCCACAGTTCGCGCAGCAGGAAGGGCAGCGTTAGCAGCAGCAGCGGGCCGAACATGATGAAGAAATGCTGGAACTGGGTGGGATACAGCAGGTTCGGCAGGATGCCGGCCGCCTGCGAGCGAAAGCTGATGATGAACGGCAGATAGGCCACCAGGGCGATCACCAGCAGTTGCAGCCCGAACCACACCAGTTTCAGCCAGTCGCCGGCGTGCAGCGCCCCATCGCGCAGCAGCAGGCGGCGCAGCGCCAGCGCCCCCACCAGCAGCGTGAGGTAGATGGGCGCATCCCAGGTGTTGAGGAAAATTAAGCCGCCGATGGCGATGCCGTAAAAGAGCGTTTCGGCCCGGTCGGGGTCACGCGGGCGCAGCAAAATAGCCAGCGCCAGCCCGATGCACATGACCACAAAGGGCAGCGCCAGCACATGCGGATGCACATCCCCCAGGATGAAGCTAAAGGCGGGGAATTCGTCAATGGGCTGTGCGCCGGGGGAGAGTGTGCCATTCAGCTCATAATCCGTCAGCACGCGGCTGGCCCGGAAGAACCACCAGAAGCTCCACGTCTCCGGCCGGGTGAAGGTGAAGGGTTCATTCTGCTGCGTGTAAACATCGCCCAGGCCGGCGCGTTCCTGCGTGCCCCAGTAATCGAAATACTCGGCCGGCATATTGCGCGATTGGTAGGGCAGTTCGATCAGCGGGAACTGAAAATTGCCGAGCAGGATGAGGAAGACGGCCGCCAGCAGCCCGGCGGCCAGCGGCGCACTGTCGCCACGGCCGGCGGCAGCTTCCCCGGCGGGCCGGCGGCTGCGGGCCAGGTTGTACACCACGCCGAAGGCCGTCAGCCCGGAGAGGCCGAACAGCAGCGCCAGCATCAGGCTGAAGCCGATGGTGCTGCTCACGCCGCTGAGCATGGTCAGCATGGCCGCCAGGATGTAGCCAAAGTGATAGTAGCTGATGGAATAGCCGGCCAGCCAGGGATCGTTGGGCGGGAAGGTATCGCTGCGTAAAATGCCGCTGATGAACGCCAGTTCCATCGGTTTTTCGGTGGACCAGGTATCATTCTGGTAGGCGCGGAACAGCGTCCAGCCCAGGAACAGCCCCAGGAACAGCAGTTCCGCCACGATGATAACGCGCCGGTTCGCCCGCCAGTAGTCGCGCCAGGGCACGGGGTCGCCGCGCAGCAGCAGCAGCACCCCGGCCGCCAGGACGATCAGCCAGGCCAGCAGGATGCTGCCAGGGGTATTGCGCAGCAGCCCCAGGCTGGCCAGCAGCCAGAAGACGAAGCCGGTCAGCAGCAGCCCCACGGCCCGCGCCAGCGTGTAGCCCCGGTCGGGCAGCGACCCCAGCAGGCGCAGGCACAGCGGCAGGGCGGCCAGCCCGGCCAGCGTCACCAGCAGCCACCAGTTGAGGAAAATAGCACCTTCCAGCGCAAACCAGTTCAGCACATTGTTCATGGTTGGGCCTCATCCCGGCTGGCGAAAGCATATTCCGTCAGCGCCGCCTGATCGACCGCATACACCCGCGCCCCGTCCTGTTCAAACGCGATGCTCAGCAGCCCCAGGCTGACCATGGCATCAAATTTGGCCAGCCCTTCCGGCAGCGTCATCACCTGCTCCATATCGCTCACGACGATGTAGCGCACATCGTAATGCCGCAGGATGTTCACGGCATCCAGCACGCTGGCGGTATTGTAAAAATGCTTGATGTTGGCTTCGCGCATTTCCACCAGGCGCGGCAGCGGGTCAAAAGTGCGCTGCTGGCGCTGATGAAAATTCCAGCCCAGGACGGCCGGCAGGCCGGTATTGATGGCGATGCGGCCGTTGTAACGGTATTCGCTGGCCAGGCTGCGCCCTTCCATGATGGTGGGGGTGCCGCGTACATGCTCCTGCAACCAGCGGATGATGGCGTAATCATTGGCCAGGCTGATGACATCGGCGTAATCCATCAGCCCGTGCCGGGCGCTTTGCAGATAATCCATGCCGTTCAGCGTGAGCGGTAATTCCGGCACCATGCGATCCAGCGCCCGGGCGCGGGTGGCCATGATGGGGAACAGCGCCGCGATGATGAACAACAGCAGCAGCGGGCTGTACCACAGCACATTCAGCCGCAGCGACCACGTATCCGAGCTGCGCGTGAGCCAGGCAAACGCCACCCCGCCCATCACGCTGAACAGCAGCCACACCTGCATGTAAAATTTGAAGACGGTGTTTTGCCGCCCGATGTCGCCGCCCAGGACGATTACTTCCACGCCGAGCGTCATCGCCAGGGCGAAGCCGGCCAGCACCAGCACGAACTGCATGGCCCGCGACTGGCCACGCCGGAAGAACAGCGGCACAATCCACATCACCAGCGGCAGCACGATCAACGCCACCTGATAGCCGGTGAGCGTGGCGATGAGCGCCGCCAGCAGAATCACCCCGCTGCTGAGCGCGGCCAGCAGCAGCCAGTGCCCCTGGCCGCGCAGCGCCCGCACCTTCACCCCGCGCAGCCAGCGGCCGGTTTCCCACACCAGCAGGCTGATGAGCAGGAACAGGAACAGCCCGTGAATATCGAAGTAAGCCCACAGCGGCGTTTTGCCCTCTGTCCACGGCAGCAGGCTGCCATAGGTGGCGGCATACCACACGGTGTAAGGGTAGGCGAAGGCAAAACTGAGGCACAAAAAGCCGCTGATGGTGGCCACCAGTGCCGTTAACGACCAGCGATCCAGCCGCTGCCAGTGCAGCCACCAGGCATAGCCCAGGCCAATGACGCTGAACAGCAAAAAGGAGGGCCAGTCCCAGGTGTTGATGGCTTCCATCAGCCCCACGGCCAGCGCCCCCAACGCCAGCGCCAGGCAGCGGGCCAGCAGCGACCGGCGCTCCTGCCCGGCGGCCGCGATTTCATGAAAAACGAAGACGATCACGAACAGGATGACCGGCAGATTAATCATGTGGGCGTGCAGATCGCCATACAGGAAGGTGAAATAGGGCATTTCGGTGATGGCGTTGCCGCCCACGCCGGGCGCTTCCGTCAGCACCCGCGAGGGCCCCCAGTACCAGCGGTCGCTGCCCACCGGCAGCGTGGCCCCGCCGCTTAAGCGCACCAGCCCGGTGAAGATGCTGCTCACCAGCGTGGCGGAATGCTCCAGTTCATAGGCGATTTTTTCAAAGAAGGGGGCCCGGGCGGCCTGCTGCCGGAAAAAATCCATCTGCTCCGGCGTGGGTTCCAGCCCGCTGTCTTCGCGGAACTGGCGGGCATACCAGTCTTCCATGCCCAGGGGCATCTGGTAGCCGCCCAGGGTGGCCAGCCCGATGCCCATCACGCGAATCGTATCCAGATTGCCCACCACCACGCACAGCAGCAGCGCCGCGATGCCCGCTGCCCACGGATTGCCCACAGGGCGCGGCGGTGCTTCGGGCGCGGCCGGCCACGGCGGCCGTTCGCGCCAGGCATGAACAATGTTGAAGGCGGCGGCAAATGCACCGATGCCCGTCAGCGCGAACAGCGTGGGGATGATGAGGTTATAGGCGAAGGCCGGCACGATTTGCAGCAGCAGCACCGGCGACCCCACCAGCACGAAGCCAAAGTAATAGTAATTGATGAAGCCGCCGGCATACCAGGGATCATAGGGCGGGAAAACGGTGCTGCGCAGCACGGCGTTAAAATAGGCGAAATCCATCGGCTTTTCGCCGCCTTTGAAGTCA
>JALOOI010000172.1 GCA_025454495.1 Anaerolineae bacterium
CGACGAAGCCGGCGAAGCCGACACCCGCGAAGAACTGGAAATTGTCGAGACGCTGGTCAGTTATAACGAAGCACTGGCCGCCTACCGGGCCCTGGTGCAGGCCCATGCCAGCGTGGAGGACAGCGACCTGCAACTGCTGGCGGACATCGAAAGCGCCGGCCAGGTGCTGCTGGACAGCGCCGACGCGGTGGTGAACGGGCTGGAAGCCAACGACAGCCTGGCCGAAATTATCGAAGCCCGCGAAGCGCTGGAAGATGGCGAACGCACCTTCCTGGCGGTGATTGAAGTGGCGCTGGCGGAAGAATTCGCCGACCTGGAAGAGAGCGAGGCCATCGTCAGCCAGACGGCCGATATTCTCACCCGGCTGGCCTTCGCCTCCATCTTCCTCACGCTGCTGCTGGTCATCGGCGCGTCGCTGTATTTGTTCAGTACCGTGCTGCGCCCCATGCTGAACCTGACGCAAACGGCACAGCGCCTCGGCGCGGGCGACCTGACGGCCCGCAGCAGCGATAGCGCCGGCGATGAAATCGGCCAGTTTGCCGCCACCTTCAACATGATGGCCGATTCCATCCAGCAGCAGATCAGCGCCACCGAAGCCGCCCGCGCCCGCGCGGAGCGCTCCGACCAGGTGAAATCGTCCTTTTTGGCCAGCGTCTCGCACGAGCTGCGCACGCCGCTGAACGCCATCATCAATTTCACCCGCTTCGTCGTCGATGGCGATACCGGCCCCGTTAATGAGCAGCAGCGCGAACTGCTGACGGAAGTCGTGGGCAGCGGCCGCCACTTGCTCAGCCTCATCAACGATGTGCTGGATATGTCCAAAATTGAAGCCGGGGCGCTCAGCCTGTTCATCGAAGACGGCGTGGACGTGAACGCGCTGCTGAAGACGGCCCTCACCACCACGCAGAACCTGCTCGGTGATAAGCCGGTGGCCCTGGTAACGCAGATTGACCCGGCGCTGCCCCTCATCCGGGCGGATAAGCAGCGCGTGCTGCAAATTTTGCTCAATATCCTGGGCAATGCCGCCAAATTTACGGCGCAGGGCAGCATCACCGTCACCGCCCGGCCCCAGGGCGACAGCGTGCTCATCGCCGTGCAGGACACGGGGCCGGGCATCGCCGTGGCCGACCAGCCGAAAGTGTTCGAGGCGTTCCAGCAGGCCACCGAAGGGCTGCGCCAGGGCGGCGGCACCGGCCTGGGGATGCCCATCAGCAAAAGTCTGGCCGAAGCGCACGGCGGCCAACTGTGGCTGGAGAGCACGCCCGGCCAGGGTGCCACCTTCTCCGTCCGGCTGCCGGTCGCCTCGACGGCGCTGGTAGCGTCGCTGTAAGGTTTATGGATAAGGCTGCCTGATGATGACCATGACTGACCGGCCCGCCATTCTCTACGTCGAAGACGATGCCCACAGCCGCCGCCTGATGTCCATGCTGCTGCACGGGCGGATGCACCTGAACCATGTGACGCTGCTGGAAGACAGTGCCGATTTTGTGGCGCGGGTGGAGGCGCTCGCCCCCGCGCCCGATCTTATCCTGCTGGATATTCACGTGAAGCCCCTCAGCGGCTTTGAGATGCTGGCGCTGCTGCGGCAGATGCCCGCCTTCGCCCGCACGCCCATCGTCGCGCTGACGGCCAGCGTGATGAGCGAAGAAGTGCAAAAATTGCGGGCCGCCGGCTTCGATAGCTGCCTGGCCAAGCCCATTGACCTGGAAACGTTCCCGGAACTGCTGCGGCGCATCCTGGCGGGCGAGACCATCTGGAGCATTTTACAGTGACCCACGCCGTTCACGTGTGACTCTGACGATCATCTTGAAGAAGAAAGCGTAAAAACACCATGCAGGATAAACGCATCTTTATTGTTGAGGATAATCCTGGTAATATGGCTGTCGCCAAGATGCTGCTGGAGCGCCACGGGGCCGTCGTCCAGTTTGAGCGCTGGGGCGATACGCTGGAGAAACGGCTGACCGAATTCGCGCCGGTGGACCTGATCCTGATGGATTTGATGCTGGCGCATGGCTTCGACGGCTACACCCTGTTCGAGAAAATACGGACGATGCCCGGTTTTGAGCAGGTGCCGGTGGTGGCCTTCTCGGCCAGCAATCCTTCAGAAGCCATCCCGCGCACCCGGTCGATGGGGTTCAGCGGGTACATCGCCAAGCCGCTGGATTTTGACGCTTTTCCGGGGCAAATTCAGCGGCTGCTCAATGGCGAGCAGTTATGGATCGCACGTTAACATGCCGGGCAGCTATGTCCGGGGGAGCTGCCTGTGACAACCTACCACGCTCTGGTCATTGATGACAACCTGCCGAACCTGAAAATTCTGGCGCAGTTGCTGCACAAACAGGGATTGCGTACCACCGAAGTGCACCACCCCGGCGAACTGGCGGCGCTGCTGCCCGCGCTGGAGCCGGTAGACCTGGTGTTTTTAGACCTGGAAATGCCCGGTTTACATGGTTATGTCGTCAAAGACCTGCTGCGGGCGCATTTTGACAGTGTGCGCATCATCGCTTACACCGTCCACACCAGCGAAATTAACCAGGCCCGCGCCCTGGGGTTCGATGGCTTCCTGGGCAAACCACTGGATATCGCCCGCTTCCCTGACCAGCTCGCACGCATTTTAAAGGGTGAGCCGGTGTGGGAACGAGTCTAGCCGCTATTTAGCCCCGCCGCTGTCCTCAACGAAAGCTCTGCGTCGCCCCGGTCGCCAGACCTTTTTTTGGCGTTGGGCCGCCTCAGCCGTGGTCGGCTAAAAACTGCTGCACCGCCGCGGCCGTCACATGGTCGGGCTGGGGGCCGCGGCCCATGCAGGTGAGCGCGGCCGTGGCGCTGGCATAGCGTACCGCCGGTAGCAGCGGCACCCCCGCGGCCAGTTGGGCCGCCAGCCCGCCGATGAAAGCATCCCCCGCGCCGTGCGTATCGACCAGCGTCACCGGGAAGGCCGGCACCGGCTGCATCGGCTGCCCGCGCTGCGCCACCAGCGCCCCCTGCGCCCCCAGGGTGATGATGACCGCCGGACAGTGGGCCAGCAGCGCCGCGGCCGCCGCTTCGGCTTCCGGCAGCGTCGTCACCGGCTGCCCGGCCAGCATGGCCGCTTCGATCTCGTTCACCACCAGCAGGCTCACCGCCGCCAGCGCCGCCGGCGGGGTGGGGTAGGCCGGGGCCGCGTTCAGGATGACGATTTTGCCGGCCGCGTGCGCCGCCTGCGCGATGCTCCACACCGTCGCCAGCGGAATTTCGTATTGCAGCACCACACACTCCGCGTGCTGGAGCAGTTCCGCCGGCACATCCGCCGGGGTGATGTGCCGGTTGACACCGCTGACGATGACCGCGCCATAATCGCCCTGCTCATCAATGATGGCCACGCTCATCCCGCTGCCGGCCGTGTCATCCACCGGCACATGGGCGGTATCGACTCCGTTCCGGCGCAGGGCGGCCAGCAGTTGCTCGCCGAAGTCGTCGCGGCCTACGCGGCCGACCATGGTGGTGCTGGCCCCCTGGCGGGCCGCCTGCACCGCCTGATTGCCCCCCTTGCCGCCGGCCTGCAACCCCCAGGCCGTGCCCGCCAGCGTTTCGCCCCGCCGCGGGCGATCCGGCGCATTCACCAGCACATCCAGGTGCAAACTGCCCACCACCAGTACCCGTCCCATCCGTATCTCTCCTGTGTGCTGCGCCCGGCGGTCAGCGGTTTTCGCGCTTTTGCCGCACGGACGACATGGTTTTTTCCAGATTGGCTTCCGCCAGCGCGATGTTCTGCTGCGCGATGGACACGAACAGCGCATCAATAATGTTCAACTGGGCGATGCGGGCCGCAGCATTTTCGCTCATCAACGGCGAGCCGCGCGCGGTGGACAGCAGCACCACCTCGGCCGATTCGGCCAGGGCGGAATTGGGGTAATTGGTGAGCGCGATCACCTTTGCGCCGTTGCGCCGGGCCAGCCGGGCCGCTTCCAGCACGGCGCTGGTTTGCCCGCTGTGCGATACCGCCAGCACCACATCCTCGGCCGTCAGCAGCGCCGCCGACATCATCATCAGGTGGGCATCGTCGTACACGGTGGTACGAATGCCGATGCGTAAAAATTTATGGCTGGCATCCTTGATGATGGTGGCCGAGCCGCCCACGCCGTAAAAATCGCGCTGGCGGGCGTGGCTGAGCAGGGTGACGGCCTGCAAAAAATGCGCCATATCCAGGATGGCGATGGTTTCTTCCAGCGCCTGAATGGCCGTGCGAAAAATTTTGCGCACGATGATCTCCGGCGAGTCGTCCCGGTCGATCTCCTGGTACAGGTCGGTCACGGGGAGCTGGCTGTACCGGGCGATGCGGTCGCGCAGGTCACGGAAGCCGTTGTAGCCCAGTTTTTTGGCCAGCTTCACGATCATCGCTTCGGACACCTCGTGCACCCGCGCCACGCTGGCGATGGTCAAATGGCTGACGGGCGGGCCCGTATCCAGCAAATAATTGACGATCACCCGTTCTTTGTCGGACAGGCCCGGTAACTGCATCCGTATTTGCGGGCCAATGCTGTTAATGTCGTGGTCAGTCATGCGGGCAGGCTTTCTGGGCAGTGAGCAGGCAGCAGCTACAGGCTGCCACCCATTATCACACACTTCCGGGAAGGCGCAAAACTTCACTCTTTATCAAAATAGAGTGATTTTACTTTACCCGCAACGCACTTTGTCAGCCAAAAGAATGACATTTATCACCCCATTGAACCTGTTGACAGGCCCAAAAAGCGTGCTATAGTGAAAAAGACTTTACGATTATTTTTGAACCGGTAAATTTTTATGCCATTGCGCCCATTCTTCGCCAGCCGCTTAAATTCCTTTGCTGTACGCCCCGACCTGTACTGGCCCGCCGGCAGCAGTAAGCCCGGCGTGCTGGCGCTGCTGGAACGCGCCGCCACCGTCGCCGGCCTGTCCATGGTCGATCTCAATTATCCCGATCATGTGCTGGGCGCGGCCCCGGCCGACCTGAAAGCCTTTTTTCGCCAGTCGCGGCTGCAACTGCACGGGCTGGAGATGCGCTACTATTCAGACCCCGCCTTTGCCCAGGGCGCGTTTACCCACCCGGAAGCCAGCATCCGCGCCCGCGCCATCGACCTCACGCTGCGCGGGCTGGATGCGGCGGCCGACCTGGGCGCGACCTGCGTCAACATCTGGCCCGGGCAGGACGGTTTTGATTACACCTTTCAGGTGGATTATGAGCAGGTGTGGGCGTGGCAGGTGGAAGGGCTGCGGCGGGTGGCGGAACATAACCCGGCGCTGCTGGTGAGCCTGGAATATAAGCCCAACGAACCACGCGCCTTTAGCTTCATCGGCAACATTGGCACCACGCTGCTGGCCATCCGGGAATTGAACCTGCCCAATGTGGGGGTGATGCTGGATTTTTGCCACCAGTTGATCGCCGGGGAACAGCCGGCCTTTGCCCTGGCGCTGACGCAGCGCTACAGCCGCCTGCTGGGCATCCACATCAATGATGGCTACCGCAGCCGCGATGACGGGCTGATGGTGGGCAGCGTGCACCCGCACCAGACGCTGGAACTGCTGTACTACCTGCACCGCATGGATTACAGCGGCATGATTTACTTCGACACCTTCCCGCACTATGAAGACCCGGTGCGCGAATGTGAAACCAACATCCTCACGGTGCAGCGTATGCTGGCCCTGCTGGAACGCCTGCCGCCGGAAGTCGTCACCGGGCATTTGGCCCGGCAGGACCCGGTCGCCGCACAGCGCTTCTGGATGCAGTGGATGATGCCGTATATGGATAATGAAGCCACTCTATAAAGGAGGTTGTATCGACCAGAGCGCTCTACCCGTTACCACCGGGCACCAGCATCACCTTTTGTATCTGTTGAGACATGGAGAGACTTTTCAATGAAGACCTTTTTACGCCGTACCCTGTTGATCGCCGCGCTGCTGGCGCTGGTCATCGTGCCGGTGCTGTCGCAGGATGCCCTGCCGCCGCTGGATTCGGACACTGAGCCGGATCGTATTGCCTGGTCTGACCTGGAAGAAGCCTTCGGGCCGGTGCCCACGTTTGAAGACAATATCTTCGTGGGCGCAGTCGCCAAAACGCTCATTAACGAATACTGGCGCTCGCTCGGTGAAGGCTATGTGCTGGCCGGGGAACGCCTGGGTGCCGATGTCATCCTCCAGGCCGCGCAGAACGAAGCTGACCAGCTCGGCCAGCTTGCCATCGCCGAAGCCATGCTGACCCTGGGCTTTGACGTGCTGCTGGTTTCGCCGCAATCCGATGCCAACCTGGTGCCCGCCGTGGAACAGGCGCAGGAACTGGGCATCCCGGTCATCAATGTGAACGATGCCGTCATCCCCACCGCCGAAAATTACGTGGGCAACGTCCAGCGCGATAATGGCGTGCGGGCCGCCCGCTGGTTCATCGAAAACTTCCCCGAAGGCGGCAAAGTGGCCGTCATCGAAGGGCAGGCGGGCGTGTATGCGGCCGTGCAGCGTACCGATGGCTTCATCACCACCATCACCACCGAAGCCGACAATTTCGAAGTCGTCGCCAGCGTGCCCGGCAACTGGGATCGTCAGCTCAGCTTCGATGCCGCCGCCACCATCATCCAGCAGCACCCGGACATCATCGGTTTCTATGCCAATAACGACGGCATGGCGCTCGGTGTGGTGGAAGCGGTGAAGGCCGCCGGCCTGCTGGAACAAATTCGCGTCATCGGCACGGACGGCATCAGCGATGCTTACGCCTCCATCCTGGCGGGCGAACTGACCGGCACGATTGACAGCTTCCCGGTGCTCACCGGCGAAGTGGCGCTGGAAGTGGCGCTGCGGCTGCTGGGCGGGCAGGATTTGCCCCGCGTCGTCAGCACCCCGCAGGCGCTCATCACCCTGGCCAATTATGAACGCTACTATGGCGAAGGGGCCGATACCCGCGCCGCGCTGATCGAAGATGCCATGATGGAAGCCGAAGCCGAGGCCGGTTCCTAACCGCCGCGGCACCACACGCAGGTACCCGCAGCGCCGGCGGTCGCCAGACGGCCGGCGCTGCGCCACCGGGGGAGAGCATGAGCACGTCACCGCTGCTGGAACTGAAGAACATCTCCAAACGTTTCGTGGGCGTGCAGGCGCTGCTGGATGTCCATTTTGACCTGCTGCCGGGCGAAGTTCATGCGCTGGTGGGCGAAAATGGCGCGGGCAAGAGTACGCTGCTCAAAATCCTGTTCGGCGTGTACCCGCCGGACAGCGGCCAACTGCTCATTCAGGGGCGGCCGCTGGTGTTGAACAGCCCCCGGGCCGCCAGCAGCGCCGGCATCGCCATGATCCACCAGGAATTGCAGCAAATCCCGGAATTGAACGCCACGCAGAACATTTTTCTGGGGCAGCCGCTGACGCGCGGCTGGCTGTTGAAGGATACGCGGCGGATGCGCGCGCAGGCCGCCGACCTGCTGGCGCGGCTGAACTTCGCCGGCGATATGACCGTGCCGGTGAAGCTGCTGAGCGTGGCCCAGCGGCAGATCATCGAAATTGCGCGGGCGCTGCTGGGGAATGCCCGCATCATCGCCATGGACGAACCCACCTCCAGCCTCACCCCGGCCGAATTTGAGCAACTGGTGCGCGTGATCCACGATCTCAAAAATCAGGGCGTGGGCATCATTTACGTGTCGCACCGCTTTCCTGAGCTGTTCACCGTGGCCGACCGGGCGACCGTGCTGCGCGATGGCCGGCTGGTGGGCACGCGCCGCCTGGCGGAGATTACCCAGACCGACCTGGTGCGGATGATGGTGGGGCGTGACCTGGAGATGGCCGCGCACCGTTCCCACGCGCGGCCGGCCGTGGCGCTGAAGGTGGCCGGGCTGTCGTGGGGTCAGCGGGTGCGCGACGTGAGCTTTGAACTGCACGAAGGCGAAATTTTGGGCATGGCCGGGCTGGTGGGGGCCGGGCGCACGGAAACCGTGCGGATGATCGCCGCCATTACCACGCCGCAGGCCGGCACCATCGACCTGGGCGGGCAGCGGGTGCGCTTTGGCAATGCCCGCCATGCCATTCGCGCGGGCATCGGCCTGCTGCCGGAAGACCGCAAAAAACAGGGCATCGTGCCGCTGCTGCCGGTGCTGGTAAATGGCAGCCTGCCGGTGCTGGGCCGCTTTCGCCGGTTCATCTTTGTACACCAGATGCGGCGTTTGCAGGCCGTGCGCGACACCGCGCAGCAGGTGAACTTACGGCCGCCTAACGTGCAGTTGCCCATCCGCAATTTTAGCGGTGGCAACCAGCAAAAGGCCATCCTGGCCCGCTGGCTGGTGGCCGACAGCCGCGTGCTGATCTTCGATGAACCCACCCGCGGGATTGACGTGGGCGCGAAGCAGGAAATTTATAACATGATCGAAGCACTGGCGCAGGCCGGCAAAGCCATTCTGGTGGTGTCGTCTGAACTGCCGGAGATTTTGCGGCTGTGCGACCGCGTGCTGGTGATGAGCGAAGGGCGCATCCGGGCCACGCTCACCCGCGACCAGATGAGCGAAGAAGCCATTATGCATTATGCCATCCCGGGCCATGGTTAAACCACGGGCCGGCCGCCGCACTTTGTTAGCAGCCCATGCAGGAAGTTATGCTTATGAACGCCACACCGGCACCGCTCCACACCGAACCCGCCGAGAAAACCAAAATTGGCCGGCGCGTCGTCGTTGCCGCCTCCCTGCGCGAAGCCGGCACGCTCATCGGGCTGATTGCGCTGATGATCTTCTTCGCGTCGCAGTCGCCCATCTTCCTCACCGAACGCAACCTGATTAATATTTTGCAGCAGTCGTCCATCAATGCCTGCATCGCCATCGGCATGACGCTGGTCATCATCTCCGGCGGCATTGATCTGTCGGTGGGGGCGGTGGCCGCGCTGACGGGGGTCATCACGGCCGATTTGATGTTCCGGGGGGTGCCGGTGCCGCTGGCCATGCTGGCGGGGACGGCCCTGGGGATTGGTTGTGGCGTGGTCAACGGGCTGCTCATCAGCCGGGCGAAGCTGCAACCGTTCATCGCCACCCTGGGCACGATGAGCGTCTTCCGGGCGCTGGCGCTCATTTACACCGGCGGCAATCCCATTTTATCCGTACCGCCGGATTATCGCGCGTTTTTCACCGGCACGGTGGGGCCGCTGCCCATGTCCGTGGTGATCGTGGCGGTGATGGCCGTGCTGG
>JALOOI010000015.1 GCA_025454495.1 Anaerolineae bacterium
CCGCCGATGCGGGTGGCTTTGATGACGTGGACGACGCGCATCAGGGCTGCTTACGCCTGCTGGTAGGCGGCAACGGTGCGGGCCAGCCCTTCATCGAAGGAGACGATGGGCGCGAAATCCAGCAGTTCCTGCGCTTTGTGAATATCCGCCTGGGAATGCAGAATATCCCCGGCGCGGGCCGGCGCAAACTCCGGTTCGATGTGTGTGCCCAGGATGGCATTCAGCTTCTGCACCAGCGCCAGCAGCGACACACTGCCGCCGGTCGCCAGGTTCATCACCTGGCCGGAAGCCTCCGGCGCATCGGCGGCCAGCAAATTGCCATGCACCACGTTATCGATGTAGGTAAAATCGCGGCTCTGGCTGCCATCGCCGAAGATCGTCGGGCGCTGGTCGGCCAGCATTCGGGTGATAAATTTGGGGATCACCGCAGCATATTCAGAATTGGGGTCCTGGCGGGCCCCGAAGACGTTAAAATAGCGCAGGCACACCGTCTCCAGTTGATAGACATGGTGCCACACCTGGCAGTAGTATTCGGCGGCCAGCTTGGCCGCGCCATAGGGCGAAATGGGCGCGGGCGGCATCGTTTCTACCTTGGAATCGCCTTCGACATCACCATAGGCCGAGGAAGACGCGGCATACACCACCCGGCGCACACCACACTCGCCGGCGGCTTTCAGCACATGCAGCGTGCCGGTCACGCAGTGGGCATGGGTTTCCAGCGGTTCGGCCACGCTGCGCGGCACCGACGGCAGCGCCGCCTGGTGAAAGACCACTTCCGCGCCGGTGAACACGTCATACAGCGCCGCCAGGTCGGTGATGCTCACGGCATGAACGGCCAGGTCGCCATTAAGGCGCTTTAAATGCTCCAGGTGTTCCGGTTTGCCCGTCAGCATATTATCGACCACGCGCACGGTGTGCCCCTGCCGCAGCAGGCGCTCCGCGATGTGCGAGCCAATAAAGCCAGCCCCCCCGGTGACGACATACGTTTTCTTCATGCGTGTTTGCCCTCTTGTCGCTGAGCTTTCGCCCTGAATGCTGGCGCTCATTGGCCATATCGTTCATAGAGTACACTGATTCGGGGGGCCGCCGCAACCGCCGGCCGGCAGTCGCTCAGGCTTCCTCCGGGGCCGGGCCCGGCCGCTGCTTGCGCTTAAAATGGGGGTTGCGGCACAGCAGATACATGGTGCCGGTATCCACCGTCATCTCCGCGGCTTCCCACCCGTCATCCGCCAGGATATTGAGGGCCCCAAGCATGTTTTTATACGTGCCCACCATCGACGAATCGCGCAGGAGGATATAAGCGCTGTTAAAACTGTGGATCAGGTCCGGGTTTTCGACAATATCTGAAGCGTTGATGGCTTTCTGTTCACTCATGGTGCAACTCCCCTGGAGGCGCAGGCGTGGGCGCGGCCGCGACCGCGGTTGGCTCAGCGGCGGCCCCCGGCGGCCGATTTCTGGTAAGTCTGCCGAATCCAGATCATCAGCAGGAACAGCGCCAGCAGCAGCGCCAGCCCGAACAGCCCCACGCGCAGCGCAATATCCGGCGGGGCCGCGCTGACGATGAAGCCAATGCTGCCGAACAGCCCGCACAGGCCATACAGCAGGAACAGCGTTTGCCGCTGGTTAAAGCCCAGGCTCATGATGCGGTGCGAGGTGTGATCTTTGCCACCCTCCACCGGGGAACGCCCTTCGGCCAGGCGCGTCCACACCACCAGGTTAATATCAAACACCGGCAGCGCCAGCACCAGCACCGGGATCATCCACGTGACACCGGGCGGCTGGGCGGCAAAATGCAGCTTAATGGCCAGCGTGGCCAGCACAAAGCCCAGCACCAGCGCCCCCATATCGCCCATGAAGGTGCTGGCCGGGTTAAAATTGTAGGTTAAAAAGCCCACTGCGCTGCCGAACACCGCCGCCGCCAGCATACTCACCAGCACCTGCCCCTGGGTGATGGCGATCAACAAAAAGAAGCCGGACGCAATCGCCGACAGGCCGGCCGTCAGCCCGTCCATGTTATCCAGAAAATTGGTGGCATTGGTCAGCGCCACCACCCAGATCAGCGTCAGCGGAATATCCAGCAGCGGCACATCGAACAGGCGAATGCGAATGCCGGCCAGGATGAGGATGGCGGCGGCGGAGAAGAAGGTGAGCAGGCGCACCCGCCACGACAGGTTAAAACGGTCATCCAGCAGCCCCACCAGCGACAGCACCCCGGCCCCGGCGATGATCGCCAGCAGTTCGATGATGTGCCGGGGCGGGCTGAACAGCAGCAGTGACAGCGTGAAGCCGACATAAATCGCCAGCCCGCCCATCATCGGCTTGTGATCGGTATGAATTTTACGCGCCAGGGTGGGCTTATCCACCACGCCCAGGCGCATGGCAATTTGCCGCGACACCGGCGTTAAGCCCAGTGCGGTGGCAAAGCCCACAATCATGATCGGGATATACTGTAGTGTCGTGTCCATGGGTTCCAGTATAATGCAATTGTGCGCCACCGAATACGGACAACCCGCCGCAACCAGGGCGGGCCGGCCTGCGTACTGCCAGTGAGTGTTGTAACAGGAGATTGCCAGCCTATGAGCCAGTCTGTGCCCCCGCCGCTGCCGCCAGAACTGCTGCCACCCCCGGCCACCGCTGCCGCTGCCATGCAACGGGAGGCGCTGCTGCCACCCCCCGCCGCCGGCGGCCGTGATCCGCTGCTGCGCGGCTGCCTGCTGGCGCTCACCGGCTCGGTGGGCTGTTTGTTCCTCATCGTGGCGCTGCTGGTGGGGGCCGTGATCGCCACCGGGCAGACCATCGGCGGCTTTGTGAATGGCTTCGCCGGGCTGTTTGGCGGCAGCAACCTCATCATGGTGGATACCAGCCGGATTTATGTGCCGCAGGTGGAGCGCATCAAACAGCTTACGCAGTTGACCACCGTCCGCTTTAGCTATGCCAGCATCGTCACCAGCCAGAGCGATATGCCGGCGCTGCTGCAAACGCTGTACGGCCAGAGTCTGGTGATGGTGGCCGTGGGGCACATCCAGGCCGGCATCAACCTGGAAACGCTGACGGCCGACGATGTGCGCTACGATGAAGACAGCCGCATCGTGACCATTACCCTGCCCCCGCCCACGCTGCTGGAATGCTTTTTGAATGAGGCCCAATCGTATGTGGTGGAGCGCAGCAGCGGAGTTTTTGCGCCCGATGCGCTGACGCTGGATACCACTTCGCGCCGCTTCGCGCTGCAACAGTTCCGGGCGCAGGCGCTGGAAGAGGGCATCCTCACCCAGGCGCAGGAACGCGCCGAAACAGCCCTGCGCGAATTGTTCACCGTGTTTAACGATCCTGCCACCGCCCCGGAAATTCGTTTTGTGGTGCGCCCGGATGGGCCCGCTGCGCCGCCGCCGGAGACCTGCCAGTGACCATCGCCCCGGGCGGGGGTGCCCCGCCCGGCCGCTTACGTCACCAGCCCCCGGGTGACGCGCATGAACATCGTCTCCAGGTCTTTTTCTTCTTCCTGGAAGCCCAGCACAGCCACCCCCGCGCCGATCAGCGCCTGGTTCAGCGCCGCGATGCCGTCATCGTTGCCGGTGAAATCCACCCGCACCCGTGAGCGCCCGGCCCGCGGGATGAGAATCTCCGCCTGCACCACATCGGCCATGCCGGCCACCAGCGTTTTCACCGTCTCGGCGGTGTCATTATCGCGCACGGTGATGACGATCTCGCGGGTTTCCATCAACTGCGTCTTTAATTCGTCAATGCTGCCTTCCATGATGATCTGGCCGGCTTCGATGATGCCGATGTGCGAACAAATATCTTCCACATCCGCCAGAATGTGCGAGGAAAAAAAGATCGTCTTGCCCATCTTCGCCAGTTCGCCCAGCAGCTCGCGGATTTCCACGCGGGCCCGCGGATCCAGCCCGGAGGCCGGTTCATCCAGGATGAGCACCTGCGGATCGTGCGCCAGCGTGCGGGCCAGCGACAGACGCTGTTTCATCCCGCGGCTCAGCTTATCCACCATGTCTTCGCGCCGGTGGCTGAGATCGACCAGTTCCAGCAGGTCGCCCACCAGGCGGCGGCGATCATGCTCCGGGATGTCGTAACAGGCGGCGAAAAAGTCCAGATATTCCCACACGCGCAAATCTTCGTACACGCCAAATTCATCCGGCATATAGCCGATGGCCCGGCGCACGGCCCGCCGGTCGGCCAGCACGGAATGCCCGGCCACGCGGGCCTCGCCGGCGGAGGGCCGGGTGAGGGTGGTGAGGATACGCATGGTGGTCGTTTTGCCGGCACCGTTGGGGCCCACAAAGCCATAGATGGAGCCAGCGGGCACGTGCAGGCTCACACCCCGCAGCGCGTCAAAACTGCCGAAGGACTTTTTCAGGTCGTGCGTTTCGATGATATAAGACATCCACACACCTCCGGGTAAGCCAACAGCGCCCATTGTGCCCGATCAGGGCCCGTCCGTACAGGTGGGGGTCGCATCCATGCCGTAGGTGGTGCGCTCCTGGGGCGAAAAATCGCGCAGCAGCCGCTGACAGGCATAGGCCACAAAATCGCGGTAATCGGTATCCCAGGTGACGATATTCCCGGCAAAATCGGCCGTCAGCAGCGTTTTGCCGTCCGGGTGGAACACCACCGAGGTAATGCGCTGCTGGCCGTATTCCAGGATGCGGTAGGCTTCCAGCGTGTCCATATCCCACAGGCGGGCGGTATTATCGGCGCTGCCGGTGGCCAGGGTGCGGCCATCCGGGCTGAAGGCCAGCGTCATCACCCAGAAGCGATGCCCGGTGAGGGTATGGGTGGTTTCGCCGCTGGCTACGTCCCACAGCCGCACCGTAAAATCGTGGCTGGCGCTGGCCAGCGTTTGCCCGTCCGGGCTAAAGGTAACGCGGTTGACGTAATCGGTGTGCCCGGTGAAGGTGCGTATCAGGCGGCCATCGTCCACCTGCCACAGTTTCACCGTATAATCCGAACTGGCAGAAGCGATCAGCGTGCCGTCCGGGCTGAAGCGGACATCGTTCACCGAGGCGGTGTGGTCTTCCAGCGTGCGGATGAGCTGCTGCCGGGCCACGTCCCACAGTTTGATGGTGCCATCATCGCTGGAGGACACCAGCAGCGTGCCATCCGGGCTGTAGCGCAGGCCATAAACAAAGCTGGTGTGTCCCTCCAGCACGGCCAGTTCTTCGCCCGTCTGCACCTCCCACAGGCGAATGGTGCGGTCATCGCTGGCGCTGGCCAGCGTCCGGCCATCCGGGCTAAAGGTAACGCGCTCCACCCAGTCGGTATGCCCCTCGTAACTGCGGATGAGTTCGCCGGTGGCGACCTCGCGCAGCAGCACCTCCCCGTAATCCGTCCCCAGCCCCAGATAGCGCCCATCCGGGCTGAAGGACAGGGTGAGGACACCCTCCCCCACGTTGACATACCGCACCGGATCGACAAAATTCATTTGCCATACGCGGGCGGTATTGTCCAGGCTGGCGGTGAGGACTTCGCTGTCGTCCTGGCTAAAGCGCACATCGTACACGCGGTCTGTGTGGCCCAGCAGCGGGATATATTCGACGATCTGGCTAAAATCGCCCAGGCCGTCGCCCAGATCGAGATAGTCGCCCACCTCCCACACGCGCACGGTGAAATCGTCGCTGGCCGTCACCATCTCGCGGCCGTCGCCGGTGAAGTCGATGGCGTTCACATAGCCAAAATGCCCCAGGTACACCAGAGCCTGGCTGCCGGTAGCCAGTTCCCACAGGCGCACCGACAAATCGGAATAGCTCACCGCCAGATACTCGCCGGAGGGGTGGAAGGCGATGGCGTAACTGAAGCCGTAGTTAATCTCCGGGTCAAGCAGCGTATCCACCAGTTCGCCGGTGGTGGTATCCCACAGGCGGGCCACGCCATCCTGGCTGCCGGTGGCCAGAATGGCGCTGTCCGGGCTAAAATCTAACGAGTAGGTGATGGAACCCACCCGCAGGACGAACAGCAGCTCGCCGGTGGCGGCATCCCACAGGCGGGCGGTGCGGTCTTCGCTGGCGGTGGCCATCAGCCGGCCATCCGGGCTGTAGCGCACCCACCACACAATAGCGGTGTGCCCGCTCAGCGTCCGCAGCAGTTCGCCGGTGGCGGCATCATATTCGCGGGCCACACGATCGTTAAAGGCGGCCAGCAGGCGCGTGCCATCCGGGTTAAACTGCACATGATTCACCCCGGCCGGGATGGCCTGCACGCGCAGGGTGGCCCCATCTTCGGCGCTGCGAAAGCGCAGCGTGCCATCCGTGCTGCCGGTGACGATGATCGTGCTATCCGGGTTGTAGGCGGCGGTGGTTACATCGTCGGTGTCGCCCTCCAGGATGAGGCGGCCCTGCAACTGCTGTATCGATTGAATGAGGGCCCGGTCAGCTTCCGGCGAATAACCAATCTTGAGCGAGCGCAGGGCCAGCAGCGAGGCAATTTCCGGGTTGCCATTGATGTCCAGGGCCAGGCCGTAGGCTTCGCCGGCCAGGCGCAGTTGCTCGGCGCGGCGTTCCCCGGCTTCGATGCGCTGCGCGACGGCGGTCATGGTGGGCGGAATGGGCGTGAGCGTGGCCCCGGCCACCGCCACCCGCGTGGCCGAAAAACTGGCCGAGTCTTCGGCGGAGCGCTCGGCGGTGGCGGCCACCAGCACCTGGGTGGCCGCCAGATCTGCCTGGGACTGGGCCGCGTTGGCGCGGGTGATGGCCAGCACCACGGCCACCATCGCCACCACGATCATCACCCCCAGGACGGCCGAGGAGGTGAGCAGCAGCCGCACCAGCCGGTGCCGGTTGCGCTCCACCCGCTCACTTTCCTGGATGAACGTCTGATGCAGCGGCGTGGGGGCCGGCTGCTTGCCGGCCGCGCCGGCCAGCCATTGCTGCGCCGCATCCA
The DNA here is from genome assembly GCA_025454495.1 of Anaerolineae bacterium. GTDB lineage: Bacteria > Chloroflexota > Anaerolineae > Aggregatilineales > Phototrophicaceae > JALHOR01. Next base: position 6,889 of record JALOOI010000015.1, read on the forward strand.
GTTCATCCCCGCTGATGACAAAGCTGATGTTGCGCTCATGATTTTGCCATTCCAGCGCCCGCATTTGCAGCCGGGTATGCTGCCGGACGTGCGTCAGGTCGGCTTCCAGCACCTGGCTGAGCAGGTGAAATTTTTCCTCAAAGGCATCTTCGGGCTTAAAGAACACCCAGTTGATGGTAGCGAGCACCCGGTTATTTTCGTCAAAGAGCGCCCGCGCATCGCGGCTGCCCATCATGCGCTTCAGGTGTTCGTCCTTCTGGATGCGCTCCAGCACATCGTTGATGGCCTGGGCGTTATCCACCGGGCGATGAAAAATGGGCACGATGCGCTTGTTCATCTGCCGCGCATGTTCAATTTCAAGCTGGCACACCGGCGAGCCGATGGAATCGGGACTCATAATCAGCAGAAAGTTATCCGCCGTGTCGATGCCGCGCTGAATCTCCGTCCACCAGTCCGAACTGAGGGGAATATCCTCCCAGTCCATCCACACATCTTTGCCCTGCGAGGTGAAGACCTGATGCAATTTTTTGCCAAATTCCAGGTCACGGCGCGAATAGGAGATGAATACATCGGGCATGGTGTGCTTCCCTGCTGCTGGCCGGCGGAGGTATCAAAATCGTTTGTCATCCATAAGAGTAACATAAGATGACGCAATGGTCTACACAGCGGGCAAGGCTATCTGGAGCCAGTTACGATCCCTGCTGAGTCACCGTCAGCCGGCGAATCCACGCCGAGCCGAAATCAATTGACAGGCGCAGGCGCAGTTGCACGGCGTTACCGGGGCCCAGGTAGGGGGCCGGATCGCTGAGGGTGTAGCTGTCCTGGCGCACGCTGTTATCCAGCGCTTCCCAGGCGCGGCGCTGCCAGTCCCACACATCCAGCGACACGCGCCCGCCGTAGCCGCTGGAACGATCCAGAAAGATGGTCAGTTCCTGCACCTGGCTTAAGACCGCGGCCGGCAGCGGGGTATAGCGCAGCACCACTTCGGCATCGGAGAGCAGCGTCAGATCATAGGGGCCGGCCCCTTCCACGTTGCGCCGTTCCAGTATGCTCCAGGTGAAGCGATCCGGCGTGATGGTGACGGGGACTTCCGGCGCGGTGGCGGCCGGCTGCACCGCAATCTGGATGAGGTACAGCGTTGTTTCCACATTGATGTAATTCGTATCGCCGGGGACGAGGGCGACATCGCGGCGTGCTTCGCTGCTCCAGCCGGCCAGGTAGGCGTGGTCGCCGTAGGCGGTGGAGCCAAATTGATCCGCCAGGAAGGCGCTCAGCACGGCGGTCAGCCGGTCGCGCTGTTGAATATCGGCGGCCGCCACGCCGGCCGGGGCATCGCCCAGGATGGCGTTGATGCTGGTGGCGGCGGCCAGGCGCTGTTCGCGGGTATCGCGCAGGGTGGCCAGGCGCTCATGCGCCAGTTCCAGCGGGGCCGGGGCGGCCTGGGCCCGTTCCGCCAGGATGGGCACCTCGGCCGCTGCCAGCGTCACCAGGTCGCCGGGGCCGAAAGGCCCTGCCAGCCGGTAGGCGGCCCCGCGGGAGAGCAGCACCGCGCCGGTGAGGGTGATGTTCGGGCTGTCATTCCGCAGCACGCCCTGCAATGCCTGGGTGCCGTCGGCCAGGTGGATGAGGCTGAGCGTGCCGCCGATGTCCGGCCGGGCCTGAAGGCCTTCCAGGCCAAAATTGGCGAAAATGCCGCCATCAACGGCGAAATCTTCGGCGGTAAAACGGACTCCCTGGGCAATATCGGCGGTGGACTGGGCGGCGCTGGTGAGCAGCAGCCCGCCCTGCGAGAGCGTGGGCAGCACGCGCAGGGTGTAGCCGGCCGGCGCGATGAGCGAATAGCTGCCCCGGCGCGGGGCCAGCAGGCTCACCAGGCTGTCCACGCGGGCCAGCTCGCTGGCCGGCCAGGTGCGAATGAGGTTCACGCGGCTGAGGGTGACATCGCTGCCGCGCAGGTTAAAGCCCACCGTCCATGCCAGCCCGGTGAAGACCACAATGCACAGCGGGATCGTCACCCAGGCGAAGCCGCGCCGGTTCAGCCGGTTGAGCAGCAGGTAATTGAGCGGGCCGATGAGCACAATATAGGCCAGCAGGAACAGGATCATGGAGGACACCGGCGGCAGCAGGTCAATGCCGGGCAGGATGGCCACGGCGGTGGCGGCGGCGGTCAGGTCGGGCACGTTTTGCGTCCAGAAGGGGCGCGGGTAGCCGGTGAGGATGAGCGTGCGCCACAGCGCCGGGCTGCCGGGCCAGTCGCTCAGCGGGGCCAGGGTGGCATCCAGCGCCAGATAATCCACCGTGCCATTGCCATGGGCGCGGCGCAGCAGCAGCGGCACCCCCTCCGGCGACTCGGCCAGCACGCGGGCATCCTCGCGCACGCGGCCGGTGGCCACGACGGTACGCCCGGCGAGTGCATCCGGCAGGCCGGCCAGGCGGGCCAGCGCGGCGACATCGGTCACGCTGCGGCTGTCCTGCGGGCGCAGCGGCAGCAGATCCGGCAGGCCGGCGGCCGTCTCCTGCCAGCCGGGGCCGCCCATCACCACCAGATGCCCGCCATCCAGCACCCAGGCTTCCAGCGCCGTTTGCTGCGCCTGCGTCAGCCCGGCGGTATCGGCATTCACGAGCCACAGCGTATCCACCGCTTCCAGCGCCGCCGCCTGATCGGGCAGGCTGGCCGGGGTGCGGCGGGCCTGGCAGGCGCTGCGTTCCGCCGCGTGGACGGTGTTCAGCGGCAGCCCGGCCGCTGCTGGCCCGGTGACGACGACATGCAGCTCATCGCGCGGGTCTACCAGGCGCAGGCTGACGGTCTGCTGCGCCACGCGCACGCCTTCCGCATCCAGCAGTTCGACCACCATTTCTGGCGGCTGGCTGCGGGCCAGCACGTACAAAAACACCTCTTTTTCGGAGCCGGCAGGCAAATCCAGCGGGGTGCTGTAGGCATTGCTCACCACGCGGCCGGAGGTTTCCGGGCGCACCGTCAGCCGGCCGCTGAGGCTGCTGCCGCTGTTGCGGACGCGCACCTGCACCGGCAGCCACGCGCCCTCGCGGAAGCAGCCATCGTAACCGGCGCTGGCCCGCAGCGTCACCGGCGCATCGGTCGTTTGTTGTGCCGTGGCCGGCAGTGCGGCCAGCAGCAGGAACAGGAGCAAGCCCGCCGCTGCATACCCTCGCATGGAAACGCCTTCCTCACCCGTCCGGTATCGTGGACGGCTATTGTAACATGCCCGGCGGCCGGCGGAGAACGGCCGTCAGGTGGTGACGCTGGCGACGAACAATTCCAGCGCCAGGCGCGGCCGAATGCGCCCAATCTTCATCGCCTGATCGGTCTGTTGCAGGCGGCGATAAATGTGTTCCAGGTCGTGCAGTTTAAACTGGCGCACCTGTTTCAGCAGTTTTTCCGCCGGGTACGGCTTAATGTTCAGCAGGGTGGCGACATCGTTTTTGGCCGCGCTGCCGCCGCTGTCCAGGTGGTCGCGCAGCAGCAGCAGCCGGCGAAACTGCTGCGTGATGAGCGCGAACAGCCCGAAACCCGGATCCGACAAATCCTGATCCAGCGCCAGGCTGAGCAGCGTGAGGGCGGTTTTGCCGCGGCCGGCAGCGATGGCATCAATCATCTCAAACACGCTGGCTTCCGCCAGGTAGGGCGTAAGCAGGGCGACATCGCGCTCCTGAATGGGGCGGCTGTGGTTGACGTAAAGCACCAGTTTCAGCAGTTCATTATCGGCCCGGCGCAGGTCGCTGCCGGTGACGCTGGCCAGCGCCGCCGCCGCCTGGCTGTCGATCTCCGCCTGGTAGTGGCTGCGGGCCCGCCGCAAAATCCAGTCGGTGCTGTCTTCCGGCGCGATGAAAGCCTGGCAGCGGGCGAATTCATGGTCGGTGGCGGCTTTCACCAGGCGGCTGTCTTTGCGCAGGCTGTCGCGCTCCACCAGGATCAGGCGGGCCCAGGCGGGCAGGGTGGGGATGACTTCGATCAGGCGTTCCAGGTCTTTTTTATCCGCCTCGCCCGCGCCTTTGCGCGTCAGCCGGGCCACCAGCCCGCGCACCACCACGATCCGCCGTTCCGCCATGAACGGGAACGATTTCACCGCGTTCAGCACCGCCGGCACGCTGGCTTCATCGCCATCGAATTCGTCCAGGTTCAGCGCGGCATCCGGGTCATCGCGCACGCCGGCCAGCAGGTGCGCCAGCGCTTCTGCCAGCGCCAGGTCATCATCGCCATACAGCAGGTAAAAGCGGGCCGCCGCGCTCATGGCACTCCGTTTCAATCTGAACAGGGTCAGGATAGAGAATCGTCTTAATATGCCGCGTCATCTGGCATTTCAGGATATACTCAAAAGGAGCTTAATTACAGGGCGAACCAGAGAGGAACGAACACCATGCTTGCTCGTAAACTGCTGACCGCCGCGCTGCTGCTGCTGGCGCTGCTGCTGGCCCTGCCCGCTGCCGCGCAGACCTTCAGCGCCGAAGTGGCCCGGGCGGATGGCACCAACATCCTGAACGGGCCGGGCCGCAATTTCCGCGTGCTGGCCGGGGTGGGCCCCGGCTATGACCTGAACGTGGTCGGGCGCAATGCGGATGGCTCCTGGCTGGAAGTCGTCACGCCCAACCGCCGCCGCACCGGCTGGGTGAACATCACCCATGTCGAAACCACCGGCGATGTGCTGGCGCTGCCGCAGACGGCCTTCACCACCCGCACCAGCGCCGTCGTCAATACCGCCTTCCAGAATTTACGCACCGGCCCCGGAGCCAATTTTGATGTCATCGTGCAACTGCGCGGCAGCACCTGGCTCAACGTCATCGGGCGTAACGCCGAAAATAGCTGGGTGCTGGTGCAAACCGCCGATGGCCTGCAGGGCTGGGTGAGCACGCGCTTCACCACCATCAACTTCACCATTACCGATGTGCCCGAAGTGAGCGTTACCGGCACCCTGCCGCCCTTTGAGCCGCCGGTGCCGGTCGGCAACAGCCAGGTGGCTTTCGTCACCACCGGGGCCAATGTGCGCTATGGCCCCGGCACCCAGTATTCGCTGATGACCACGCTGGACAGCGGCGAAGGGGTCTTTTTGCGCGGGCGCAACACCCCCGCCACCTGGCTGTTCGTCCAGATCGACAGTGGCGACAGCGGCTGGATTCGCGCTGACCTGCTGAACACCACTTTTCCGGTGGACACGCTGCCCGTTGTGGGCAATGCATAGGTGGCATTCCGGGTAGACCGCACCGCCCGATCATGCTATGATAGGGCGGTATGGCGGGGTGTGGCGCAGCCGGTTAGCGCGCACGCTTTGGGAGCGTGAGGTCGTCGATTCGAATTCGACCACCCCGACAGTCCGCCGCCCACTGCGCGGGTATGGTGTAGTGGTAGCACGCGACCCTTCCAAGGTCTCAGCATGGGTTCGAGTCCCATTACCCGCTTGGCCACACAGCCGGATGCCCTCCGGCTGTTGTGTTTTTTAAGGCCGTGAACAGGCGTTTTTCAGCCACAGCCGCTACAATCAACGGCTAAAGGTTCCCACTGTCCTGGCACAGAAATGAGTTCGATCATGCGTATGAAAATTGGACTGGCGCAGATGTACCCCAAACTGGGCGATGTGCAGCACAATGCCGCCGCCCACCTGGAGTATGTGGAACGCGCCGCACAGCAGGGCGTAGACCTGCTGGTGTTCCCGGAGCTTTCGCTGACCGGCTACCAGGTGCAGGACCTGGTGCCCGAAGTGGCCATGAAAGCCAGCCACCGCGATGCCACCTTCGGCCAGATGCTGGAGGCCAGCAAACACCTGGACCTGGTGATCGGTTTTGTGCACGAGGATGAGCGCCAGCGCTTTTACACCGCCGCCGCTTATCTCTCCCAGGGGGAGATCGTCCACATTCATCACAAGCTGTACCTGCCCACCTATGGCATGTTCGACGAATCGCGCTATTTTGCCCAGGGGAACACGGTGCGGGCCTTCAACACCCGCTTCGACCGCATGGGGATGCTGATCTGTGAGGATTTCTGGCATGTGTCGCCGGCCTATTTGCTGTGGATGGACGGCGCGGATGTGCTGATTTTGCACAGCGCCAGCCCGGGCCGCGGTGCCGATGCCGGCGATAAGCTGTCCAGTTCGCGCTGGGTGGAACTGGTGAACCAGGCCTATGGCAGCATGTTCACCAGCTACATCGTGCATTGTAACCGCGTGGGCTATGAGGATGGCAAGGTGTTCTGGGGCGGCTCCTCGGTGGTGAACCCGGAAGGCGAATTTTTGACGCACGGGCAGTATTTTGATGAAGCGCTGATCGTGCAGGAGATTGACCTGTCGCAGTTGCACCGCACCCGCGCCCGGCTGCCGCTGCTGCGCGACGAACGCCCCGGCCTGGTGCGCCGTGAACTGGGGCGCATCCTGGATGAGGAACTGCGCCGCTAAAAGGCGGGCCCGGGGTCTGCCGGGCCCGCTGCTGCGGGTCAGCGGGGCTGCCACACATCCAGCGACTGCGCCTCCAGGCTGCCGGTCAGCAGCCGGGCCTGGGTGCCGTCTACCTGCACCCGGTAGACGGCACCCTGCACGCTGGCCGTCATCCGGCCATTGTTCACCTCGCCGGTGATGGTGCCGCTGTTGATGTAGTAGATGAAGCGGCCATCGCCGCCCGCCACCGGCGACAGCTTAAAGCCGCCGTCGTGCGTCAGCCGGCGCGTCCGGCCATCGGTCACATTCATCACGAACAGCTCCAGCCCGGCGCGCTCCGACACAAACCCCAGGTACAAAATGTGTTCACTGTCCAGCCAGGCGATCTGCATTTCGGAGGTTTCATTTTGCGTCAGGCAGTGGAGATCACTGCCATCCGGGCGCAGCCGGCAAATTTCCAGGTAGGGGGTGCCCACCCCGGCTGCCAGCCGGTCGCTCAACAGCGCGATCCATGCCCCGTCCGGCGACCAGCGCGGGCTAAAATCGTTGTATTCCGCGTCGTAATCGTCACGGGTGAGGGCGGTCACTTCGCCGGGCGTGTTGATGTCGAAGCGTTGAATATCCGCCGCGCGAATGAAGGGCGCAGTAAAGACGATCTGCTCCCCGTCCGGCGACCAGTCGCCCTCGGTGCCATAGCTCAGCAGTTCGCGGGCGGCGCTGCCATCGGTGTGCATCAGCCACAGGCGGCTGCTGTCGCGCTCACCGCGGGTGAACAGAATGCGCTCACCGTCCGGCGAGATGGCCGGATGACGATCCGGCACGCTGTTGTCGGTCAGGCGGCACTGCGCTTCGCCGGACAGGTTCATCCGCAGCAGTTCCGGCGGCGTATCGTCCGGTGCGGCTTCCACCACGATGAAGCCCTGGCGCGGGCGCGGCAGCGGCTTGCAGGCGGGCAGGTCATCCAGCAGGGTGGGCCGTGGCGTGGCCGTGGGCTGCCTCACCGGGGGGGGCGGCGGCGGCCTCATTTCCATGAACACCGATACCAGCGTGATGATGCACAGGCTGCCTACGACAATGGCCCAGGTCAACATCATGAACCAGACACCAGGTTTAACCGTAACCGTGACCGGGGCGCGTTTGCCTTTGCCGGCGCTGGCGCTGTCCTGGTTCGCTAACTCCTGGGCGATGTGGTCGGGCAGTTCGCCGTCATGCTCAAAGGGATTGGGCTGGCTCACAGGGCAGGACTCCTCACACTCCAGTGGTCGCGGCACAGGTGGATCGCCACGACAGCATCATAAAAACGGCAAAAAGCGGCCCGTCCGCTGCCGGTAAGCGGCATAAGCACTCCATTGACGCAGCAGCAGCGTCTCCTCATACATGGATTTGAGCGTCAGCCAGCCGGTGAGGGCCAGCGCCACGCCGAAGGCCGCCGGGTGGCCATGCGCCAGCGCCAGCCCGAAGGCCACGCTCAGCACGCCGGTATAAATGGGGTGGCGAATGCGGGCATAGAGGCCGCTTTGCACCAGCCCGGCCGCCGGGCGCGGCTCCGGCGAGACGCGCGGCGGGGTGTGGTTGGCCTGCTGATGGGCCCGCACGGCCAGCGCCACACAGGCCAGCCCGATCACGATCAGCAGCAGCCCGGCCACCACGCCGGCGGCGCTGCTGACGGGCGGCCACACCAGCCACACCCCCACCAGCAGCGCGAACAGGATCATTTGCCCGGCGACCAGCGCCCCGGCTTTGCTCATCAAGGCCTCCTGCCACTAATCCGGCTGGACGCGCAGCACATCCACGCGCTCCAGGATAAAGCCGTTGTCCGCCAGCTCCTGGCGCAGCGGTTCCGTCATCTGCTGTGCCAGTTGCAGCGGGCTGATGGCCGTTACTTCGGCCAGGGTATAGGTGCTGATGAGGGTGCGCGTCAGCAGGCGGGTGGTGGGGCGGATGTAGCCGGCGCGATAATCCCCCGGCGTGCCAAACCAGGCGCTGTGAATGCGGTTGACTTCAGCCGGGTTGATGCGAAAGACCACGCTCAGGCTGACGCTGACCGGGCGGCCGTCGCCGGTGGTGGCGGTGATGGCCGGCGCAGCCGTCGCCGGGTCGCCGCGGTCGTCGCGGCCGCTGAACAGATAATTCTGGACGAAGGTGGGGTAAAACGTCACCTGCTGCCGCAGCGGGTCGATGGTGTGCGTGCCAGGCGGCAGGGGCGTTTCCAGTTGTTCGGTTTCGGTGTTCAACACCACGCCGATTTCATCCGGGCGGATGATGACCTGCTGGCGGGCTTCGATCACCTCGCAGCCGGCCAGCACCATTGCGAGTACAATCAGTGTCCACAGGCGCATAGCGTCACTCCAGAAGCGCACCGGCCGGGTGATGCCGGGCGAGGGTATGGTGAGATAAGGCACAGGCCATGTTTACTCCGACAATTTCCATGGGTGATCGAACCGTTGCTACCTATACGGTGCTGCTGCTGCTGGCAATCACCGGCAGCCTGGCGCTGCTGCTGTGGCGCACCCCGGCCGGTCAGCGGGCGGCCGTGGCGGATGCCTGCCTGGGCGGGCTGGCGGGCGGGCTGCTGCTGGCGCGGCTGGTGCATGTCGCGCTGCACTGGCGTTATTTTACTTACAATATACCGGAAATTGGAAATTTGCTGGCCGGTGGATTGGACTGGCGTGGGGCAGTCGTGGGGGCCGTGTTCGGCGCGGGGCTGGTGGGCCGCTGGCGCGGGCTGGCGCTGCCGGCGCTGCTGGATCGGCTGGCCCCGGCGCTGCCGGTCATCGCCCTGGCGGCCTGGTGGGGCTGTGGCGCGGCCGCCTGTGCCGGTGGCGCAGAAATCGCCCGCATGAGCGCTTATCCGCCGCTGTTCACCTGGGAAGCCGCCGACAGCACCGGCATGGTCGCGCCGCGTTTTGCCACGCAGCCCCTGGGCATGGCCGGCGCGGCCCTGCTGCTGCCGCTGGCGCTGTGGCTGCGCCGGCCCCGCTACGCCGGGCAGCGCTTCGCGGTGCTGCTGGCCCTGCTGGCGCTGCTGATGCTGGCGCTGTCGCTGCTGCGCGGCGATGCCATGCCGCGGGTGTTCGGCCTGCGCGGCGATACAGTGCTGGATGCCGTGCTGCTGCTGTGGGCGCTGCTGCTGGCGGCGCGGGCCGCCCGTCCCGCGTCACCATAAGCGGCGCGTGCCGTTAGCCTGGCTATTCCCCGGCGCGTCCGCCGGCGTTTCCCCCAGGATTTCTGGCTCAATGCAGCGCTGCGGCACCGGCGACGATAACACCAGTGAGGTGGTCGTCTGGGCATGGCGGGAGAAAATGCCCAGGATGCGCTCAAAATCGCGCACATTGGGCACGGCAATCTTCAGCACGTAACAATCCTGCCCCAGCACATGATGGCATTCCAGCACTTCCGGCAGGCTGCGGGCAAGCTGTTCCACCATCGCCTCTTTATCGCCGGCGTTGGCCACGCGCACAAAGGCCATCAGCGGCACGCCGATCATCTCCAGGTTAATCCGCACATGGTAGCCGGCGATGATGCCGGTTTCTTCCAGCCGTTTGACGCGCTCCATCACCGCCGGGGCGGATAGCCCCACCCGCCGCCCCAGCTCGGCATAGCTCAGCCGGGCATCCTGTTGCAGTTCCCGCAGGATGTGCCAGCCGGTGTCATCCAGCAGTTTTTCCGGGTTTTCCATATATGAAGCAGTCATGCCTTTTTTCCTTTGATCGTTAAGCAGAAACGCCAGAACACCTTAAAACGCTGCTTTATGACCTGTTATCAACCGTTGTACGCTGGTACTGTCGCTTTCATTCTACCGTAGAAGAGGGACAACTCACTATGACCACAACGAACCCGATCCTTGTTTTTTCTGGCAGCGCCGGGCTGGCGGCGGCTCTGGCTGATGTGGCCGAGCGCCGGGGCTGGTGCGTGTTTTACGACAGCGACATGCTCGGCACCCTGGGGCAGGTGACGTTTTTCTATCCCGATCTGGTCATCATCGAAGATACCGGCGCAGCGGCGCAGACGGTGTACATGCACCTGGCCTCGGTGAACACGGAACCCCTGCTCATCCTCAGCGATCAGCCGTCCGCGTGGGACGTGCCGGCCGGCGCTGCGGTGACTATCCTGCCGCGCCAGATGCCGCTGGCCGCCCTGTGTGCCGCCGTGCTGCGCCTGACGCAGGACGACCCGCACGCACAGCCGGCCTGAGCCGGCGCGAGTGCGGCCGCCCGGCCGCACTTCACCGCAGTATCCCCCAACTGCCGCCCGGCGCGTAAGAATAAGAGAATGATGAGCGTCAGAAACAGAGTCACCTGTTGCCTGCCCTCATGCGCTGGAGCACCTCATGCTGGATGTCCTCAATACGCTGAAAAGCAGTTTTTCGCCGCTAAAACTGCCCAATTTTCGCATTTACCTGGGCGGCCAGGCGATTTCGCTCATCGGCACGTGGCTGCAATCCACCGCCCAGGGCTGGGTGGTGTGGGAACTGAGCCGTTCCGAAGCGGCGCTGGGGGTGGTGAACATGTTCGCCACGCTGCCCATCCTGCTCATTGGCCCCTGGGCCGGCGTGTGGGCCGACCGGCTGGATCGGCGTAAACTGCTGATCGGCACGCAGTTTTGCGCCATGCTGCTGGCCTTTGTGCTGGCGCTGCTGGTGCAAACGGAAACCGTACAGTTGTGGCACGTCTTCGCCCTCAGCCTGGGCCTGGGCATCGTCGCCACGCTGGATTTGCCGGCGCAGCAGGCCTTCCTGGGCGACCTGACCGGCATGGGCGAAATCCGTAAAGCGGTGAATTTAAATGCCATGATCCTCCAGGTGAGCCGGGTGCTGGGCCCGGCCACGGCCGGCTTTCTGGTGGCCCGTCTGGGGGCGGCCCCGGCCTTCTGGCTGAACGGCCTCAGCTTTCTGGCCGTCATCCTCAGCCTGCTGGCGGTACGCAGCAGCCAGGTACGCGCCCCCGCCAGCAGCGAATCGCCGCTGCGCCAGTTGATGGACAGCGTGCGCTACATTCGCACGCAGCCGCGTTTGCAGGATTTGTTCCTGTTCGCCGCCATGATGACTTTCTTCGCCCTGTCGGTGATTTTGAACCTGCTGCCGGCGGTGGCCGATACCATCCTGGGGGGTGATGCCGCTACCCTGGGCACGCTGATGGCTTCTTCGGGGGCCGGGGCGCTCACCGGGGTGGTGCTGGTGGTGCCGCTGGCGCAGTCGCTGCGGCGCAGCGGAATTGTGATGGGCGTGGCGGCCGTGTGGCTGAGCCTGTGCCTGCTCATCTTCGCTTTTTCGCGCTCGCTGCCGCTGTCTATGCTGTGCCTGTACATGGCCGGACTGGGGGCCCCCACCATCATGACCATGGCCCTGGGGCTAACCCAGTTGATGTCGCCGCCGGATATGCGGGCGCGGCTGCTGAGCCTGTTCACCATGGTGAGTTTTGGGCTGCAACCCCTGGCGGCGCTGCTGGTGGGCTTCATTGGCGAGCATTTTGGCGTGCAAACCGCCATCGAACTGAACGCCATCGGGCTGTTCACCGGGGTGCTGCTGCTGCTGTGGCTGCGGCCCGGGCTGCGGGCGTGGGAGGTGAAAAGCGTCCCGCGCCCGCCTGCGCCCGTCAGCGAAGCCATTTAAATTACCGGTCGGGCTGGCGCTGCCCGCCGGTGACGATGGCATAATCGCCGGTATCGGTGGGCGGCGGCGGCTGGTGGTGGGCCAGCAGCGGCAGATGCACGCGGAAGGTGGTGCCTTCGCCCAGGGTGCTGAAAACTTCGATGCGCCCTTCATGCGCTTCCACAATCCACCGCACGATGGACAGCCCCAGGCCGGCACCGTCGCTGTCGCTGTGATGCACCCGCGAATTATCCGCCTGGTAAAAACGATCAAAGATGCGCCGCAGGTCTTTTTCGGCGATGCCGATGCCGGTATCGGTCACATCGATGACGGCGTGCTGCTGCGCCACATACACCGCCAGCGCCACTTTGCCGCCGTCGCCGGTGAATTTGATGGCGTTGTTCACCAGGTTCAGCAGCAGTTGTTTCAGCCGGTCAGAATTGCCCAGGATGCGGGCCGGCTCAATGCGCTCCAGCAGCATTTTTAAGCTGCGTCCCTTCGCCAGGATCAGCGCCTGCTCATACACTTCCAGCACCACGCCATCCAGGTCCAGCGAGTAACGCTCCACCTGAAGCTCGCCATTATCCGCCCGCACCAGCAGCAGCAAATCATTCACCATGCGCGACATGCGCCCGGCCTCGCGCTGCACGGCATCCAGCGATTCCTGGTCTACCCCGTAGCGATCCATAATTTCCAGGTGGCCCAGGATGGAGGTGAGGGGGGTACGCATCTCGTGCGACACATCGCCCACAAAGCGCTGCTGCACGCCAAAGACATGCTCCAGGCGTTCCATCATGCGGTTGAACATCTGCGTAAGCTGCCCCAGTTCGTCCATGGGGCCGGACCAGGCGATGCGCGTGGACAGGTCGCGGGCATCCACGATGCTGGCCGCCGCCCGCGTGACATTGCCGATGGGGTGCAAAATCCGTTTGGCCACCTGCAAGCTGAGCGCCACCGAGATGAGGATAGAAAAGAGGGCGGCGATGATGACGATGATGATGAGCATATCGGTGGTTTGCTCAAAATGCTGGATGGAGGTGGCGGCCTGCACCACGCCGATGGGCTGCCCGCCGGCACCAAAGAAGGGCCGCGAGATCACCCGTACCGGCGTGGTATCAATGGTGATGTTGTGGTAGCTGTCTTCCGTCTGGTGCAGGGCCGGCGCGTCCAGCGGTTCGGTCAAAAACACCGAAGCCTTCACCAGATGCGGCGTGATGGGCTGCGTGCCGTTGTGCGTTTGCCACACCTGTACCGACACGCCCGGCGACTTGAACAGATCATCGGTCTTAAACACCAGTTCCGTTTGCAGCGCCCCGAACTCGCCTACCGGCACCACCAGAATACTGTTGATGACCCCGGCCGCGGTTTGATCCAGCACATGATCGACGGTGGTCAGAATCGAAACACGGCTGACCGTCATCACCACCAGGCTCAGGATGATGATGGTGACGGTCAGCAGGCCGCTGTACCACAGCGCCAGCCGGGTACGAATGGTCATAGAAAATCGGCGTACTTTTTGCAGTACACGCAACGCCGCAGCCTCTCTGCAACTGCTCCGGGAAGGGGATTATTCTTCGCGCAGGACGTAGCCCACACCGCGCACGGTATGGATCAGGCGGCTTTCGTTGTCCTGCTCGGTCTTCTGGCGCAGGTAACGCACATAGACCTCGATGATGTTGCTTTCGCCGCCGAAGTCGTAGCCCCACACGCGGTCAAAGATGACATCGCGCGTGAGCACCTGGCGCGGATTACGCATGAACAATTCCAGCAGTTCATACTCTTTGGCCGTCAGGTCGATGGCCCGTTCCCCGCGATGCGCCCGATGCGTGCCGGTATCCAGCGTGAGATCGGCAAAGCGCAAAATTTCCGGGCGCGAGGTGGGGGTGGAACGCCGGAACAGCGAGCGCACCCGCGCCATCAGTTCATCAATGGAAAAGGGCTTCACCAGGTAATCATCGGCCCCGGCATCCAGCCCGATGACGCGATCTTTAATGTCATCCTTGGCCGTCAGCATCATAATCGGCACATCGCTGGCGGCACGCAGCCGCTTGCACACTTCCAGCCCATCCAGCCCCGGCAGCATCCAGTCCAAAATCACCAGGTCGGGCGGGTTATCACGGGCGATTGCCAGTCCGGTTTGACCATCCCGCGCCACGTTCACGCGGTAGCCTTCGTAGATGAGGCCGCGCTCCACAAACTGCGCGATACGTGCCTCATCTTCGATAATCAAAATACGTTCACCTGCCATGTCTTTCCCCCTTTGGCATGAAAACTTCATTAACGATTCTAATCTGGCTGCATGAGAATTGTCTGAGTATGACCTGCCATTTTGTTGAGTCTGGCGGGCACAACAGAACCGCCCGTTCAGCAGGGCGGTTCTGGCGGCGGGCCAGCAGTTAAGTCCTGGATAAGTTTGCGGAGCGTTTATGGTTCCACAACGCTAAAGGAGCCGGTGAGGGCGAGCTGACCATCGACATAAAATTCAACGGCATAATCGCCGATGGCCAGGGTAAAGGTTTTGCTGTAGGCCACGGCCAGCGGCAGTTCATAGCCGCCGTCCGCGCCGGCATCCCACACGAAGACGCGCCGCCAGGAGGGGTCTTCGCTGCCATCAATGTACACCTTGATGATGACGGTTTGGCCGTCCTGCATCCCGCTGTAATCGAACAGGGCGCTGATCTCGCTGATGCCGCCGGTGTACACGGCATCGTCGGTGATGTTGTAGTCCAGGAAGTTCAGCGCCTCGTCGTACAGGGGTTCGGCAAAGATCAGGTTATCCAGCGTGGCCGTCAGCGGGGCGGCCGGCGGCGCACCGAAGTATTCCAGCGATACGGACAGGCTTTTCAGCCGGGTGGAAAGATCGGGCCCGATTTGCAGCACCAGATCAGGATCGACGATGCTGGCCGGCGGCGGTTCGCCTGCGCCGCTGTCAATCGTCGCCATCAAGAAATCCAGGTCGGTGGCCGCCGAATCCAGCCCGAACCACAGGAAGGAGGATGGCTCGGTGCCGGCGCGGCGGGCGGCAGCGACGGCGGCGCTGGCGGCGGCCATGGCCTGCTCATATTCTGCCAGGGCTGCGTCGGCCTGGCCGTTGGCCAGCAGGGCCAGCCCGGCGTTAAAGCCCACCCAGGCATCGGCCGGGTTGGCCACGATGGCCGCGCGGGCGGTGGCGGCCGAATCCGCAAATTGCCCGGCCAAATACTGATACCAGGCCTGGTTGTTGAGGACGGCCGTGGTGGTCAGCCCGCGATCACGCGCACACTGCAAATCCGCGATGGCGGCGGCATAATTGCCCAGGCTGCCATAGGCATCGCCGCGGCCGGCGCAGGCGGCGGCATAGCCGGGCACGCCGGCCAGCGCGGTATCAAAGGCGGCGATGGCCTCCTCATAGCGCTCGCGCAGCGCCAGCGAGGTGCCCTCAGCATACGCGGCGATGACTTCGGGCCGGTCGCGCAGGTCAAACACGGGTTCGGTATACGTCGCCGCGGCCCACACCGCCGCCCCGGCCGCCAGCAGCGTGCCCGCCGTGACGAAGATGAAGCGGGGCCCGCCGGCGTTGAGGGTGGCGGCCAGACCGAGCAGGAACAGCGCCACCGCCAGAATCGTCAGGTGGACGATGTACAGATTGGCTTTGGCACCCCACGCCTCTTTGACGGCGGCGGCGGCGGTGTAGTTTTCGGTCATGCGGGTGACTTCGGTCAGGTAGCTTTCGGTGATGTACAGAGCATAATCCACCGTGCCGGTTTCCGCGTCGTAGTAAGGCGGCTGCATGATGCTGCTGAGGGCGCTCACCGCGTCCATGGCGGCGGCATAACGCTCCACCGCGGCCGCATCGCCCCGGCTGTCCGCCGCGATCAGCAGGGTGCTCAGCTCCACATACTGCTGAAAGACCTCATCATAATCAAAATTAGCCCGCACTTCGCCGCTGACTTTGCGTTCCACCAGTTCCACGGCCAGGCGGGTGGCATCGCGCCCGGCGGCATCGTCATGGTTGCTGGCATCGCTCTGCAAAAAGGCGATGACGGTGGCTACCAGTGTGACCGTGGCGATGAGGATGGCCAGCAGCCGATTGAAGGTGTTTTCGCGCATGGGCTACAGCCTCCCCTGGTCAATGAGATAGGCGCTGATGCCGCCGGCCACGAAGGCCAGCACCCCGGCCAGCAGCAGGGCATATTTCAGCCGGCGGCCGGCCGCTTCGATCAGCGTCAGCAGCACCAGCCCGCCCGCCAGCCCGGAGAGCGCCAGCAGCAGCCGGTTGGTTTGCCCGCGCAGCGCATCCGCCTGGGCGAAGGAGGTATCGGGCGCTAAATCTTTTTCGCGGGCGGCATCGGCGAACAGCTCGCCCTGCTGCCGTTGCAGGGCATAGGTGCCGTCGCGGTTGATGTACTGCGCGGGAAACGCGAAGGTGGCGGCGGTGGTGCGGTCGCGCAGTTCCACCAGTTGCGCCAGCAGCAGTTCGGCTTCCGCCGGCGCAGCCTCGGCGGGCAGGTTCGCATACTGCGCTTCCAGCGCATCGGCCAGCGTTAAAAATTCGATGTAGCGGGCGAAGGCGGCGTAATCGGCATAGCCATTGACGGCCGCCAGGGCGCGGGTTTCGGTGAGGTTGATGGTGGCGCGAATGCCGGCTTCATCGGCACCGCCTGCGCCATCCGCCGCGACGGAAGCCCGCCAGGCTACCACCGCTCCGGCCACGCTGACGGCCGCAATCAGCAGCGCCACCAGCGTGGCAAAACGCTTTTCGGCCGGGCTGTCTTCTTCCGGGATGATTGCACTCACGGGGGACTGTCCTTTCTCTGGTGCTGGCCGCGCTGCCGGCGCGGTGAAAAGATGTTGCAATATATTACCAGCGGATAGCACCCGGTGCCAGCGGCCGGGCCGCCCGGCCGAATCAAACGGGGCAGGAAAACTCCTGCCCCGCGGGCCTTCTACCGGGTGCCAGTATCAGGAGAAGCTCAGGCCAGCGCTTCGGCTTCCGGCGCGGCTGGCTCGCTGATCTGTTCCAGCGTCAGTTCTTCGGCGTTTTCGTCGGTGGCGGTCACGCGCACGGTGCTGCCGATCTGGAATTTGCCGGAGAGGATGCCATCAGAGAGAGCATCTTCCACCGCATTCTGGATCAGGCGGCGCAGCGGCCGGGCCCCGAATTCAATATCGTAGCCCTTGACTGCCAGCCAGTTACGGGCTTCGTCGGTCACATCCAGCGTGATGGCATGTTCGATCAGCCGTTCCCGCACCTT
The DNA here is from genome assembly GCA_025454495.1 of Anaerolineae bacterium. Classification (GTDB taxonomy): domain Bacteria; phylum Chloroflexota; class Anaerolineae; order Aggregatilineales; family Phototrophicaceae; genus JALHOR01. The sequence continues at coordinate 24,093 of JALOOI010000015.1, forward strand.
GTCCAGCTCAAGCTGCACAATCTGCTTGATCTCGTCGCGGCTGAGCGAGCGGAAGACGATCATGGCATCGACACGGTTCAGGAATTCCGGGCGGAACAGGCGGCGTACCTGTTCGGTGACGTTTTTCACCATATCGCCATAGTTTTCCTGGTCATTTTTGGCGCTGTCGGTGCGCGTATCAAAGCCCAGGCGGGCCCCGCGCTTCACCACATCCGCGCCCACGTTGCTGGTCATCACGATGATGGTATTGCGGAAGTCCACCCGGCGGCCGCGGGCATCGGTGAGGGTGCCTTCTTCCATCACCTGAAGCAGCATGTTAAAGGCTTCGGGGTGGGCTTTTTCGATCTCGTCAAAGACGACGATGCTGTACGGACGGCGGCGGACGGCTTCGGTAAGCTGGCCGGCATCCTCGTAGCCCACGTAACCGGGCGGGGCACCCACCAGGCGGGCCACGCTGTGGCGCTCCATAAATTCGCTCATATCCAGTTGAATGAGCGCTTCTTCACTGCCGAACAGGAATTCCGCCAGCGCTTTCGTCAGTTCGGTTTTGCCCACGCCGGTGGGCCCCAGGAACATGAACGAGCCGATGGGCCGGCGCGGGTCTTTGAGGCCGGCGCGGGCGCGGCGCACGGCTTTGCTGATGGCGATGATGGATTCGTTCTGCCCGACGATGCGCTTATGCAGGACTTCTTCCATCTCCATCAGTTTTTGGCCGTCTTCGCTGCTGATGCGCGTGACCGGGATGCCCGTCCACATGCCCACCACTTCGGCGATGTCTTCGGCCAGCAGCCGCGGCTTGCCGGTTTCTTCGTTCCAGGCGGCTTTATAATCTGCCAGTGAAGCCTGAAGATTCTCCAGCCGGTGGGTGTATTCTTCGATCAGGTCATTCTCTGCGCCATCGTCCTGCGCCCGGCTGATCTCGCCCTGCACATGTTCGATTTCTTCCACGATGCGGCGCACCTGGGCGGCTTCCGGGCTTTTGTACATCCGCAGCCGCGCGGCGGCTTCGTCGATCAGGTCAATGGCTTTATCCGGCAGGAAGCGATCCGGGATATAGCGGGCGGAGAGGTTGGCCGCGCTTTCGATGGCTTCGTCGGTAATTTCCACGTTGTGATGTTCCTGGTAGGCGCGTTTGATGCCCTGAAGAATCTCAATCGTTTCTTCGATGGTCGGTTCTTCCACCAGGATGGGCTGGAAACGGCGTTCCAGCGCGGCATCACTTTCGATATGCTTGCGGTATTCGTCCAGCGTCGTCGCGCCGATGCATTGCAGTTCGCCGCGGGCCAGCGCCGGCTTCAGGATATTGGCGGCATCGACACTGCTGCCGGCGGAGCCTGCGCCCACCAGCATATGCACTTCGTCGATGAACAGGATAGTATCGGAGGATTTCAGTTCTTCGATGACGCGCTTGAGGCGTTCTTCAAACTGCCCGCGATACATCGTCCCGGCCACCAGCGAGCCGACATCCAGTTGCAGCACGCGCTTGTTCAGCAGCGGGCGCGGGGTATCGCCATCCACAATGCGCTGGGCCAGCCCTTCCACGATGGCGGTTTTGCCCACCCCCGGCTCACCAATGAGCGCCGGGTTATTTTTGCGGCGGCGGCTGAGCACCTGGATCACGCGCTCAATTTCTGTCTCGCGCCCCACCACCGGGTCCAGCTTGCCATCGGCCGCGGCGGCGGTGAGGTCGGTCGCCAGTTGGTCAACCAGCGGGGTTTTTTCGCCTTTGGGCTTGGCCGGGCGTTCCGTCTGGGCGGGGGTGGTGGATTGCACCGGGCTTTCTTGCAGCACGCGGCGCGTCTGGCGGCGCACTTCTTCCGGGCTAACCCCCAGGCGGCGCAGCACATCAATGGCCACGCCTTCCTGCTGGCGCACCAGCCCCAGCAGCAGGTGTTCCGTGCCGATGTAATGATGTCCCATGCGGCGGGCTTCATCGACGGCCAGTTCCAGCACTTTTTTCGTCCCGGTGGACAGTTCCAGGTTCACACCCTGTTTGCGCTCGCCGGAATCGGTCAGGCGGATCACCAGGTCTTCCACCCGGCGCGGATCCAGCCCCAGGTCACGCAGGACGCGGCCGGCGACTCCACCTTCTTCGCGCATCAGTCCGAGCAGCAGATGCTCCGTCCCAATTTGCCCGTGTTGGAGCCGTTCCGCTTCTTCCTGCGCCAGGCTCAACACGCGCCGCGCCCGCTGTGTAAAGCGTTCCATTTTGTTCGGCACGGTGATTCCTCCGTTGTCAGGGCTGCTGCCAGCAGCCGCACGACGCTACCTGCGTGTAAACTTACCGGATGTTGCCATCCCTCACGACATTATACCAGGAGCCTGCACAGAGGGGGTGAGGACTCCGCCGCAGTGTTCGAAGTTTGTTGCAAACTATAACGCTCAACCGACCTGCCGATGTGGCGGGGGCAGGCGGGCAGCCGTGCGGGGCTGCCCGGTCTGTGGGTCAGGCTTCGTTATCGGTGGCCGCGGCGCTGTCGGTGTCGGCCGCGGCGGGCTGTTCCGCCGTTTCTGCCGGGCTGTCGGTGTCGGCCGCGGCGGGCTGTTCCGCCGTTTCTGCCGGGCTGTCGGTGACAGCGGCGGCCGGCGCTTCTGCCGGGCTGTCCACGCTGACCGGGGCCGGCGCTTCTGCCAGGCTGTCCACGCTGACCGGGGCCGGCGCTTCTGCCAGGCTGTCCACGCTGACCGGGGCCGGCGCTTCTGCCAGGCTGTCCACGCTGGCCGGGGCCGGCGCTGCTTCTGCCACCTCTGCCACGATACCGGGCGGCAGATCGTCGTCGTCATCGTCTTCCAGCGAAAAATCAACCGGGCGCACGGTGGGGATGGCGATGCCGCGTTCGGCATCACGGTAGGCGCGTTCCATATCCTGGTCCAGGAATTCCGCCGAGATGACTTTCTTCAGGCTCAGCCCCAGGCGGCGATTTTTCACATCCACCTTGACGACGCGCAGCGTCAGCACGTCGCCCTTGTTCACCACTTCACGCGGGTGTTCCACGCGCTCATCGGACAATTCCGAGATGTGGATTAACCCTTCGATGGGTTCTTCGGCCGTATCAATGCGGGCGAAAGCGCCAAACTTGGTCAGCTTGGTGATGGTGCCTTTCACCAGCGCTCCGTTGCCATATTCCAGGGCGATTTCGTCCCACGGATCCGGCAGGAGTTGTTTCATGCTCAGGCCAATGCGGTTGGCATCCGGGTCAATGCTGATGACCTTCACGCGCACCGTCTGGCCTTTGGCCAGCGCCTGGCGCGGGTGGGTGATGTGCCGCCAGGTAATTTCCGTCAGGTGAATCAGCCCTTCAGCGCCGCCAATATCCACAAACGCGCCAAAGTTCTCCAGGCTCACCACCACGCCTTCGCGCACTTCATCCACTTTAAGCTCATGGATGAGGGTTTCTTTGCGGCGCTGGCGCACTTCGCGCATGGCGGCCCGTTCGGACAGGATGAGACGGTTACGACTGCGGTCAACTTCCATCACTTTCACGCCGATGGTCTGGCCGACCATGCGCCCGTAGCGTTCTTCCGGCGTTTCACCACTCATATCGCGCAGGCGGTCTTCGGCGATCTGGCTCTGGGGCACAAAACCGCGCAGCCGGCCGAAACGCACGATCAGCCCGCCTTTGTTGTAGCCGCCGATTTTGCCATCGTACACCTGGCGGTTCTGGCGGTATTCTTCCGCCTGCTGCCAGTCGCCTTCTTCCAGCGCATGGTTGATGGAAAGGATGGTTTTGCCCTTCAGGTTACGCGGGTTAACCACGTAGACCATCACCGGCGCGCCGGGCTTCAGTTCGTCCAGCAGCTTTTTCCCCATCACTTCCAGTTCGCTGCCGGGGACGATGCCTTCGGCACCGTTTTCCAGCGTCACGTAGAGGGCGGTGGGGGTGGTGCGGGCAATGGTGCCATTGACCAGCATTCCGCGCCGAATGCCGTTGTATTCTTCATCGGCCGTGCCCTCGGCATCACCGGCACCTGCCACATCGGCAGTATGATCGGCATCGCCGGCGCTGTCGGCATCGTCAGACGGTGCGGCTGTGTCAGTCGCTGTGTCAGCCGCTGCGTCGGCTGACGGCTGTTCCACCTCGTCGGCGGCCACCGGGGCGGGCGCGGTGGCGCTGCTCTCCGGCTGGTCGGCGGTGTGGACCGTCTCTGATTCCGATAACCCGGCAGACGACGAAGGCACACCCATCTCTTCTTCGGTCTGGCCCAGTTCTGACTGATTCATCGACTTTTTCCCTGAAGGTAGCGTAACATGCGCCGCCATTATACCCCCCGCACGGGGAGAATTAAACGGTCAAAAAACGCTGCGTTAGACCCGTTTTAACGCCAGACGGCGGCGCTGTCTCCTGCGCTTTTGGGCAGGCCCGCCGCCGCCGGGCGCTTAGTCCCGCGGGAAAGGCGTATTATCCGGCGCGGCATCGGCGTAATCGTCCACGTAGCGGTTTTGCGGCGGCAGGTTCAGGTAATCGGTGCCGGCATCCAGATGCCGTTCAAACACCAGTTCGCCATTCACTTCATCAATCAGCACCAGGTCGCCGGGCACGAAGGCCCCGCGCAAAAGCTGGATGGAGAGGGGATTTTCGATGAAGCGTTGCAGCGCCCGCCGCAGCGGCCGCGCCCCGTACTGCGGGTCGTAGCCTTTTTGCGCCAGCCAGTTGCGGGCCGGCTCCGTCATGTGGATGGAAAGGCCGGATTCGTGCAGGCGCTCCACGATGCCTTTCATCTGCGTATCCACAATGCGCTCCACATCGCGCAGGCTGAGGGGCGCAAAGATGATGATCTCGTCAATGCGGTTGAGGAATTCCGGCCGGAACGTTTCGCGCATGGCTTTTTCGATCTTTTGATGATCGGCCACCAGTTGCGGCTCGTTGCCGGTGACGAAGCCCAGGGCCCCGCCGCGCCGGGCGTATTCCGTCCCCAGGTTGCTGGTCATGATGATGACGGTGTTACGGAAATCCACCAGGCGGCCCTGGCCATCGGTCATGCGGCCATCTTCCAGGATTTGCAGCAGCGCGTTCCACACGTCCGGGTGCGCTTTTTCGATCTCGTCGAACAGGATGACCCGGTAGGGGCGGCGGCGCACGGCTTCGGTAAGCTGCCCGCCCGCTTCATAGCCCACGTAGCCGGGCGGTGCGCCGAACAGGCGGCTGGTGGTGTGCTGTTCGCGGTATTCGCTCATGTCCACCCGCAGCAGGGCATCTTCATCGTCAAACATGAATTCCGCCAGCGCCTTCGCCAGCTCGGTTTTACCCACGCCGCTGCTGCCCAGGAAGATGAAGGAGCCGATGGGGCGTTTGGGGTCTTTGAGGCCGCTGCGGGCACGGCGAATGGCGGCCGCCAGCGCATTGATGGCCTCATCCTGGCCGATGACGCGCTCATGCAGCACCTCTTCCATCCGCAGCAGTTTTTCGCTCTCTGTCTCCAGCATCTGGTTGATGGGGATGCCCGTCCACTGGGCGACCACGGTGGCGATGTCGTCCGCATCGACGACTTCATCCAGCGTGTTTTCCTGCTGCCACTGGTAGCGCTCGCGCTCGAATTCCTGTTCCAGTTGCAGGCGCTGCATCTTGCAATCCGCCGCCCGTTCATAATCCCGCGACATGCCGGCGGCTTCTTCTTCCAGCGCCAGGCGGTCGATGGCGGTCTTCATCTCCTTCAGGCGCGGCGGCAGGGCATACAGCGCCACGCGCAGCTTGGCCGCGGATTCGTCCAGCAGGTCGATGGCTTTATCCGGCAGTTTGCGCCCGGTGAGATAGCGGGCCGAGAGCCGTGCCGAAGCCTCCACCGCTTCATCGCTGATGGTGACGCGGTGATGCGCTTCGTAGCGGTCGCGCAGGCCATACAGCATTTCGATGGTATCTTCCACGCTGGGTTCTTCCACATACACCGGGGCAAACCGGCGATCCAGCGCGCTGTCTTTTTCGATGTACTGGCGGTATTCGTCCAGCGTGGTCGCGCCAATGCACTG
>JALOOI010000016.1 GCA_025454495.1 Anaerolineae bacterium
TGCCCGCCGCCACCCCGATAATGACCCAGTAAAAAAAGCGTACCATGCCGGTTTGCCTCACTGCGCCGCCACGACTTCGATAATCATCTGCGCCGGGATGCCCGGTGTGCCGTCCGCCCGGTAGGCGATGACTTCCACCAGGTGCTGCCCCAGGGTGGTGGCCCGCCAGTTCATGGACACGCGAAACAGCGGCACGGTGGGGCTGTCCGGCGGGGCGGCTTCATGGATGGTCTGCTCATCAATCCGCAGTTCCACGCGGGCGATGCCGGCGCTGTCCTGCGCCACAATATCAAAGGCGAAGTCCAGCCCTTCTTCCACCCGGCTGTTGTTGGCCGGGGCTAAAATGTCCACACGCGGTAAATCTGGCGTGGGGGTGAGCGCGGCGCTGCCGCCGGCTTCCAGGTTGCAGGCGGCCAGCAGCCCGCACAGCAGCAGCCCGGCCGCCAGCACACTCCATCGCGGCATGTGCTCCCTTTCCGGTCGTGTCATTCTGTTGCATCATTATGCGACCACCCGCCGGCGTGTGCAAGATGCATCAGGAGGTTCACCCGCGTGCAAATCGATGTGCTGACGCTGTTCCCGGAGATGTTCGCGCCGCTGCACCTGAGCATGATGTGGAAGGCGCAGGATCGCCAGTTGCTGACGCTGGCGCTGCATGACCTGCGCCAGTATACGCAGGATCGGCATCGCACGGCGGATGATGTGCCCTACGGCGGCGGCGGCGGGATGCTGCTGAAAGCCGATGTGGTGGTGCCGGCGGTGGAGGCGGTGCGCGGCGATAGTGACTGCCCGGTCATTTTGCTGGCACCCCAGGGGCGCGTGCTGCATCATGGGCTGGCCGTGGCGCTGTCGCGGCTGCCGCGGCTGATCCTGCTGTGCGGCCATTACGAAGGGCTGGATGAGCGCGTGCGCGAGCTGGTGGTGACGGATGAAATTAGCCTGGGCGATTATGTGCTGACGGGCGGCGAACTGGCCGCCATGGTGCTGATTGATGCGGTGGTGCGCCAGATCCCCGGTGTGCTGGGGGCGGCCGAAGGCGCAGCCCGCGAAAGCCATGCGGATGGCCTGCTGGAAGGGCCGCACTACACCCGGCCGCCGGTGTATCGCGGGTTAGCCGTGCCGCCCATCCTGCTCCAGGGCCATCATCGCCAGATCGACACCTGGCGGCGGCAGGAGGCGTTGCGGCGCACCTGGCGCAGCCGGCCCGACCTGCTGCGTACTGCCCCGCTGAGCGAGGAAGATGCTTATTTTCTGGCGGAACTGGCCCGGCAGGACGCGCTCAACCGTTGAAGGCCGCCGGAAGCTGCTGCTCAATCTCGTGCAGGGGCGGCAGGCTGCTATCCACCTCGCACAGGAAGTGCAGCGCCGCTGCCAGCGTGGGCAGGTCGCGGTAGCGGGTGCGCGTGACGGAGGTCACCATACCTGTCAGCATCCGGGTGATGGGATCGTTGATCGCCCCCAGGGTGATGCCCCAGCCTCCCAGCGGGTGCCGCAGCGATTGAAGCTGCAACACGTCACGCAGATGGCCCTGAGTCGTAATCCCGCGGACATCGATAATATTGTGTACCAGCGCCGTCGCGCCGTGCAGGTGGTTGAGCATCAGCGCGTCGTAGGCCTGCAAATCTTCACGGGTGATACTGCCATACAGTACAGTCTGCGTGATGCGCTGTGGCACAAGCCAGGTGAGGGTGACGGGCATGGTGCTGCCTCCACATCTAACGAGCCATGCCTTCGATGATAAACGCCATGATTGATTTCGTGCGAATCCATTAAGACCATTTTTATTCATTTTTAGCACAACAGGCGGGTTACAACGGATATTTACTCAACCGTCCGGCGGGCTGGCTCATCTGGCTGCGCCGGGCAATTGCCAGCGGCCGCGGCCGCCTCTATAATGAAGCAAATTGATACGATTCTGATAGAAACTGAGGTAAGAAGCGATGCCCCCGGCAGTTCTGGTCATGGGAATTATCATTGTCCTGTCGTTTGCAATCGTGGTGGCGGTGATGTTCTACGGCACGCGCGGCGAAGAAGCCCATGCCGAAGAGTCCGCTGCCGTCGCTTACTGGTCGGCGCGGGCGGAAAAGCTCCAGGCGCGGCAGCACAACGCGGTGGCCGCGGCCACGCTGGAGGCTGCACCGGGCGCGGCCGAGGCCGAAGCCGAAAAAGAACGCAAACGCCAGGAAGCGCTGGCCCGCAAAGCCGCCCGCGCGGCAAAGGGCAGCGGCGATTCCTGAACCCGTACCCATTAACCGACTGAGAAGCCATCATGACCTACTCCCCTGATACTGTAGCGCAGGCGTTTAATCACCTGCGGCACGGCAGCCCGGAAGCCCGCGCCAGCGCCATTAAGCTGCTGGGCGAAGCAGCCTATGCCCCGGCGGTGCCGCACCTCACCGAACTGGTGCGCGATGCCGACCCCGGCACGCGCTACCTGGCCGCCATGGCGCTGAGCAAAATTGGCGATGAAGCGGAAAGCGCCGTGCCGGTGCTGCTGGTGGCCCTGCGGGCGGATGATATGTACCTGCGGATGGCCATCACCGCCGCCCTCATCAGCATCGGGCAGCCGGCCGTGCCGGGGCTGGTGAAAGCACTGTTCGACCAGAAGGCGGCCGTGCGCCGCGCCAGCGCCAAAGCCCTGGGCAAAATCGGCAACAAGGATGCCATTAACGCGCTGAAGGTGGCCGCGTTTGATGCCGACCCCGGCGTGAGCCGGCTGGCGGCCGAAGCGCTCACGCGCCTGGAAGCGCTGTAACGCCATGCGGCGCAGTTTTACGAATCGTCTGTTCGGTGGCGTGTGCGGCGGGCTGGCCCAGGCGCTGCCGCTGCGGCCCTGGGGCTGGCGGCTGCTGTTCGCGCTGCTGGCCCTGGTGGCCCTGCCGGCCGCGCTGACCGTGTACGGGCTGCTGTGGTGGCTGCTGCCGCAGGAATCGCTGGTGACGCGCCGCCCGCGCCCGGCCATCAACACCCTGCTGGCGCTGCTGCTGAGCGCCGCCGTGCTGCTGCTGTGGCTGCTGCTGGCCGGCGTGTTCGTGTTTCGCCAGGCGCAAAGCGGCGCGTACCATCATGTGCTGACCGGCCTCGCGCTGGCTTTGCTGCCGGCTCTGCTGCTGGCCGGCACCCTCCAGATCATACCCGCCGGCCTGTATGACCTGCTGCTGCGGGCCGCGCCGGTGCTGCTGTTCTTCTTCGGGGCCAGCCTGCTGATGCAGCGCCGCGTGCCGGCCGGTGGTCTGCTGGCCCTGCTGGTCAGCGCCGGGCTGGCCGCCGGCGTGGCCTGGTATGCCTATGCCGGCCGCGTCGATACCGTGCTGGATGAAAATCAGGTCACGGTGAGCGATGCTATTCCCGCCGGCGTGACCACGCTGCAAATGAATATCGAGGTGCTGGCGACCGAAATTCGCTTTGGGGCGGCCGCGCCGGGCACGCGCACCATCACCGTCCGCTTCAGCGGCAGCCAGGAGAGCGTGCTGGAACACAGCTTCAGCGACGATGGCAGCGGCCTGGCCACCTTCACCCTGCGCGAAACCCGCCCCAACCCCTATCCCCGCCTGGAATCGGTGGGGCGCGGTGTGATGACGGTGGACGTGCCGGCGGGCATCGCCACCTCCATCGCCTTTGCCGGCGAAAGCGGCAATGCCACCTTTGACCTGAGCCTGGTCAACCTGGAACGGCTGAACGTTGACCTGGCGCAGGGCGATGCGCTGGTGACGCTGCCGGCCTATCAACCGCTGTCGCCGGGGGTGGCACAAAACCCCGGTGAACTGGCCGTGCAGAATGGCGATTTACGGATCGTCCTGCCGGCGGCGGCCGCCGGGCGCTTCAGCATCGCCCCCAACAGCAGCCCCGCCATCGACGAAACGCGCTACCGCATCGAAATTGCCGGGGCACAGTGGCTCATCATTGCCCGCGATTATGATAGCAGCGCCATCCAGCTTAATTATGTGCTGACGGTGCCGCGGGGCAGCGTGCGGGTGGACAGCGCGGGGTGAAAAGCCCGGCGCTGGCATCCAAATTGAGAACTGGTTTGTGAACTCGTGTGCCCCTGCCGCGCCCGCGCCCTCACCCCCGCCCCTCTCCCGGACGGGCTGCGCCCTGGGCGAGGGGAGACCACCCCGGTGCCAGGGCGCGATTCGCACGGGCACGATGGCATCGTGCCCCTGCCGGGGAGAACGAGGGGGTGAGGGCGAAAAAGCCATCTGCGGCGCATGGAAGGCGATTCCCCCGGCACTAAAAGCACCACCTGTATAACTCGCAGATGAATCTTTTGTCGGATGTCGTAACATGACGGCTGGCCGCCGGGCAGTTTGGGGTTATACTTCTGGCAGATTATCATGCTGGAGTTATCTCAATGCGCAGGCTGATGCATCATTGGAAGACGCAGGAACGCGGCCAGGGGCTGGTGGAATACGCCCTCATCCTGGTGCTGGTGGCCGTGGTGGTGCTGGCCATCCTCAGCATCCTGGGGCCGCAGGTGGGCAATATTTTCTCACGGGTGACGAGTGCGCTGCGGATCGCCGGGGCACCGCCCTCCGCCTGCACGCTCACGCTGACCTCCGGCTACAACAACATGACCCTCAGCCCCTCGCCGGCCATCCTGGGGCGCAGCGTGCTGGTGGGCGAGGGGTTTGAATGGCAGAGCGGCAACAATGTGCTGGTGTACGCGGCCTACAGCGGGCCGGAACTGGACCCGGAACTGGCCCTGTTCAACACAAAAGCCTGGACGATTAACGTGGTGCGGGCCACCGGCAACTGTGCGCCCTTCCCCAACAAATAAACCGCCGGCCGGCGTGGCTCACACGCTCGCCAGCACCGCCAGCATTTCGCCGTGGATGTGGCCGTTGCTGGCCACGTAGCGGCCGCGCTCCAGGCGCTGCGGCCGGTCGGCCCCGGCATAATCGGTGACGGTGCCACCGGCTTCCTGCACCAGCAGAATGCCGGCCATCACATCCCACAGTTTTAAATCCTTCTCCCAGTAGCCATCCAGCCGGGCGGCGGCGACATAGGCAAAATCCAGCGCGGCGGCCCCCAGGCGGCGCTCCCCGCGGACTTTCGTCAGAAAGGCCGTCCATTCTTTGAGGTTGTTGTCCGGGTTGGTGAAGCGATCATAGGGAAAGCCGGTGGTGACGACGGACTGTAACAGCGTGGGGGTGCTGCTCACGCGCAGGGGCTGGCCGTTGAGGAAGGCCCCGCTGCCGCGCACCGCGCTGAACAGTTCGCGCCGGGTGGGGTCATACACCACCCCCAGCAGCGGCCGCCGTTCCTGGTCAGCCAGGGCGATGCTGGTGCAAAAATACGGCAGGCGGGCCGCAAAATTCACCGTGCCATCAATCGGATCGACATACCAGCAGTAATCCGCGGTGGCCGCGCTCTGGCCGGCCGCGCCGCCTTCTTCGCCCAGGATAGCATGGTCGGGGAAGTGGTCACGCAGGGCCGCCACAATCAGCGCTTCGGCTTCGGTATCGGCGGCGGTCACAATGTCGATGGCGGTGGTTTTGGCGCTTTGCGCCACCGGCGCGGCATAATGCCGCAGGATGATGTCGCCGGCGGCGCGGGCGATGGCGGCCACCGTGTCTACAGCAGCAGAAAAATCCACAGGTTTATCCTTCAGGCAGTTCGTCGGTCTATGGCCGGGCGGGCACGGGGCGCAGGGGCGCTTTAACCGTGCATCCCGGTTTCGATGAGCATCTCCAGCAGATCGCGGATGGCGGGCCATTCTTCTTCCAGGATGGCGAACCAGGCCGTATCGCGGCTGCGCTCTTTCACGATCAGATGATTGTACTGGATGCCCTCAAAACGAAAGCCCAGGCGCAGCGCGGCCGCCCGTGAGCGCTCATTGAGGGCGTGGCATTTCCACTCCACGCGGCGGTAGCCCAGGTCAAAGGCATGGGTCAGGGCCAGCAGGGTGGCTTCGGTATTGGCCACGGTGCGCTGCACCAGCGGGCTGTACCAGATGCCGCCGACTTCGATCTTGAGGCTCTCCGGCACGTTGTTCAGGTAATTGTAGCAGCCCACCGGCTGCCCGTGCGTCACATCAATCACGCAGAAGCACCGGCCGTCCGGCGCGTCCACCTGGCGTTGCAGCTCCTCGGCGAAAGCGGCCGGCGTGGCGAAGGGCCCGGCGGACATATAGCGCCAGATGAGGGCCTCGGCATCGTAAGCGGGCACAGATTTGGCCCCCAGGCGGGCGGGCCGCCCGTCGGAGACGGCGAACAGCGCGGCGGCATGGCGGGCCACGTCCAGCGGCTCCAGGCGCACAAAGCGCCCCGCCAGGGTGACGGGCGCGGGTTGACGGGGCAGGCGCTGGCGCAGGGCCAGCACGTCGGCGGGCAGCGGGTCGGGCAGGGGCGGAATGGTCATGCCGGTTGGCCTGTCGGTAGCGGGCGGTTTTTAAGCAGGGCCAGCAGCAGCAGGGCGTTCTCCAGGTCGGCCACCCGCACGATCAGCGGGTCGCCCTGGCGGGCCAGCAGGTGTAAATCTTTGCCGACGAAACGGTGGCCGGCGAACTGCTCCCAGGCGAGGGATTGCGCCCCGGTGTGCAGGCCGTCGCCATCCAGGCGCAGCGCGTCGCCGAAGGGCACGCTTTCGCCGCGGGCCAGGCGGGCCTGCACAATGGGCAGCCGGTCGCGGGTGATGGCGCTCTCCAGCCGGGCGATCAGGTCGCCCACGCTGCTGTACACATTGTTGATGATGAGCACCTCCTCCTGGTCAGTCACCAGGCGGGCCTGGTACACCTCGCGGCGGATGAGGTTGAAGTAGGACACGCGCTCGGCGTGCTGCGTAAAACGCACGATGTTGAAATAGGGGAACAGCCCCAGGCGCGAACCTTCGCGGTAGGTAAAGCCGCGCTCATACAGGATCACTTCGCGGTTCCACAGGTGCAGCACATACCAGGCGATGCCCAGGCCAATGACGGCGTAACTGCCGATGAGGATGATGGAGGCGGGGACATCGTCCAGCCCGGCAAAGAGCCAGTTGAGCGCCACCACCGGCACGGTATACAGCGCCGCGCCCTGCAACAGCAGGCGCAGCCGGTTGGAAGGATAATGGGCGAGGTAGCGCCCCAGGGCCGGGTCAGCCGGGATCACCGGGTCATCGGCGGGGGCGGGGCGGGGCAGTTCGCTCACGGGTTGGCGGCTTCCTCAAACTGAACATGCAGGGTGACGATCTGGTGGGGTGCCAGCGACACGGTGAACTGCCGGCCGCGCAGCTCCAGCTCGCTGGAATCGGTTTCGGCCAGGGAGACCAGGCGGACAGAAATGGGCTGGCCGGCCGTTTCCACCTGCGTCGTCAGGCTGGTCGCGGTGGGGTTCAGCAGGCGGATGATCCAGCCCCGCGCGTCCTGGGGGGGCTTGAGCGCCGTCAGCAGCACCCGCGCATCGCTCACGTTCAGGTAGCTGTGCCGGTCAGCGGGCGGCTTCTGGTGATACTGGAAGGCCTGCAACGGGGCGCGATACTGCTGCGCCAGCCGCAGCAGCCCGGCCGGCTCGGCGGCGGGCACGGTGGTCAGCATAAATTCCGCGCGGATGTCGTGCTGGTGCTGTGCGCCGGGGGCGGCCAGGGTCTGCGCCGGGTTCAGCCAGCCCACCGGGCGCAGCAGCGTAAGCGCCAGGGTAATCTGGCCGTCCAGGTTCAGCGGTTCCACTTCGGGCAGGCCGCGCGTCAGCAGGGCCAGGGTGGTGGTTTCGGCCGGGATGGCGCACAGGCTGTGCATGGGCTGGAGGGCGGCGGCCCCCGGCTGGAACAGCGGACGGCGCAGCAGGGCAAACGGCGCATCCACCAGCAGCGCCCCGGCCCGCAGCCCGGTACGCACCTGGGCCCGCAGGCGATGATCGCCGATGTTGTTGGTGAAGCTGGTGCGGAAATAAATGCCGGGGGTGCTGTCGTAGCAGGTGGCCGTGGTCACCAGTTCCAGCAGGCGCACGCCGCGCTCGCGCCGGCCGTCCTGTAAGCCGGGGGGCAGGCGCATCCGGTGGCGCACAATCAGCCGTTCATAGACGGCGGTGGCTTCGATCTCCACACTGTCCACCGCGGCGGCCCGCACCAGCAAATCCGGCTGCGGGGCGCGGTACTGCGTCACATCGCCGGCATCGCCGCCGCTGTAAAACTGGAGCAGGTCGCTGAAGTGGTGCCCGTTTTGCTCCCACAGCAGGCGGCCCTCCTGGAAGGACAGCGTTTCGTGGTTGATGCTGCCAATACTCGCGCTGGTGGCGGTGCGCTGCAAACGATACTGCGGCACCGGCTGCTCCCCCAGGCGCAGGGTGTACACGGCATAGCCCACCGGCGGCGCGGCGGCGCGGAAGATCAGCCGGTCGCCTTCGAGGGCGCAGGGTATTTCCTGCCCGGCTGCGTCCAGCAGCACGTGCGGGTGCAGCCCGGCCGGCAGCGCCAGCGTGACGGCGACCACCTGCTGCACCGGCTGGCTGTGCGGGTTCCACACCAGCACAAACGTTTCGGCGGCGCGGGGCAGCACGGCCGCCGCGTGGGCGGGGGTGCCGGGCAGCGCCCGCAGCGCCCCTTCTTCCAGCCGCGTCGCCACATCCTGCACCTGGCGATAGCGCGTTTGCATGTCTTCGTACACGCTGTCGCTGCACGCGCCACCGATGAGGGACTGCGCCTGGTTGGTCAGCAGCCGCCGCCAGGCATATTCCAGCAGCGCCCGCAAATTTTCCGGGTGGGCGGGGCGGCCATGCGTCAGGGCCAGGGCCAGCAGCGGCTCCACCGTGAACACCAGGCGGTTTTGCAGCGCGGCGTTGTGCTGCTTGAGGGGCATTCGGGCGGAAAAACGCCCGCTGCCGGCCCCCGGCGGCTGCAACTGCATTTCGCCATGCAGCGCCGGCCTCATGCCATCCGGGAAGGAGTCGCGCAGGGCCTGCACATAATCGCTCAGGGTGCTCTGGATGACGGGCACACTCACCTGGTCGCGCAGGTCGGGGACGAGGCGGCCCGGTGGATCGCACGGGTTCAGCCACAGGAACGGGCCATCGGGCTGCGCGGATTGCTGGCGGGCCAGCGTTTGGGCCACGGTGTCGGCGGGCTGGTAAGGCAGCACCAGCACATCGCTTTCATCCGGGGCGATCCAGCGCAGGGGCAGCGGCTGCACCGGGGCATACACCAGCGCGGCCGTAATGCCAAAACCGCGCAAAAGCTGCGGAAGCTGCGCCGTCTGGTGGCCGCCGGCGGGCATGAGGGCCACATGCACCCGTTTCATCCCCTGGCGCTGCGTATCCAGCCGGCCCAGCAGCAAATTACGCACCAGCGCTTCATCGCTCACCAGCAGGCTGTCCGTGAGGATGTACCACGGCCCCACGCTGAGCCGGCCGCCGGCATTGTAGATGGCCAGCAGCGCCACCAGGCTGGCCCGCACGGCGGCAATATCTTCCAGCAGGATGGTTTGCCCGCCCAGCAGCACATGCCGCAGCGGGGGCGCAGTGCCGCTTTCGGACTGCATCAGCGCGGTCAGGCGGGCCAGCGTATCCAGCAGATCGGCCCGCTGCTGTTCAAAGGAGCGTTCCCCTTCCCGCTGCCAGTCCAGATGGGTAATCACATGCAGCCGGTGCAGCGGGTCGGGTGCGGCGGGCGTGGGCGACGGTGATGTCATGCCTGAGTCCTTCATCATGAGCCAGTGGTAGCCTGCCTCTGTATTGTACTGAGGTTGTGCCCGCGGCGATACTGACGCAGCGGTGGCCGGCCCTAATGATACCGCGTTCAGCCGCTACAGGGGTACTGCCGGGCTGCGTCTGGCAGGTGACTGAACCAGGACGCAGATTCCGTGGGATAGTGCTAACCACCGGCAACAGAACCTTAATGGTAGAAGTCAGATTTCATGGTATATTATGTCATTAATTTTCGCCTTATGTGGATCGCAGTGATGGCCGAACCCTTTACAATTTTACTGGTAGAAGATGACCCGGATACCACGCTGCTGATTCGCCATGCGCTGAAGGCGGCCGGGCTGCATTTGTATACGGCCACCAGCGCGGTGGAAGGTATGGCCCTCATCGACGATGTGCGCCCCGACCTGGTGATTATGGATTTGCTGCTGCCCGGATCACACCTGAAGGGGATAGATGCCATCCGGCTCATCAAACAAACGCCGGCGCTGTGCCAGATTCCGGTCATCGCCATCAGCGCGGGCGGCTACGAGATGATGGAAAAAGCGCTGGCCGCCGGCAGTGACGACTGTCTTTCCAAACCATTCACCATGCGTGACCTGCGCCAGAAGATCGGGCAGTATACGGGGTCGGCAGTGTAGCCCCGGTGGCCCATTTTTAGCGCCTTTTTTGTTTGACGTGCCCCCGCTTCGGCAGCATAATGAACATGGGGCCCCCGGCCCTCATCGCCCATCATTACCCAGGAAGCGGCTGTGTCTCATCCAATGGGAGTCTTCATCAGTTACCGCCGGCCCGTCAGCACCATCATCGCCGGGGCAGTGTATCATCATCTGGTGATGCAGCGCTGCGATGCCTTCATGGATACCGAAACGGTCGATACCGATTTGTTTGATGCGGTGCTGCTGCGCCAGATGGATGCCCGCGCCCATTTTCTGGTCATCCTCACGCCGGGCGACCTGGCGCTGTATGCCCGCCCGGAGGACTGGCAGCGGCGCAAAATTTTGCACGCGCTGGCCACGGAGCGCAGCATCATCGCGCTGCTGGTGAACGGCTTTAGCTTTGCCGCGGCCGCGCCGTTCTTCAGCGGCGGGCTGGAGCGCCTGGCGCAGGTGCCGGCCGTCGCCGTCACGCATACCACCCTGCCGGAAGCGCTGCACCAGGTGCACACGCTGATGCAGGCCGCCCCGCCGGTGCCCATCCTGGCCACCCCCGGCAGCGAGGAAGAAGCCAGCCTGCGGAAAACGCACCGCATCGCCCGGCTGATGACCGTGACCCCGGCCCATTTGCAGGCGGAAGAATGCTTTCAGCGGGCCTTCACCCGCCCGGCCCATGACCACCTGGCCCGCGCCACCGATTTTACCGATGCGGTGGCCTTTTACCCGGAATATGCCGCCGCCTGGTTGCAGCGCAGCATCAGCCGGCGCATCCTGGGTGATTTTGAAGGGGCCATCGCGGATGCCGCCGAAGCGATCCGCCTGCAACCGAAGGATGCCACCGCCTACAGCACCCGCGGCATCGCGCATTATTTGCACGGCAGCAACGCCGCCGCCATTGACGATTACACCACTGCGCTGCGCTGGCAGCCGTGGGAGGCCGCCACCCTGCTCAACCGGGGCGATGCCCACCGCGCCGGGGGCGCTTTTGCCGCCGCCCTGGACGATTACAGCGCGGCCCTGGAGCGCTGCCCGCTGACGACGGCCGCCTATGCCGATTTCTGCCAGCAGTTTAACCTGGCCCCGGTGCGGAATGTGCCCGAAGCGCTGGCCCAGTTTAAACGGCTGTGCTTCATCGCCAGCAGCAGCCGCGGCGAAATTTACCGCATTCAGCAGGATATGCCCGCCGCCATTGCCGATTTTACCGCCGCGCTGGCCCTGTTCCCGGATGATGTGGCCGCGCTGCTCAACCGGGCCCAGGCTGCCATGCAGCTCGATGACATGCCCGCCGCCCGCCGTGACCTGGATACGGCCCTGACGTATGACCCGGCCAATGCCACGCTGTATCATCAGCGCGGGTTTGTGCACCACGAAAGCGGCGACCTGCCCGCCGCCCTGGCGGATTATACGCAGGCGCTGGCGCTGAACCCGCACGCGCTGCTCACCTGCTGCAACCGCGCCGAAGTGCTGCTGGAACTGGGTGAGTATGAAGCGGCGCTCCAGGACTGGAATACGGCCCACGAACTGCGCCCCGGCTACCCGCTGACGCTGGCCGGGCTGGCGCTGACGCATTATTTCCTGGGCAATACGGAACTGGCGACCGACGTGTGGCGGCTGCTGGCCGGGGCCGATGCGCGTTTTGGCGAGGCCGCCCAGGTGGGCCGCCTGCTGAACTGGAAAGCCCCGCTGCTGGAGCCGGTGCAGCGCCTGCTGGAGACGCTGGCCGGCTGAAGCCTCAGCCGGACTGGAGGATGTCCGCCAGCAGCGCCGGCTCAATATTGCCGCCGCTGAGCACCAGCGCGACGTGTTTGGCGGCGGGCAGCGCGTCCCGCTGGCTGTGCCAGGCGGCATAGGCCAGCGCCCCGGAGGGTTCGATCAGCAGTTTGTGTTTGAGCAGCAAATCGCGCACGGCGCGGCGGATGCTGGCTTCGCTGACGGTGATAATATCGTCCACGTAGTGCTGCATGTGCGCCAGCGTCAGGTCGCCCACGCTCAGCGTGCGCGTGCCATCGGCGATGGTGCGGCCCGTCTGCGCGGCCGTATATTCCACGATGCGCCCGCTGCGTAACGACTGGCGGGCATCATCGGCCAGTTCTGGCTCCACACCGATCACGCGCACCCCCGGCTTAAGGTTTTGCAGCGCCGTCGCCACCCCGCTGATGAGTCCGCCGCCGCCCACCGGCACCAGCACCAGCTCCACTTCCGGCAGGTCCTGGTAAATTTCCACCCCGATGGTGCCCTGGCCGGCGATGACTTCCTCATGGTTGTACGGCGGCACCAGCACCCACGACTGACCCTGCATCAGCCGGGCGGCCACATCCTCGCGCTTTTCCGTCAGCGGGTCATACAGCACCACCTGGGCCCCATAAGCACGGGTGGCGGCCATCTTCACGGCCGGCGCGTTGTGCGGCATGACGATGACCGCCGGAATGCCCAGCAGCCGCGCCGCGCAGGCCACCCCCTGAGCATGGTTGCCGCTGGAATAGGCGATCACCCCGGCGGCCCGTTCCGCCGCCGGCAGCGAGGCCAGGCAGTTGTAGGCCCCGCGAATCTTGAATGAGCCGATCGGCTGAAAACTCTCTGCCTTCAGCCACACCTTGCTGCCGTGGCAGTCTTCCGGGCAGGGCAGCAGCGGGGTACGCAGCGCCACCCCTTTCAGCCGGGCATGGGCCTGCAAAATCGCTTCCAGTGTGACCATGGCGCTTGCCTTTGACATTTGTGAAAAATCACCAAAAAAGCCTGGGAAAGGATGGCGCGTTTTGATATGTAGTCCGGCCGGCTTTTTCTATATGCTGAACATAACGTCTTCATTGTACTGGATACGGGCAGGCCTGAGCAATGTTCGATGCACGCCGCACCACCCCCACCACCCTGGTAACAACTTACCTGGAAATGACGGCCCCGGCGCAGTTCGTGCCGTCGTTTGTGCGGGATGCCGAAGTACGCATCGAAAAAATGCAGACGATTGACCTGAATTTTTACCTCTACCTGTATCGCTCGGTGGGGGAACAGCTCGCCTGGCGCGACCGGCTGCTGATGCCGCGCAGCGACCTGCGCGAAGCCCTCAGCAAAGCCCAGGTGTATGTGCTGTACGTGGGCGGGGCCCCGGCCGGTTACGTGGAACTGGCGAAGCAGGGCAGCGAGGTCGAAATTGCTTACTTCGGCCTGCGCGAAGAATACCAGGGCCGCGGCCTGGGCAAGCACCTGCTGAGCTATGGCATCGAGCAGGCGTGGAAGCTGCCGGGCACGCAGCGCGTGCATGTGCACACCTGCAACCTGGATGGCCCGCACGCGCTGGAGAACTACCGCAAGCGCGGTTTTCGCGTGTTCATGCGCCACGAAGAAGCCATGCCGGAACGCTATCAGTGACGGCGACCCCGGTCGTTATTAGCAGCCTATAAAAAAGACATAAAATCCTCCGCCAGGGGGATTTTTTTGGTTGTCTTACCGCACCTGTCACCATTATGATCCTCAACAATTCTTACATTCTGTTGCATGAACCACATCCTTCAGGAGCAACCCCGGCATGGCACGTGTTTCTTTGCTCATCATCGTGAGCGTGGCGGTCGTGCTGCGGGTGCTGCTGGCGCTGCGCGGCGGGCAGTATTACCTGGTGGACGAAGTGCGTTCCTACCGGGCCACGACGTTCACGCTGTCGCTGTATCATCAGGATTGGCCGGCCGCGGCGGCGCTGCTGTTCGAGGGCGCACACCCCGGCTATACGGTGCTGGCCGCGCCGGGGGCGGTGGTGCGGCTGCTGCTGCCGGATGGCACGGCCGGGGAACGGCTGGCGGCGGCGCTGCTGGGGCTGTATTCGGCCGGGATCATCGTGGCCATCTACGGCATCGCCCGCAAAACCGGCCAGGACGAGACGGGGGCGCTGCTGGCGGCGCTGCTGGCCGCGGCGGCCGGCAGCCTGTTTTATTACGCCCGCCATTTCGTCCCCTACGACAGTGCCCTGCTGCTGGCGCTGCTGGCGCTGTGGCTGTGCCTGGAAGCCCGGCCGGCGCTGTGGCGCTTGATCGGCGGCGGGGTGCTGGTGACGGCCTCGTTCCTCACTTACAGCGGCGGCTGGATGCTGCTGGCGGTGGTGGGGCTGCTGCTGCTGCTGTACGGCCTGCGCGGAAGCTGGCCGGCACGGGCCGGGGAAATCATCCGGCGCGGCCTGGGCCTGGGCATTGGCCTGGGGGTGGTGGCGGTGCTGGTGCTGGCCCTGGCCCGCGTCGGCGGCATTGCGCTGGAAGCCTATGTTAACCGCGCCGCCGCCTTTTCGGAGACGATCAACCACGGCAGCTACGCCGAAGGCTGGTCGCTGGTGTGGGAATACCTGTGGCACAGCGAGGGGCTGCTGCTGCTGGTGTGGCTGGCGGGGGCCGGGCTGGCCCTGTGGCACATGGTGCGCACGCGCCGCTGGAATGCCGCGCTTTACTGGCTGGCCAGCCTGGTGCTGCTGTACGGGCTGATGGCCGTCACGTCGTCGGTGCTGCTGCGCTTTGTGATGTATGGCCGGCTGGCCCGCCAGCTTACGCCGCTGTTCATCCTGGCGGCGGCGCAGGGGCTGCGGCCGCTGTGGCCGCGCGGGGGGTGGCTGCGCCCGGCCCTGGTGGGCGGGGTGCTGCTGCTGGCCGCGCTCAATCTGTACGTGCCGCTGGCCCAGGTGTTCCCGCGGGATGTGCTGGCGCAGCAGGCGGCCCGCTACCCGGCTTACGCGCCCTACACCACGCTGATCTCAGAATACCGGCTGGATGACATCGCGGCCCGCCCGCCCAATTTTGAGGCTGCGCCCTACCTGCTGGTGAATATGCTCAATTCGTGGTACCCCATCGTGGGGACGCAGCCGCTGCCGGCCGGGGAGGTGCTGTACCGCGCCCCGCACCCGGTGCAGTATCGGCCGTACCAGTATGAGGGCTACCCCTACGATCAGCGGGCGCTGATCCAGGGCAGCGTGACCGGGATGCTGGTGCTGCGGCCGGGGCCATGAGGCGGCCCTAAGGGGCGGGCCGCAGCGCTTTCAGCGCATCGCGCAGGCGCAGGCATTCGGTGACGCTGTTCACCTGCATGGTGCCGTGCCAGTTCAGCGTTTGCAGGTATTCGATGCACACAAAGCCGCCGTAGGCCGCCTGTTCCAGCGCCTGCATCACTTCCGCCAGGTCAATGGTGCCTTTGTCAAACGGGGTTTGCAGTTTTTTGGCCTTCGCCTGGCGCAGGTGCACGTGGCGCGTGTGCGGCAGCAGCCCCCACATCTCCGCCGGTTTCACCTTCTGGCACACCATCTGGGCAATATCCAGCGTAATTTGTAAGCCGGGCACGGCGGCCAGCAGGCGCAGGGCCGCCGCCGGCGTGGGCGCGACCGAATCCAGATGCGGCTCGATGCTGAGGGGCAGCCCGATGTGCTGTGCGCCGGCCAGCATGTCGCGCAGCAGCGCCGCCGAGCGCTCAAACGCTGCGGCCGGGTCATCGGACTGCATGAGTCCGGGCGAGACGGTGATGCCGGCCGCGCCGGTCGCTTTCACAAAGGGCAGCAGCGCCAGGAACACTTTCAGCTCGCGGGTGCGGCGCGTTTCGTCGGCATCGGTGATGTGCGGCAGCATGAGGTAAATATCGGCCGGTTTCAGGTTGAACAGCGCCAGATCGTCGCGCAGTTCGGCCAGGGCGGCCGCGCGGGTGGCCGGGGCGGTGGCCCGGGCCGGGTTTAAATGCGCACCCGTGCCCAGGTCAACATAGCGAAAGCCCATGCGGGCCATCGTCCCCAGCGCTTCCGGCAGGGTGAGATCGTTAAAACCCCAGCTATGGCAGGAGAAATCCATCACTGCCGGCTAAGAACGCCACGCTTTACGCAGCGTAATTACCCCCAGGGAGCCGGGGCCGATGTGCGTGCCCAGGGTGGGGCCCACGGTGATGGTGATGGTATCCGGCGGTACCACGCTGCCCAGCGAGGCCTGCAATTCGCGTGCGCCGTCCTCATTGTTGATGTGCAAAATCACCAGGCGCTCCAGCGGGGCCTGCTCTTCGGTCAGTTCTTTCAGTTTGGCCACTGCCTTGCCCATGGTACGCACGCGCTGCGCCACTTCCACCTCGCCATCGTGCACATCCAGGATGGGCTTAATTTGCAGCAGCGAGCCGGCAAACGCGCGAATGACGCTGACGCGGCCGCTGCGGCGCAGGTATTCCAGGTTGGCGATGATGGCCCACAATTTTTGATGCCGGCGCACTTTTTCCACCGCCTGCACCACCGCCTCCACGCTGCCGGTTGCGGCGGCCACTTCGGCCGCGGCCAGCACCTGCATCCCGATGCCCATCGTCACCAGGCCGCTGTCAATGACGGTCACGCGGTCTTTCAGGCTCTGGGCCCCCAGGCGCACATTGTTGGCCGTCACGCTCAGTTTGGACGCAACATGAATGCTGATGACGTGATCGTAGCCCTCGATGCCTTTGTGCAGCAGGTCTTCTGCCAGCGCGTGCGAGGGCGCGGCCGTGGTGGGGAATTCTTTCATCTCCGGCAGGCGCTGGTAAAAATAATCGCGGCTCAGTTCCACCCCGTCATCGGCATAGCTGCCGCCTTCAAAATTGACGTAGGTGGGGATGATGCCAATGTTCCATTTTTGCAGCAGCGCCGCCGGAATGTCGGCCACGCTGTCGGTCATAATACGAATTTTTTTCTTAGTCGTCGTCATAAGCCTCTGCGTCCATTTCTTTTTCTAAGATCACCACGCCGGCAGCCTCGATCCCGATCCACGCCGCCAGGGCCACGCCACAGGCGAGATAGGGAAAGTGCCGGCCGGGAAATTCTATCGCAAAACGATCCTGAAGAATGCGGGTTTGTTCGGTGATGTGGGGGCGATTCTGGATGATGACCACCTCCTCCAGATGTTCAAACTCGGCCACGAATTCCACCAGGCGCTCCACCGCCTGCGAGCGCGTGCGCACTTTTTCCGTCACCAGCAGCCGGCCATCTTCAATGCTGATGACGGGCTTGATGTTGAGCATGGCCGCCAGCAGCATCCGCGATTCCGCCAGCAGCCGGTGGTGCCACAAAAACGGCAGCGATTCAGTGTAGTACAGGGCATAGATGCGGTCAACCGCGCTGCGGACCTGGTTCACGGTGCTGTCAAAGTCGCTGCCGGCCAGCAGCGCCTGCCAGGCCAGCCGCACCAGCATTCCCTGGCCCGCGCACAGCGTCCGCGAATCGATGACGGCGATGGCGCAGGTGCCGCCAAGCTGCTGCGCGGCCAGGCGGCCGTTGTGCCAGCTTGGCGACAGTTCCCGCGAGGCATGAATGGAGATGATGCCGGCCGACTGGGGGGCCAGCCGGGCGAAGACGGCGGCATAGTCTTCCACCGTGGGCGGCAGAATCTCCGGCGGGGTGGTGCGCCCGGCCAGGATTTTCAGCATTTCTTCCGTCGTCAGGTCGATGCCGTCGCGGTACAGCTTACCCCCCAGGTTAATGCGGTTGGGCACCACCGTAACCGGGTACTGGGGCACCGTGCGCGGGCTGTTGAAGACCGCGCTGCTATCGGTGACGATGTGAACCGGGGGCATAGGCCTCACCTTCAGCGGGGATGCCCGCCGCCTGGCATGGTGCCGGGCTATTCAATGCTGATAATGTACGGGTACAGGGGCTGTTCGCCGGCGATCACGTCAAATTGCAGGTGTTCAAATTCGGCCGCCACTTCGTCCACCAGGGCCCGGGCCTGCGCTTCGGTCACGCCTTCGCCATAATAGAGCGTGGCCAGTTCATGGTCTTCGGCATGGCATTTGTGCAGCAGCCCGCGCAGGATATCCGCCATGGTGCTGGCGGCCACGGCCAGCCGCCCGTTCAACAGCCCGATCAAATCGCCCGCCTGAACGCTGATGCCGTCCACCGTCACCGACCGGGTGGCGGTGGTAATTTCGCCGCTGACGATGCTGCCCAGGCTGTCCGTCATGGCCTGGAACATCTCATCCAGCGTGCCGCCGCGCTCGCGCAGGTCAGCATAGGGCAGCAGGGCGGCGATGCCCTGGGGGATGGTGCGGTTGTGGACGACGCGCACCTGCCGGCCGGTGGCCAGTTTGGCTGCTTCCTGCGCCGCCAGGATGATATTGCCATTGTTGGGCAGGATGATGATCTCGTCTGTGTCCAGCGACTGGATGGCGGCCAGAAAATCTTCCGTGCCGGGGTTCATGGTTTGCCCGCCGGGGACGATGCGGGCCGCGCCGTACTCGGTGAAGATGCGTTCAATGCCGGCCCCGCGGGCCACCGCGATGACGGCCACGCCGTCCACCTGGCGCAGGGGGGCGGGGACTTCGCGCTGTTCGCGCTGCTGCACGTACTGCAAATACTGCGCCTGCATATTCTCCACCACCACATCATCGAGCTGTACGCCGGGCAGCGTGGCGGCGTAGGACAGCGGTTCGCCGGGGTTGTGGACGTGAATATGCACTTTCACCAGGGTGGCATCGCCATCAATGAGGGGCGACCAGCCCATCGCGCTGATGGCGCGGCGGATTTCGTCCACATTCAACTGCTGGCCCAGCATGAGGAACTGCACATCGTAGCCGTAGCCATCTTCATCGTCCGGCTGGATGGCATCTTTCCAGTCGCTGCGGGCGGGGGCGGCCGCCACGCTGCCACTGGCACCGGCCGGCTCATAGTCCACCTGGTCGCCGTTCAGCAGGCGCAGCATCCCTTCCAGCAGGTACACCAGGCCCAGCCCGCCAGAATCCACCACGCCGGCTTCCTTCAGGCGCGGCAGCAGTTCCGGCGTGCGCTCCAGAGCGCGATTGGCGGCCGCGGCCGCCACGCTCAGCAGCACCTGCAAATCATTTTCCGTGCGGGCCCGGATGCCCACGGCGGCGGCGGTTTCGCGGGCGACGGTGAGAATCGTGCCTTCGACCGGCTCCATCACCGTGCTCACGGTGGTATAGGCATAATCCACCGCGCTTTGCAGCGCCAGGGCGAAGCTCGCGCCGTCCATCACCTCGCGGCGCTTCAGGCCGTTGGCAAAGCCGCGCAGCAGCATGGATAAAATGGTGCCGGAATTGCCCCGTGCGCCCATCAGCCCGCCCCGCGCCACCGCCTCGCTGACGAGGCCGATGTGCCCTTCGTCCATGGTGGCGATCTGGGCATAGGCCTTCTGGATCGTCACCAGCATATTGGTGCCGGTGTCGCCATCCGGCACCGGGAAAACATTCATATTGTTCACGTGCTCGCGGTGGTGGGCCAGCCAGGACACCCCGGCCGCCAGCAGCCACTTGAACACATGCCCATCGCACACTCTGCGCCCGATTTCGACGACCATAAACTCTGCCCTCAAACAAGAATAATCCCGCAATACATAACCCGTACCTGCGGGGATTGTTACGCAACTGACATGAGGAGAATTATAGAGTGTGTGGCGGCGGCCGGCAGGGGTAAAATAACCGCGGCACAGAAAGGGAGCCATATCATGGAAGCGATCACCCTGTTGCAGGGCAAACGGCTGCTGCTGGCGGTCACGGGCAGCATCGCCGCGTACAAAAGTGTGGATCTGGCCAGCAAACTGACGCAGGCCGGGGCGCAGGTGGATGTGATCCTGACGGCGGCGGCGCAGGCGTTCATCACCCCGCTGACGTTTGAGGCCGTCACCGGGCGGCCGGCCTATACCGCGCTGTGGGAGTCGGCCGGGGGCGGGCTGCCCACGCACATCGCCCATGTGGGGCTGGCAGAAGCGGCGGCGCTGCTGGCCGTCATCCCGGCCACGGCCAACACCCTGGCCAAACTGGCGGCCGGGCTGGCGGATGACCTGCTGACGGTGACGGCGCTGGCGGCCCGCTGCCCGCTGCTGGTCGCCCCGGCGATGGACGGCGGCATGTACGCGCATCCGGCGGTGGTGGCCAGTGTGCAAACGCTGGCCGGGCGCGGGGCGTATGTGGTGGCACCGGAGACGGGGCGCTTTGCCAGCGGCCTCAGCGGCCAGGGCCGCCTGCCGGAGACGGCCACGCTGCTGGGGCACATCCGGCTGGCGCTGGCGCAGGCGGGCCCCCTGCGCGGGCGGCAGATTGTCGTCACGGCCGGCGGCACCCGTGAAGCGATTGACCCGGTGCGTTTTGTCTCCAACCATTCGTCGGGCAAACAGGGCTACGCGCTGGCCCAGGCCGCGCTGGATGCCGGGGCCACCGTGACGCTCATCAGCACGGTGGGGCTGCCGGTGCCGGTGGGGGCGCAGTTTGTCGCGGTGGATTCGGCGGCGGCCATGCTGGCGGCGGTGCTGGAACACAGCGCCCGTGCCGACGCGCTCATCATGGCGGCGGCGGTGGCGGATTTTCGGCCGGGGACGGTGGCGACGCAAAAAATTAAGAAGCAGGAGGACACCGCCGGGCTGACGCTGGAACTCGTCCGCAACCCGGATATTCTGCTCCAGGTGAAGGCACAGCGCGAGCAGACCGGCTGGCCGCGCCGGGTGATCGGCTTTGCGGCGGAGAGTGAGCAGGTGCTGGCCCACGCGCAGAGCAAGCTGCATCGTAAGGCGCTGGATTTGCTGGTGGCCAACGACATCACCGCGCCGGATGCCGGTTTTGCCGGCGATACCAACCGCGTGATCCTGCTGGCGGCCGACGGCGGCCAGACCCCGCTGCCGCTGCTGAGCAAAACGCTGGTCAGCGAGGCCATCATCGACCGGGTGGCGGCGCTGCTGGCCGCGGATGCCTAACGCCCGTACACCTGTTCCCCGCACAGGATTTGCCGCAGCCGGAACAAATCCGTCCGCGAGGTCATGTCCAGGCTCATCGGGGTGACGGACACCACCCGGTCATGCATCACGGCATACACATCGGAATCCGGCTCGGCGCGGGACGGATCGGCATTGAAGCGGTAGCCCAGCTTGCCATTGCCGCCGATGCCGGTGCGTTCCGGGCGGGTGGGCCAGTACACCCGCCGGCGCGACAGGCGGGTGATGCGCCATTCGGTGGCGGCCGTCGCGCCCCAGGGCACTTCCATCTTCAAAATATCGACATCATCCGGCAGGGCGCTGTGGGCCAGCAAAAATTCGCCAAACTGGCGGGTGAAGGCCGCGGCCGGGGCAAAATCGACCGCATCGGAATGGCTGAGGTGCAGGTCAAAGGGCGTTTGCTGGCTGACGGCCAGGGCCCGCAGGCCCAGGCTGGCGGCTTCGATGGCCGCGCCCACCGTGCCGGAGATGGTGACACCGTTGCCGGTGTTATCGCCATAATTGATGCCGGAGACCACCAGCGCCGGTTTGCGGTCGGCCAGTTCCAGCACGCCATGCTGCACGGCCTGGGCCGGGGTGCCATCGACGGCGTAGGCGGTGCAGCGGGCGATGGGCTGCGGCATCTCCCACGGGTAAATGCGCCCCTTGCTGAAGCCGGGCATACTGCGCCCCATGCCCGATTGCTGCTCACGCGGGGCCACCACCAGCAAATCGCCCAGGCCGGCGAAGGCGGCCACCGCCGTCCACAGCCCCGGCGAGGCAATACCATCATCATTGGTAAACAAAATCAGCGGTGAATCACTCATGTTGGAAGTCCTCAGACGGGCAGATGGGCTGCCCTGCGAACACACGCCGCCCGCCGGCAGTGGCGGGCACGGTCGCCACGGCTGCGCCGCACGACTGCGACCCCACTATAGGGGAGAAATATGAATTAAGGATTAAGTTTGTGAAAAAGATGTGTTATGTCCCTGGCGCGGGGTCACACTTCGCAGGCCAGCCGCGTTTCGATGAGCCGCAGCGCACTTTCCACATCGTCCGCGTGGGTCATCTTCAGCCCCTGGCGCGGCAGCAGGCGTTCCGCAATGGGCAGGAAGTGGTCATAAATCGCCCGCAGCACCGGATGCCCGATCACCACCACCGCCAGCCAGATGCCCTCCTGCCGCGTTTCGATGCCGTTGGCGGCATGGGTGAGCAGCCCGCGCGGAAAACTGCGGGCCTCGCGGGTATCGACGATGAGCGCCACCGGCTGGCTGCACCGCCGCAGCACCTGGTTCGTTTGCTCCAGCGCGGCGTAGTATTCATCCCATGTCCACGACTCGCCAAAACGCCAGATCAGGATCGTCTGTGCGCCATCATACCAGCCGACGGAAATCGCCATAAGCGCTGCACCTGACATTATTAATGAATACATAAACGTCACGATTCAGTATACGAAAGTGTGGCGCGGGGCGCAATCCGTAAATTACAATTTTTATATAGATGACCGTGCGCTGAACGTAAACGTTGGAAAACTGTAATCTTAAGGCGGCCGGCCGCCGCCAACGAACAGCGCTAAAAATAAAGTTATCATTAAAAATAAGAATTTCGTAAAAAGAATAATTTATTCTTCCACGATTGTCTAAACGGGAATATAATCAAAATATGACACAGCCTGAACACTGCCGGAGGTATGGCATGGCAGCAGGGCCGGGCGCTATCACCGGGGCGGCACGCAGCAGCTACAACAGCAGCAGTGCCCCGTTACAACAGCATCCCCTGGCGGGGCTGTACCGCGCGATTGACGCAGAGGTACGTTCCTGGCCGGGCGAATTACACCTGTACCCGCAGGCGGGCAGCGCGGCGGCCGGCTGGCCGGGCACGGCGGGCCGCGGCCCGGGCCCGGGCCCGGTGGCGGCGCTGGTGTACCGGCGCAGTTATGCCCGGTCGGCCGCCATTGAGCGCCTGATGGGCCGGGAGCCGGCCGGCAGCGCGGCCGGGCCGCCGCCCCACCCGGCGCTGGAAATCCGTACTACCCCGTTGAGCTTTGCCATTGAATTTATTGTGCCGGTCAGCGCCTGGTGGGATGCCGAAAATTTGGCCGGTAAATGGTCGCTGCCGCGCTGCCGCCAGCAGTTCTATCACCTGCTGGCCGGGCTGCCGGCCGCCGGCTGCATCGGCTTCTGGGCCGGGGTGGAGCAGCAGGGGCTGCACTGGCCGCTGGCCGCCCGCCGGGCCACGCGCCACCTGGACGACTGGCTGAGCACCTACGCCCCCGGCAGCGAAGCCTTCCGCGCCGGCCAGTGGTACCCGGCGGATGACCCGGCGCTGACGGCGGCCGATTTCCCCGCCCGCGTGCTGCACACGCTGCGGGCGCTGCACCGGCTGTACTGGTTCGCCACCTGGACGAGCGATAACCATTTCCGCGATTTTTACCGCCGGCCGGCCCCCGGCCCGGATGATGTGTGACGATTTCAAACCGCATTGAAACCGGTTGTGTGTCGTTTTTTGCGCCGGCGTGACTATACTGAATAGTGTGTCAGGCCATCAGTAAAGCAGGCAAAAGAACGATGACAACAGAAGACGTTTCAGCGGCAGTGAAACAGGCGCGGACCGTGATGCGGCGGGTGCAGGAGCATTTGCGCGGCATTCACTTAACCCTGGGGGCGAAAGATGAATCGGCCGGGTTTGCCGATGTCATCTACCATGAGAGCAGCCCGCTGCCGGCGCTTAATTACGTCATTCCGCGCCGCAACACCGCCCACGTCCCCGGCTCGCACATCGAAGATGGGCTTAAACTGCTGCGCCAGCGCGGGCGCGTGGGCCGGGTTTACTTTGCCGAGGGGCTGTATCCGCCGCTGTTCATCGGCTCGCTGCGGGAACTGGGGCTGGTGGTGGAAACGGAAACGCCCATGATGGTGTACCGCCCGCAGCAGGGCGTGCTGTCGCTGCCGGTGCTGCCGCCGGAGATCACCATCAACCGGGTGGAAGGCCAGCAGAGCATGGGCATCTGGTGGTATGTGTGGCGCAATGCCTTCTACGATGTCGTCACCTCCACGGTAGACCCCATCATTTTAGGGCAGGATTTACGCAGCACCGCCCAGGGCAACCAGATTGACCTGATCCTGTATCGCTATGCCTTCGCGGTGGGCGTGGTGCGCATGACGGTGCACGATAAGAGCGCGTGCATCGCCGCGCGGGCGCTGATGAAAGATTATTACACGCCGGAACTGATGCGCCTGTTGCAGGGCGCGGCCGTGCGGATGGCGCTGGATGCCGGCTGCGACCTGGTGTTCATGCCTGGCGAAACCGATGCCGAGCGCCAGCTTTGCCGCGACAGTGGTTTCATCGACGCGGGCAGCATGGTGTGCTATGTGGAATCGTCGGCCATTGCCGTGCCCGCCGCGGAAAACCAGCCGGCCGAAGTGCAGCCGGTGCTCATCCTCTAAGCGGCACTGCGCCCCGGCAGCTTGCCTGTGGCCCGGCCGGGTGTGCCGGGCCGCAGCTTTTTCATCACCTGGAACGTTTTTATTCATGCCCCGCTCATGTTCAGAGACTTTATGAAAATCTGAAAACGTTATCCTGGCATTATGAGAGAATAAGTTGTTGCCTCGCTCTCAATGTTCCGTGTAGAATGGCTTTAAACACACTACTTTTACTTAATAGCTGGTTAATGGGGTAGACTATGACCACCTTCCAAGACGTTCCCCTGGACGACGAAGAATTTCACTACGATGTCAGCTCGCCGGATGTGATTAAAGTATCGGCGCGGTCGCGGTCAACGGCGGTTGCAGGTGCAATTGCCGGGGTCATTCGTCAGCACGATTTCGCCGAAGTTCAGGCGATTGGTGCCGGAGCCGTGAATCAGGCGGTGAAGGCGCTGGCCATTGCGCGCGGGTACCTGGAGCGCGATGCCATTGATATTGTCTGCACGCCCTACTTTACGGAAGTGGATATTGACGGTAACGAAAGAACCGCCGTGCGCTTCCGCGTGGAACCCCGTCTGGATGCCGTGAAACACTAAAATCCTGACCCGGTTCAGGCGCAGCCAGGGGGGATGCGCCTGATGTCTCCGTATTAACGCCGCGCTAAACCCGGATACTCCAGCAGCATCACTTCCAGCGCCAGGCGCATACTGGCATTGGTGAGCAGGGTATCGTTCAGCAGGTGCCGGGTGGCTTTTAGCCCGCGCAGCAGTTGCGCCGGCGGGAACTGCTGTGCCAGGCGCTGCAACACATCGGCCCGGTCAATATTGCACAGTTCTACCGGCTGGCCGTGGGCCAGCAGCAGCAGATCACGCCAGCCCGTTTGCCACAGTTCCAGCACCGCCCGCACCGCCGATTTCTCCAGCTTGCCCAGGTTCTCCGCCAGGCGAAAGCGCACCAGCCGCCCGCCCGTCAGGGCTTCTTCCAGCAGCGTCAGCGCCTGATCGCGCTGTTGCAAAATTTCTGCATCGTCCAGCGCCAGCAGGGCCCAGCCCATGCGCCCGCCGCTCAGCCGGGCCAGGATGGCGGCCGGCGTGGGGTCGGCTCCGCGGGCCAGCAGCGCGGCTTCCACGGTGGCCAGCGGCAGCGGGCGCAGCGGCAGCACCTGGCAGCGGCTGGTGATGGTGGCCATCAGCCCGGCGGCGGTTTGCGCCAGCAGCAGCAGCACGGCGCGGGGCGGCGGTTCTTCCAGCGTCTTCAACAGCGCGTCCTGGGCCCGTTCCTGCGCTGCGTCGAAGTGTTCCAGAATGGCGATGCGGTAGCGCGAGGCAAACGGCTTGAGGGCGATTTGCTGCATCACCTCGCGCAGGGCATCAATTTTCAGCGTGCCGGTTTTGTCGTCGTGGCGGGCGTATAGAATGTCCGGGTGATTGCCGCTGTGCAGCCGTTTGCAGGAACGGCACTGCCCGCAGGGGCGCAGCGCCACCTCCTCCTGCTCGCACTGGAGCGCGGCGGCGAAGGCATGGGCCAGCGTGGTCTTGCCGATGTTCTGCGGCCCGGTGAACAGATAGGCATGGCGGGCGCGACCGTGGCGCAGGCTCTTTTGCAGGAAGCGCACGGCGCTTTCGTGGCCGTGGAGGTGCCAGTTGTGGGCGGTGGTGGTATCGTTGTCCATACGGTCATTATCGGCGTAAAGCCCGCGCCAGGAAAGGTTAAGTTGATGATAGTCTACACTGAATCATGGTCGCACCTGACCCCGGAATCCTTTGCGCCGGGGTTCTTCGCCGGCTGGCCCAACCCGCCCACGCCGGCCACGCATTTACGCCTGTTGCAGGGCAGCTATCGCGTGTGGCTGGCGCTGGACGATGATCTTAACCATGACCGCGGGCAGGTGGTGGGTTTCATCAATGCGATTAGCGATGGCGTGCTGGCGGCCTTCATTCCGCTGCTGGAAGTGGTGCCGGCTTACCAGGGGCGCGGCATCGGCACGGAGCTAACGCGGCGAATGCTGCACAGCCTGGCGCATCTGTACAGCATTGACGTGATGTGTGATGCCAGCGTGCAGCCGTTTTATGCCCGCCTGGGCTTACAGCCATGCGGCGGTATGATCCAGCGCCACTATGCGCACCAGTCCGGGGCCGTCCGGGGCGCATAGCGCCACATCCATTCAGCCGGCGTGGGCCTGTTCCAGCGTGGCCAGGTCAATTTTCTTCATCTGGAGCAGGGCCTGCGTCACCCGCTGCACCCGCTGCGGGTCGGGGTCGTCCAGCAACTGCGCCAGCCGCTGCGGGACAATTTGCCACGACAGGCCAAAACGGTCTTTCAGCCAGCCGCACTGTTCGGCGGCCGGCTCGGCCGAAAGCTGCGGCCACAGCGCATCGACTTCGGCCTGGGTGGCGCAGGCAACGTGCAGGGACACCGCCTCGGTGAAGCCAAAAGCATGATCCGGCCCGCCATCCAGCGCCATGAAGGGCCGCCCCGCCAGCCGGAAACGGGCCATCTGCACCGTGCCGGCCAGCGCCGGCTGGCTGTCGTCGTACCGCGCTATCGCGTCAATGCCGGCCGGGGCCAGCAGGCCGCTGTAGAAGTGCATGGCTGCTTCCGCCCGGCCGTGCTGGCCCGCGACAAAGGTGAGGCAGGGCGTAACCTGCTGCGGCTGGCCGCTGAGGTGCAACTGCCACGACAGCCCGTAGCGATCCGCCAGCCAGCCAAAGGCCCCGCTGAGGCCGGGGTACTCCAGCAGCGGCATGAGCACGCTGCCCCCGGCCACCAGCGTCTCCCACGCCTGCTCCAGTTCGGCCGGCGTGGCGCATTCCACAAACAGCGATACCGCCGGGGTGAAGGCAAAGGTCGGGCCGCCATCCAGCGCCATCAGGCGGCTGCCGGCCAGTTCAAACACGGCCGTCAGCACCCGGCCGGCCTGCTCCGGGTGGGGCAGCGGGGCCGGCTCAGCCGGGTAGCGCTGGATGTGGATGAGCCGGGAGTCCTTGAACGCGCGTTGATACAGGGCGATGGCCTCTTCGGCACAGTTGTTAAACCACAGGAACGGGGTGATGTCCGGCATGGTGCGATCCTCTCCGCAATATGTTCTCCCGTGCCTATGATAGAACAAATGTCCTTATTCCGCAAGCGGCGCGGCCGGGCCCTCGCTCAGCCCGGCGCGGGCCTGCTGGAACACCGCCCGAATGCTGTCGCGGTCGGTGGCGGCCAGCAGCCGGGCCGAAATTTCAAAGGCCAGGTCTTCGGGCAGGGTATGCACGGTAAAAGCGCGGCGGCTGCCTTTTTCCAGCCGGCGCAGGGCGAAGCGTTCCCAGGCGGTCAGTTCGTCCAGGGCGCTTTTGTGCGCGGCGGCCGGCTCCGCCGGGGTGGCGGTTGGGGTTGCGGCCGGGGTGGCTGCGGCCGGCGCGACCGGGGCCAGCCGCGCCGGGGGCACCTCGCCCCAGGCCACCGGCGGCAGCGCATAGTATTTCTGGCGAATTTCGTTCACACTCAGGATGCTGTGCGCGGTGCGAATTTCCGCCAGCCGGGCGTGATGATCGGTGGGGCGGATGTCGTCGAACATGGCCACATGCTCACCGGGGTAAAAGGGCAGCAGTTCCGCGCTGATCTTTTGCGCCAGCCGCACCAGCCGCGGGTACAGCGTGCGCTCGATGAACAGGCGCTCGGCCACTTTGGCATTGGCTTCGGTGGCGTTTTCGCTCACCAGCCCCACCGGAATCCCAAACAGATTCAGGATTTCGTCGCGGTGGCTTTTGCGCCCCTGCAAAAAGTCCAGGTCGGTATGGCTGAGGCCGATATTTTGCCACTGGATGCTGCTGCCGCGCAGAAAGGCCGTGCGCCGTTTGGCCCCGCCGTAGCTGGTGCGCCATTCCTCTTTAATGCGCTCAAAATCGCCATCGTTGACGTAATCGCGGATGCTGACGATGCCGGCGGGGATGCCATTATCGCGCCCGAAGGTGTTGTAATTCCACTGCGCCATGGCCCGGTCCGACAGGATGGCCAGCCGGGCTGCCGCCAGCGCGGACAGGCCATAGTAATCATTGGCCGGGTGCCAGCGTTTAAAATGGATCACTTCCAGCGCGTCCAGCGGAATCTGGCGGCTGCCGGTGGTATACACGTAGCCGCGCACATAGTGCTCCACATCCGGCACAATCGTCACCCGGTCGGGGCGCAGCGGCCACAGTTCGGCCGGCCTTCCCGCCGCATCCCCCACGATGAACCAGTAGGCATTGCCATGCAGTTCCAGCATCCCCAGCGTTTGCTCCAGCAGTTCAAAGCGGCTGAGATACGGGTTAGGGGCGGCCAGCAGGCGCTCCAGCGGGTGGTTTTCCACCGCCAGCCGCTGCTCACCCGCCAGCCGGTAAATGTTCAGCGGGACGAGTGCGCCGGCTTCGGCAATGCGGTTGACCGCCATATAGACGGCCGGGGATTGTTCGTACACGCTGCCCGGCAGGGGCTGCGGCAGCGCCGGCGGAAAAGCGGGCTGTTCGGCCAGGGCCGCCACATGCGGCGCGTGCGGGCGCAGCCGGCCCGGGCCGGGCCGCCGCAGCCAGTGACTGAAGCGTTCTAACATGCTGTGGTTTCCTCTCTGTGTGCCGGGGGCACACCTGTCAAAAAAGCACCTCATGTCGCAGCGTAGCACATCTGTTCCCAAAAAAGGTGGACATTTGCACACGCTTTTGTTCACTTTTGGCCGCGCCGGATTCAACCTTGTATCCATAATGAGACATGGTATCATTTGTTCCGTTTAACGTCAGTATGGCTGGATGCTTACGGATGGCACGTCGTTCATCACGCCCGGTGCAGGCGCTGCTGCTGCCCGGCCGGCTGGAAAAATTCGCGGCTGACCTGCTGCATGTACAAATGTGGTGCCTGGGGCGCGATGTGATGTACAGCGGGGGCAATTTGCTGGTGCAGGCCGGCTGTGAGCGCGTGCCCGCGCCGGTGGCCCGTTACCACAGCGCCTACAGCGTGGCGCTGGCCGGCGAAGCCCGGCTGCTGCTGTGGGGCTTCGGGCTGTTTTATGCCGCGGGCGCGGCCGGCGGCCTGTTCATCGGGCGTTACCGTTTTCGCCCGCAGTACACCGCCCACGGCGGCATCCCGGCCGCCTGGCGGGCCGAAGATTTGCCCCCTTTCAGCGCCCCGCCCGCCGACCGGCGCACGGAGATCGCCCGCTGGCCGGGGCACATGCTGCGCTGGCTGGGGGATTATGAAGCCGGCATCATCGAGCGCCTGGGGGCGGATTACCGCGTGCGCGTGGCCCGGGCCTGCCCCGGCAGCACTCGCCCACCGGCCGCCCCGGCCGCCTTCGCCGCCGCCTGGTATGACCTGGCGCAGCAGTGCGAAGACTGCCTGAGCCAGTCCGCGACCGAAACCCGCCCGCCGGTTATATCCATGGAGAAAACACCGTGACCACCACCGAGACCGCCACCGTGACTGAACCGCAACCCCGCAAACTGCCCGTCACTGTGCTATCCGGCTTCCTGGGGGCCGGCAAAACCACGCTGCTGAACCATATTCTGCACAACCGGGAAGGTCTGCGCGTGGCCGTCATCGTCAATGATATGAGCGAGATCAACATTGATGTGCAACTGGTGCGCGACGGCGGGGCGCAGCTCAGCCGGACGGAAGAAAAG
>JALOOI010000173.1 GCA_025454495.1 Anaerolineae bacterium
TAAACCACCGTCCCCGCTGACGGCGGGCGGCTGCTTCCCGTGGCCGCCCGCCTCACCGCACGCGAATCACGCCGATCTGCGGCCGAAAATCCGGCGCAGCCACCGCCAGGCGCTCGCCGCTGGCACTATCCAGCAGGCCAATGAAAACCGGGTATACGCCCGGCTGCGCGGGCATGGTCACGCTGATGTCACTGCTGACCGGCTCGCCGGGCCGCCAGGTGGTGGTCAGCAGGCCGTCCTTCACCGCGGCATCGCCCTGGGCGGCCAGCGTGCCATCGTCCGCCATGATGTGGATGAATAGATTGTAATCGCGGGTGAGGTCGGTTTGTGCCTGCCACAGGAAGCGCAGCGGCACCACCGCGCCCGCGTCCACCGCCGCCGGCAGCGCATAGCCGCGCAGGATCAACTGATCGCCCGCCGGATCGCCAAACACCAGTTCGCTGCCCGGCCAATCGTCCGGCAGGGGCGGCGGCCCGGCTTCATAGATGGCCAGGTGTTGCAGCGTGAGGCTGGCCAGCCCTGGCGGCTGCGTGATGGGCACGGGCACAAGCGCGCCGTCCGGCCGGTTATCTTCCAGGCGGTATGCCCCGGCCATGACCGGCAGACTGCGGCCGCGCGGCAGTTGCGGCGGCAGCCCAAAACTGACGATCTCGGCATAGATCACCCCTGGCTGCCAGCGGTCGGTGGTTTGCGGCGGGTACGTCACCGTCCCCAGGGCCCGATCCAGCCCGGCATAACGCACGCCGTCAGCCACCACCGCGATAAAAAACTGGTAGGCAGCGGGCACCGGCTGCTGCACCGACCAGAACAATTCCACCGCGTAGGGGCGCTGCGGCTCGCTCCAGCCCTGCGCGGCGGCGGGGAAACGCTCC
Organism: Anaerolineae bacterium; assembly: GCA_025454495.1. GTDB lineage: Bacteria > Chloroflexota > Anaerolineae > Aggregatilineales > Phototrophicaceae > JALHOR01. Next base: position 873 of record JALOOI010000173.1, read on the forward strand.
CGGTAGGGGGCATAGCGCCAGCCATGCAGGGTTAACACCCCGTCAAAGACCACGTTCAGCGGCCGGGCATCGGCCGGCAGCGCGGCCACGGTGCGTTTGGGCGGCACGGGCGGCGGGTCGCCCGTCAGTGCCCAGAAGGGATACAGCAGCAGGGCGGCGATGCCCGCGCCGGGCAGGGCATAGCGCCGCAGCACCACCCGGATGGGCCCGGGCCGCGCCCCGGCCTGCCACCGGCTCCACAGCCGCACCGGGGCATAGCCGGCCAGCAGGTGCAGCACCACCACCACCGGGTAACGAAAGCGGCTGAGCGCAAACGACACCAGCACCCCGGCCAGCACCAGCACGATCAGCGCGGCCAGCCACACCGCCAGCCGCCGATCTTCGTAAAAGAGCAGCAGCAGCCCCACCAGCCCGGCGGCCGCCAGCCCGGTGAAGGTGACGGCCGGCAGGCTTTGCAGCAGCGGCGAAAAAGCCCGCACTTCAAAAAAATCGTCGTTGTTGCCGGGTTCGGCTTCGCTCCAGAAAATGGCGAATTTGCGGGCCAGCAGCCCGGCGAAGCGCCCCGGATCAATGACCAGATCGCCGAACAGGGCCGCCCGGTACACGGCATCCGGTGCGCCGTCGAAGGCTTCGGCCGCCAGCGCCGCCGAAACGCCGCCGGTGCCGTCGCCGTCGCGGTTGGTGCCGGCGTACAACTGCCACCAGCCGCCGCTTTGCAAAAGCTGGAGCCGGCCGCCGGCGTGCAGGTTCCACAGCGTGAAAGGGGCCAGGGTGGCCACCAGGGCCAGCAGCAGCGCCGCCGCGTGCCGCCCCCATGCCCGCCAGCCGGGGCACAGCACCGCCAGATACAGCAGCCACAGCAGCGCCACCGGCAGCAGGTTGATGCGCGTCGCTGCCAGCCAGCCCGCCACCACGCCCGCCAGCACCGACCGCCACAGCGCCGGCCGCGCCCGCTGCCACAGCGCCAGAAACAGAAATAAACACAGCCAGAACGCCGCCAGCGGTTCCAGCAGGATGACCGTGCCGTAATAAATGGACACCGGGTACAGCGCCATGGCCAGCCCGGCCAGGTAGCCGCCCAGGGCCCGGCCGCTCAGCAGCCAGCCCGCGCCGATGAGCAGCCCGGCCGCCAGCGCATCCACCAGGCTCAGCGCCAGCCGCAGCATGGGGATGCTCACCTGGCCGGTCGCGCCCAGCAGCAGCGCATACACATACGCCGCCCCCGGCTGGTAGTCATAGGGCTTGTTGGGCCAGGTGCCCTCCAGCAGGCCGCGGGCAAACTGGAAATAGGTGTCACTATCAGACAGCGGCGGGGGGATAAAACGCCCATCGCCGGCCGCGCGGTCAAAAACCAGCGCCACCCGCAGCGCGAAGGCCAGCAGCACAATGGCCACCGCCACCAGCAGGTGCCCGCGGCGCAGCGTGAACGGTAGTTCTCTCATCCCCCATCCCTCCCGGTGATGTCATCCGGGGGGCTATTGTACGGCGGCGCGGGGGCCGCTGGCAATGTACCGGCCGGCCCTCAGCGCCGGCGGGGCTGGCGCAGCGCGTCCTGTTCGGCGGCATCGTCCTCCAGGCGCAACTGCTCATTCTTCAGTTTGGCCTCGCGCACGGAGATGGTCGCGTCCTCATCGGTCAGCTCGCGCACAAAGTCCAGCCGAATTTTTTTGCTGATGCCGTACCAGGCCGCCAGCAGCATCAGCAGCCAGCCGATGGGCAGCAGCAGCGTGACCAGCAGGGTGATCACGACGGCCTGGGTGATGGACACATCCAGCAGCACGTCACCCTCCGGGTTGCGGGCGATGATGCGCCGCCGGTTGCCCTCACTCAGCAGTTCTTTGCCCTGTTCGGCGACCAGTTTCATCGCTTCGGTATCGGCATCGCGTTTCTGGCTCATATTCACTGGCTCCCCATGATGATTCAGTCTGGCTCATAAGCGGCTCATAAAGCCTAATACGCAGCCGGCCGCCCGCCGGTTGCCTGCAACCCTGGCCCGCTGCTGTACGTATGGCACTATGAGCAGCCAGCAGAAGGATAACCAGCATGGGATTACAGGAACAAATTGCCGAAGCGATCATCAACGCTTTCGATGAACTGGGGGGCGATCCCCAGGGGGCGGTGGCCGCGGCCCGCCACGGCCATGAAAGCGTCGAAACGTGGATTCAACAGGAGACGGCCACCATCGCCCTGGCCGGCGGTGCCGAAATGCTCATTCCGGGGCTGCACGCCCTCACCATCCCGGCCGGCATCACCTTTCTCATCCACCGCATGGCCTACATCAGCCGCGGCATCGGGGCGCTAAAACATGCGTACATCGTGGAAACAGCGCGGCATTCTGACCTGCGGAATATTTTAACGCTGTGGGCCAACGACTCGTACTATAACCTGCATCTGCTGGATTTTAAGGCCATCGACCTGGCCACCTTCCAGTATGCCATGACCGATGAAGGCTATGCGGTGCTGGCGCAGGCGCTGGCCAATGCCACGGCCGGCAAGCCGGATGCCGTGCTGGTGCGGACGCTGCAAACATTAAAGCTGCTGGTGGATGAATTCGCCGGCGATGAACGGGCCATGGCGCTGGTACGCACCCTGACCGATGAGGAGACGACGGACGACCTCATCGCCATCGCGCAGAAGCGCAGCGCCCATGTGGACGCGCCGCCGAAGACGCGCACGATGAGCCAGCGCATGAGCACGCGCCTGGCGCTGCGGCTGGCCGGGCAGATCAGCGCCCGCGTGCCGGCCAAGCTGCTGGTGGGCTTCATCCCCATTGCCGGGGCGGTGGTGAATGCCTTCTTCAACGCGCAGACCATCCTGAGCATGGCGGAGACGGCCCGCAAATACTATGCCAACCGCTTCACCATCGCCGAATTGCAGGCGCTGGCGCAGCCGGTCACGCCGCCGTCACAGGCGTAAGGCGGCTACACGCTACAGCACCGGGGGCGCGGGCTGGCCTGCGCCCCCCGGCCGGTACACCCCGCGGGACAGAAAAGCCGATACCATGAAAATGATCCCTAAAGCCACGTTTCAGCTTATCGCTTTTGGGCTGCTGGCCCTCATCCTGGCGGCCAGCGTCCTGTGGACGCACCACGAGACCGGGTTATTCCCCCTGGTGCGGGATCTGCTCAGCAGCAGCGGGGTGCTGGCCACGGTAGACAATGCTGCCCTGGTCAGGCTCACCGGCGGGGTGCTGGTGTTCATCGGGCTGGCGCTGCCGTGGCTGGGGGCCATGTTCATCCTGCGCGAATACACCACAGGCATGGCCACCCTGCGCGATGAAAAGGCCGCGCTGCGCGGGCAGCCCGCGCCCTCCGGGCTGGAAACCACCCCGCGCCAGCGGAAAATCGGCCAGGGCATCACCGGGATTACCCTGGGCATCCTGCTCATTTTCGCCAATTTGCTGCTGCTGGATGCCGGTGGCGGGCTGATCCTGTGGGTGTGCGCGGCCGGGGTGCCGGTGTCGCTCCTGATGGGGGGCATCTGGCTGGCGCAGGGGCTGGCGCTGCCGAAATCATAAATCGCGGCCGCTGGCGGCCTGGCCGGCATCCTTTGGCCGTGACATTCATCACGCCGGCGCAGCCACGGCCGCAGAAATGCCCCGCCCGCTGCGTCTACAGCATGACACGTAACATAGCCAACAGGATGCCTTTTCTATGAAAGCCAAAGCCAAACGCGCCCCTGCCCGCCCGCCGCTGTTGATCGCCGCGGCGGCCTTCGTCCTCATCGCCGCTGTCGGGGCGGCCCTGTGGCTGCTTCAGCCGAGCAGCGCTGTGGTGTATTACGATCAGGTGGCGGCCATCAGCCCCGGCAGCCGCATCAACGGGGAGCAGTATACCGCGCTGCTGCAAAACCAGCCGCACCTGCTGCTGGATGTCCGCACGCCGGAAGAATTCGCGGCCGGGCACATCGCCGGGGCCGTCAATATTCCGCTGCAAAGCCTGGAACAAAACCTGAGCGCCATCCCGCAGGATATGCCGGTGGTGCTGTACTGTCGCAGCGGTAATCGCAGCCAGCAGGCGCTGCAACTGCTGCAACCGCAGGGGTACAGCAACCTGTATGATCTGGGCGGCATCATTGACTGGCAGGCCCAGGGGCGGCCGGTGACGCAGTAACGCGCCTCAGCCGGGCTGCCAGGCGGGGAACCAGTCCGTCCACAGGTCATCGGTCAGCCGCCGGGCCGGGCCGCCGGCGGCCGGCAGCAGGTAAATATTCAGGTTGCCATCGCGCCGGCTGGTAAAGGCGATCTGCGAGCCATCCGGCGACCAGACCGGCTGATAATCGCTGGCGACCTGCTGCGTGAGGTTGCGCGGCGGGCCGCCGGCGGCGGGCATGGTGTAAATGTCATAATTGCCGCTGCGCTCACTGACGAAGGCGAGCTGTGTGCCATCCGGCGACCAGGCCGGGGCGCTGTCCAGCGCCGGGTCATCGGTCAGGCGGCGCAGCGTGCCCGTGGCCAGCGTCAGCAGGTACAGTTCCGGGTTGCCATCCCGCCGCGACACAAACGCAAGCTGTGTGCCCTGCGGCGACCAGGCCGGTTGATAATCGCCGGCCGGGTGCTGGCTGACATTGGTCAGCGTGCCGGTGGCCACCTCCAGCAGCGTCACTTCCGGGTTGCCACTTTGCCCGCTGATGAAAGCGATGTGCGTGCCATCCGGCGACCAGTCCAGGTCGGTGAAGCGGCTGCCGGCCGCGATTTGCAGCAGCGGCGCGGCATCCGCCACGCGCACGACGTGCAGCGTGAGGTCGCTGCCACTGGCGGCGGTGAAGGCGATGTGCGTGCCATCCGGCGACCAGACCGGGAAGCGTTCCAGCAGGGGGGTGCGCGTCAGCGGGCGCAGGGCGCGGCCATCGGCCTGCATGACGTAAATATCCAGCGCCCCGGCCCGGCCGCTGACGAAGGCCAGTTGCGTGCCATCCGGCGACCAGGCATGATCGGCATTGTAGATGCGCGGCTGCACTGCCAGCGGCAGCACGTCGCGGCCGTCGGCCAGCATGGTGTAAATGCCCCAGGCCCCGCCCCGTTCCGAGGCAAAAGCGATGCGGCCCGCCCCCGGCGGCACCGGCGTACCGATGAAAGGCGCGGCCGGCTGCGTGGCCTGCAACAGCGGCCCCGGCAGGGTGAGCAGGGCGATCAGGCACAGCAGGGGCACACAGAGCAGCAGCGGGCGCATCAGCACCGCCTTTCAGGATAATGAGATGGATAGCATGAGTGCCGGTGGCTTAGCCTGACGGCGGCCGGCGCAAAAACAGCGCGGTGCGCGTCACTTCCACGCAAATACGGCCCGCCTGGTTGCGCCCGGTGTGCTTCATGGTGACGATGCCGCAATCCGGCCGGCTGCGGCTGTCCCGCGCGGCCACAATCTCGGTCGCCACATACAGCGTATCGCCATGAAACAGCGGGTGGGGGTGCTGCACCTGCTCATACCCCAGGTTGGCGATGATGGTGCCGGCGGTCAATTCCTGGACGGTGATGCCCACCACCAGCCCCAGCGTGAAAATGCCATTGACGATGCGCTGCCCGAATTCCGTGCGGGCGGCGAAATCTTCGTTCAGGTGCAGCGGCTGCGTGTTCATGGTCAGGCTGTTGAACAGCACATTGTCCGCTTCGGTAATGGTGCGCCCCAGGGCGTGCTGCACATGCAGCCCCGGGGGCAGCTCCTCAAAATATTTGCCGGGCATGGTGGCCCTCCTGCGTCAGGACAGCGTTTCCACCAGCAGCAGAAAATTCATCAGCGTGCCGTGGCCATCCTGATCGCCTTTGTTGAACAGGCATTCAAATTCGGCTGCGCCATCGGTGCCGGGCAGCACCTGGAACAGGCACACCAGGGTGCAGGTGTGCCATGTCGATCCCTGCACCAGCGTGGCGGCCGGGCTAAGCCCCACCACATCATCATCATCGGCGGTGCCCAGGCTGGCGTAAAAGCCGCCTTCGGTGCGGGTGGTGAACTGGCAGGTGAGTTTGAGCAGCATTCCGGGTTGCAGGCCGGTCACGGTGAGGGACGGGGTTTCACTGCGCCCGCCGCTGATGACATCCCACACCCCATCTCTGGAAACAAACTGCGCCATAGCATATCCCTGTACTCATCATCGTTACCGATGATTATACCCCGGAATGCCCTGGCCCGGCCGGGTCGCCGCGCAATTCGGCTTCCAGTTCGGCGCGTTTGGCCGCGGCGGCGCGGCGGGCGGCCGCCTGGGCATCCGCCAGGTGCTGGCGCAGGTTGGCCCGCAGGGCCGCCCCGCTGATGGGCGCGAACAGCGTCACCAGCAGCGCCCCGGCCGCCATGCCCGCCACCAGCCCCACTCCATAACTCAGCAGTCGTCGCATTGTGCTTTGCCTTTCGCTGCGGGCGAGGATAACGCAAAAGCGCCCGCCCTGCCAGACGATCATAGCGCCCGCGCCGCGTCTGTGGTTTAATCAGCAGCAGGTTTTTTTGATTTTGAGCGATGATCTTACCAGGGAGCAGCTTTGATATGAAGCAAGTGATTCAGACCGCACACGCCCCGGCCGCCGTCGGCCCCTATTCGCAGGCCGTCGTCGCCGGGGGCATGGTCTTTACCGCCGGGCAAATTCCGCTGCTGCCGGAAACAGGGCAACTGGTGGAGGGGGGCATCGAGGCGCAAACGCGGCGCTCGCTGGAGAATGTGAAAGCGGTGCTGGAGGCGGCCGGCTCTTCGCTGGAGCAGGTGGTGAAAACAACGGTTTTTTTGCAGAGTATGGATGATTTCGCGGCCATGAACAGCATTTACGCGCAGTATTTCACCGGCCAGCCCCCGGCCCGCAGCACCATCGAAGTGGCCAAACTGCCCCGCGGGGCCCTGGTGGAGATCGAAGCCATCGCCCTGGTATAAGTGCGGCCGCCTCAGCGCCGGCCCTGCACGCGGGCCAGTTCGTCCATCAGGTGCGCCAGGCTGGCCAGGTTATGCACCGGCAAAAACGCATCCACAAAGGGCAGCATCGCCTGTGCGCCGCGCGTCAGCGGTTCGTAGGCGGCGCTGCCGAGCAGCGGGTTCAGCCAGATGAGCCGAAAACACTGGCGCTGAAGACGCTGCATCTCCTGGTGCAGCAGCGCCGGCTCCCCGCGATCCCAGCCGTCGGTGATGAGCAGCACGATGGCCCCGCGCCCCAGCACCCGCCGCGCCCACTGATAATTGAAGCTGTGCAGCGCCTCGCCGGTGCGGGTGCCGGCCCCCCAGTGCTGGACGCTGGTGCCCACATCGCGCAGGGCTACATCCACCGAAGTCTGCCGAATGGGATGGGTGATGCGGCTGAGCTGCGTGCTGAAGACGAAGGATTCCACCTGATACAGGTGCTGCGCCAGCGTGTGCATAAAATGCAGCAGCACCCGCGTGTAACGCTCCATGCTGCCGCTGATGTCGCACAGCAGCACCAGCGGCCGCGGGCGAATTTTTTTGTGGCGGGCGGGCAGCCGCAGCAGTTCGCCGCCGGTACGCAGCGCCTGGCGCAGGCTGCGGCGCAAATCCGGCTGCCGGCCGCGGCCGTGGCCGGCCCGGTAGCGCCGGGAACGGCGAAAACTGAGCGCCCGCGGCAGCCGCGCGATCATCGCCTGGGCGGCCCGCAGTTCTGCGCCGGTCATGGCGGCGAAGTCTTTGTAACGCAGCACTTCGGTCTGGCTGTAGGTGGGCACTATGGCGATCAACGATGGATCCGGGCGCAGGCCGTCCGGGCTGGCGGGGTCGTCTGGCTCTGAGCCGGCCGGGGGCAGGAACTGCGTTTTGCGTTTGTGGCGCTGTTCCCCCAGGCTGAACAAATTCAGCGTAATCTGGCCGTCGGCCGGCCTGCGCCAGAACAACTGAAAGGCTTCGGCGAACAGCGGCAGGTCTTTACGCTGCGTCACCATCAGCGCCTGCATGGCGCAAAAGACATCCTGCCGGCGGCCCAGGTCAATGTGGGCCAGCGCCCGCGCCACGTCCATCATGCAGCCGGGCGTGATGGCCAGGCCCAGGGCGCGGCACACCCGCCCGAACAGCAGCAGGTTATGCAGCAGGTGGCCGCCCTGGTAATCTTCCTCCGGCGGCAGATACTGGCGCTGGTACGGCCCGGCATCGCTCATACAGGCATCGCCTTTGTGATCCTGGGGCCCGACCGCGGCCGGGCCCGGCTATGAGGTCGGGCCTGGCCGCGATCAGGCGGTGGATTTAACCGGCATCGGCCGGGACGGCTACCGGGTACAGCAGCAGGGTGCC